>CANQMH010000039.1 GCA_947624865.1 uncultured Clostridia bacterium | reverse complement strand
CTTGTACGATAACATCAAAAAAACTCATAAAAAATAATATATTCTGCACAGTTATATGGGCATAAAACTGATAAATTCCTGTAAATTAATTAGTTTAATTAAGGAAATTTTGGGTCATTTTTAAATCAAAGACATAATTTTCTACATATTCCTCCACTTATACATACAAAAATATAAAAAATTGCATTATAATACGCAACTTTCCTAAAACTTTTTTTCATATTTTTACGCAAAAAAAGACACCGCAGTATTTCTGCGGTGTCTTAGTGTAAGTTTTAAACATTCCTTACATATTAAATTATTTCAAAGTTTCTTCAACAGACTCTTTAAGCCTTGAAAGGCCCTCAACAAGCAATTCATCCTCAATTACAAGCGGAGGCATAATTTTAACAACCGAACCTTCTCTGCCTGCACATTCACAGATAAGATTTTTATCAAAGCATTTTTCAATAACTTTCTCGGACAGTGACGAATCAATTGCCGCAAAGTCAATTCCCCAAATAAGACCGATACCCCTCAGCTCAAGTCTTGAGTCAAGAGGTAAAATCTCGTTTGTGATGAAATCCTTTACAATTTCACCCTTGCGTTTTGTTTCTGACTCAACATTATTTTCAAGCAGATATTCAATGGCGGCTTTGCCTGCAACAAACGAAAGCTGGTTACCTCTGAACGTTCCGTTATGCTCACCGGGTTTCCAATCATCAAGCGCCTCGGTATGAAGAACGATTGCAAGCGGCATTCCGATACCTCCAATTGACTTTGACATAACAACAATGTCAGGAACAATTCCTGCGCGCTCAAACGAGAAGAATGTGCCGCTGCGGCAGCAGCCTACCTGAACCTCATCCACAATCATAAGAATATCGTTCTTTGTGCAGAATTCTCTTACATCGCGCAAAAACTGATTTTCAAATACTCTTATTCCGCCCTCAGCCTGAATAGTTTCCAAAATTACCGCCGCAGGCTTTTCAACTCCCGAATGGTCGTCATCAATAAGCGTCTGCATATATTTTATTACGTCAAGACCCTCAAACATATACGGAGCAGGGATGTGAGTGCAGTCAACAAAAGTTGCTCCTGCCGCATTGCGGGCATACATTTCGGATGTGAGCGACAATGCACCGAGCGTCATTCCGTGAAAACATCCCATAAACGAGAAAATATTTCTGCGCTTGGTTGTTTTTCTTGCGAGCTTGATCGCCGCCTCAATAGCATTTGTGCCGGTAGGTCCTGTAAACTGAATTTTATATTTATATCCCCTGGGTTCAATAATTTTCTTTTCAAGAGTGTCAATAAACTCACACTTTGGAACAGTGTACATATCGAGAGCATGAATAATTCCGTCCGTTGCAAGATAGTCAATCAGCTTGCCTTTAATATAGTCGTTATTATGGCCGTAGTTTACAGCACCTGCTCCACAGAAAAAGTCAATATACTTTTCGCCGTTTTCATCAGTCATTACAGCTCCTTTTGCATCTGTAAAAACTTTTGGAAAATGTCTGCAATAAGAACGTACGGACGATTCGTATTTTTCAAATGTATTTTTTGACATAACTATTATACCCTCTCATTTTCTGTAATTTTAATATATCCGCCAATCGGCCCCTGCATGATATTTTCAATTTGTTCCGGTTCATCGGGCAGTAAAATCAAAAGCTGATTTTTGGCTCTAATAACATACCCGTCTTCACCCGATTCATTCCTGAGCTTTTTGTACTCGTCAACATCGGTATCAGCCAATGCGGCTGAAAATATTTTTCCTGTTTCTCTGTAATCATCAAACCCAAGACCTCCGATTACAAATACGACGTCATATTGTTCAAACGCCTCAGAAACCGTACTTCCCAAACCGACTGCATCCGTTGCAAATGAAGCATCGGTAAAGTTAAGGTCAAGCTCTGAAAAACTTTTTCTAAGAGCACGCTCACAAAAAGATGTTTTTCTTGCGGCGTAGAAAACAAGCTGACAATCCACTGTTATCTGCCTCCCTACTACTGCTGTGCGTACTGCGGCTTTAATACAGCTTCAAAGTTTGGCGCAATTGTCATATCACGCGTTACATTTCCAAAATCAAGCTGCCAGCCTTTGAACACATAATCATAATACGCATCACTCGGTTTAGTCGGATTTGCAGGAGCTTTTGCCGCTTTTCCGTACTCAACCCTCTGAGTGTCTATTACCGAGTTATCGTAATTTATAAATTTAACGGTGAGATAAACCTTTTCCTGAGCAGTTGCCTGCTGTGCTCCCTGATTGTTGGATTTTTTGTTGTTTTTCGTCTCCGCAGTGGCAGTAGGTTCAACAACCTTTTGGCTCTTAAAGTCATAATCGCCGTTATACCAGTCAATCTGACCCTTATCGTAAGCAGTACAAAAATCGGTTACAGTCGGGCGGCTTCCGCCATATGCCGAATAGTAAACATCAGGCCATACGGCATTCTTGTTAAGAGACGCCTTTGAAACATCAACCTTTTTAGACTCGCCTACTCTTACCTTTCTGGCAACAACAACCGTTCTGAAATTGGTAAACTCATATGAACAGGTTGAAAGCGTGATTAACTCGTCATCCTCGTTTACATCAACGGGACAGTTAAACAGCGAACGAATCCTTACATTATAAACATAATTCATAAAGTCCTTTTCGTTTTGGAAGTTTCCTATCATATAGTTAAAGAACTCGCCCTGACTGGAAATTGTATTTGTTTTAAACACGGATATAATCTTGTATGTTCCGTTTGCCTCTGGAGTGTCAAATTCAAACGAAGGCGTTTTTTTGTAGAAATCCAGATTACCCGTAGTGCCGCCGAATTTCATCAAATCACCGAACATTGAGCCGTCGTTCATATGGTGACCGTGAAGAACCGTATTTTTGCTTTCAATCCCCTCTGTACAGCGGTAATCAAGAAAAATACTTCCAAAGCTGTCATATCCGCCTTTATAGTTGTGGTTAAGATAATACTGACTTATTCTGTCGTCGCCTTTATGCCAGAGTACGGGATAGTCAATCTGAGTGTTGCTCATTTTAATCCAGCCAACAATCTCGTCATTTATATCCTTGAGCTTAGTCCAGTCAATTTTATCTCCGACATCGGGTTTTTTATTGTTCCCGCCGGTATTGTCGTCACTGCCGTGCGCAATCTTCTGTATTTCGCCGTTAAGCTCAGAATTCTTCATACTGAGGAATATAGTATTATAAAGCAGAAGCGACAATGCAGTAACAAAAACAAGGAATGATGCTATAACCACACACTTGCGTGAAATTTCCTTTCCTCCGTCGCCTTTAACCGGAATAAATCGGTTAACAAATCCTGTTTTCGCAGGAACATATTCTTTGGTGCTGAAACCGCCGGGATAATCCTCCGCCGAGTTTTCAAACACCTCGCTTGTCCTTACAGCCGCAAGCGCAATAACCTCGTTTATATCTTCTCCCGTAAGCTCAGACTGAGGCAGAGCCGCAACCTTAATGCCTTTATACATAAAGCAGTAGCCTTTATATCCGTTTCCGAAGTCTCCGAGATTAAATACCTTTGATTTTTTTCGGAACATTTTAAACTGCTCTGCCAGCTCGTCAAGCTCCTCCTGGGAGGCATTCTCTTTTTTCGCTTTATTAAATGCGCTGTTTCTCTTTTTCCAGTAGTCCTTCGGGGCGGGCTCATTTTCAGCATGCTCGGCGGCCGCAACAGTTTCCACAAAATACTTTTTAAATGATTTGCTGTCAGTTGTTGAAAGAGCGTTTGCCACTATCACAATATCCGGCTTTTCTGCCGAATCCGCAATTTCTTTTATTGCAGATTTAATTTTTCCTGATTTGAGCACAGTTTTCTTTACATCTTTAAGATAATAGCCGTATTTATAAAGCCTGTTTCTCATTTCATCGCTTCGTTTAGAAATAGTTTCTGATTCGTTTGTTTTGCTTACAGATAAAATCTGAATATCCACGCCGGTTCATCCCTTTCGTGTCAATCATCTGCTGAAATAAATGTCGTTTTTAAATTATTCAAAGCCTCTTCAACAAAAGGTTCAAATTCTGCTTTTTCCTGTGCTTCTTTGACATATTTCAGTACAGGTCTTGTACGCGGATGCTTTGGTGTAAACACTGTACAGCAGTCCTCGTACGGCTCTATGGAAATATCATATGTATCAATTTTATATGAAATATCAATTATTTCCTGTTTATCCATTCCTATAAGCGGTCTGAACACCACCATATCGGCGGCTTCATTCGTGCACGCCAAAGCACCGATAGTCTGGCTTGCAACCTGACCAAGACTTTCACCCGTAATAAGAGCAGAGCAATCATTTTGCAATGCAATTTTCTCGGAAATCTCCATCATCAGCCTTCTCATTATAATTGTAAACAGTTCTTCTGGACATTCATTCTTGATTTTTTCCTGAATTTTTGTAAACGGAACCGTATACATTGTCATAGGTCCTGCATATCTGCTTACCTTTTTCAGAAGTCTGACTACTTTTTCCTCTGCGCGTCTGCTTGTATAGGGCGGACTTGCAAAATGGATTGCCGTCAGCTTTATTCCGCGTTTAGCCATCATATATGCGGCAACGGGAGAATCAATTCCTCCGCTTATCAGTATTGCCGCCTTTCCGCCTGTTCCTACTGGAATTCCGCCTGCGCCTTTTACGGCGTCGGCGTGAATGTATGCGCCGAAATCGCGTATTTCAACATAAACCGTAATGTCGGGATTATGTACGTCAACTTTAAGATGGGGATATTTTGAAAGAATTTCACCGCCCAATTCCCTGCATATATCAGGCGATTTATACGGAAACTTCTTATCGCTCCTCTTAGCCTCAACCTTGAATGTTGCCGCCGATTTAAGCTCTTTTTCAAGGTAAACGGGCGCTGTCTGCAAAACCGAATCCAGCGTCTTTTCATCACATACTGCGGCTCTTGAAAAAGATACTATTCCAAATACCCTTGCTATTCTGCCGCATACTTCGTCAAGGTCAATGTCATCAGACAGCGGTTTTACATAAATTGTTGACTGTGCTGAAGTAATCTCAAACCTGCCGAGACCGCTAAGCGAATTTTTAATATTCTTTTTTAAAACATCTTCAAATGAACGGTGGTTAAGTCCCTTTAAAACGATTTCGCCGTCCTTCAAAAGGATAATCTCTTTCATATTGTTTCCTATTATTATATTTTACTATATCAAGGGAATTTTACGGTTTCTTTCACCCACACCGTATTTCCCCATATAAGGAGATTTTTATTTTATCTGTGAGCAAGTACCGAAAGTCCGGTTTCAATACCGCTACACAACACATCAATATCTTCTTTATTATTATATTTTGAAAAGCTTATTCTTATCGCGCTGTCGGCTCTGTCTTTAGAAATTCCCGCAGCGCTCAAGACATGACTTGGTTTGCCTTTTGCGCAGGCGCTTCCCGAAGAAACAAAAACGTCAAGCTCCTCAAGAAAATGCAGCATGGTTTCGCTTCTTACTCTGCCTGCCGAAATATTAAGCACATAAGGCAAAGCATTTTCGGGAGAATTAATGATTACTCCGTCAATTTTCAGCAGTTTTTCTCTTGCGTAATCATTCAGCTCTTTTATTTTTGAGTAATTTGCGTCAATGTCAAATTCATTACAGGCAACTCCGAATGCGGCAATCAGCGGCAGCGCTTCGGTTCCGGGACGAATTTTTTTTTCTTGCTCACCGCCGTATTGTCGGGGAATTATACGAACGCCTTTCTTTATATATAAAGCTCCGCAGCCTTTCGGTGCGTGAACCTTATGCGCGCTTACACTTATTAAATCTGCGCCAAGCCTTTTTGCATTCAGATTTAATTTTCCGAATGCCTGTACAGCGTCGGTATGACACACCACATCGCTGTTTTTATTTTTAACGGCAGAAAAAATTTCCTGAACAGGCATTATCGCTCCCGTTTCATTGTTTACACACATAACAGACACAAGAATTGTATCACTGTCAACAGCATATTCAACATCCTCCGGGTGTATAACTCCGTCTGTCTGAGGAGATACCCGAACAACCTCGAAGCCGTCGCTTTCAAGCATTTTTGCCGTCTCAATAATGCTGCTGTGCTCAACCGAAGAAATTATAATTTTTTTGCCTTGTCTTTTGCGTGCCTGAGCAACTCCGAACAATGCCGTATTGTTTGCCTCTGTACCGCCGCTTGTAAAAAAAATTTCTTTACTTTCTGCTCCAAGTGACTTTGCAACAATTTTTCTCGCAGTGTTAAGCTCATGCTCCGCCTGCATACCTTTTATATGCAATGACGATGGATTGCCGTAAATTTGGGTCATTATCCTGTATGCTTTTTCTGCGGCGTTTGCACAAACTGCCGTAGTTGCACTGTTGTCAAGATAATGTTCCAATCCCTATTCCTCCATTACACATAAATATACATTTATCATTATACAACATAACTGAACAAAAATAAAGTGATAATTTTAACATAATTAAGAAAAATACGGATAAAATAAAGTCAAGAACCAATAGTATAACAAATTATAAAGAGGGTATTTTAATGATCTCACCTAAAGAATACGATAATATTGTGAAAAAGAATTCACCGAAAAGTAAATGTTTTGTGAACAGCATCAAAGCATTTTTAATCGGAGGTGCAATATGCGCAGCAGGACAAGGGCTTCTTAATTTATATCAGGCAATAGGTCTTGATAAGGAACCAAGCAAAACGCTTACATCTGTTACACTTATCTTTCTGGGAATACTTCTGACGGCTATCGGAGTTTATGATAAAATTGCAAAGCATGGCGGTGCAGGTACCCTTGTTCCTATTACGGGTTTTGCAAATGCAGTTTCGTCTCCTGCCATTGAATTCAAATCAGAAGGCTTTGTTGCCGGTCTGGGCGCAAAGCTGTTTATAATTGCAGGTCCTGTAATTGTTTACGGTGTTTCAGCTTCGATAATTTACGGCGCAATACTATGGATTTTGCATATGTTTGGCATAACTCTTTTTTAAGCTGATTTTTCAGATAAACGGACAGTTGACGTACAATATATATGTCTGAAACTCAGCTGACACGGCCTGAAAAACAAAAATTTAATAAATACGATAATTCTATACGTTCTACCCGTTGAATTTTATTTGTTAAAGAAAAAAGACAGAGTAAAAACTCTGTCTTTTTTGGATATATAGAGAGGCAAAATAAGTGTATGTCAAAATTAATATTTAATCCTTTATTTCCAGCAACTCCGATACTGTCGTGCCTGTATATGCTGCAATTTTTTGCAAAGTGTCTAAATTAGGATTAACTTTCATTCGCTCAATTAAACTAACCGTTTCTGTGCTAATGCCACAGTTATAGGCAAACTCACTCTGAGACTCATTCAATTCCTTACGTAGAGATTTTAATTTTCGGGAAATAATATTATTTTCGTTCATAACAACTCCTATTTATAATATTATATCGAAATAATTTCATCTCGTTTGTTTATGTGACAAATTATAACAAAAATTATTTTATTTTGCCACGGAATATATTACGTATTTAACTATTTTTATAATTTTTTTAAAAATATTTTAAATTTATAGCTGTTAATAAATTTTTTTACATGGATTTTATCATAAAATAATTATATATTCGGCTTTAAGCTTCTTATTTTTGCTAATCGCTTCTCAAAAACTGTTAGCCGTATAATACTTAACTGTTTCCCCTTAGGAAAATTTCTTTGATTACAATTAAACTTACTCTTATAAGGCATTGACATATTTTGCTTCGTATGTTACAATATTACAGAAGTATAATCAAGAGTGGAGGTTTTTTGTGCAAATCACCGAACTTAAACCTAAAAAAGTATTTTACTATTTTTCTGAGCTTGCTAAAATCCCTCACGGTTCCGGAAACACAAGACAGATAGAGCAGTATTGCCTTGATTTTGCCGAAAGACTCGGATTGGACGCATATCGTGACGAGTACGGAAATGTTATGATTTTCAAGGGAGGAACAGAGGGTTATGAACAGAGTGCTCCCGTTATACTCCAGGGACATCTTGACATGGTTTGTGAAAAGCTTCCCAACTGCACAAAGGATATGGATATAGAGGGAATTGACGTTATCGTGGACAGAGATATTCTCCGCGCAGACGGAACGACCCTTGGCGCCGATGATTCAATTGCTGCAGCATATATTCTCGCTCTGCTTGATTCGGACAATATTCCGCATCCGCCGATAGAGGGACTGCTCACCATAGACGAGGAAACGGGATTACGCGGAGCTCACGCACTTGACGCGTCACGGCTCAAGGGCAGACGGCTTATTAACATCGACTCTGAGGCGGAGGGTGTACTTACTGTAAGCTGTGCCGGTGCATCACGTGTAAACTGTGAAATTCCTATTCATACGGTTACGGCTGATGGTATCGCGAAGAAAATTACAATAGGAGGCTTTTTGGGCGGACATTCAGGTATAGATATCAATAAAAACCGTAAAAATGCAATAAAGGTTCTCGGCGAGCTGCTTTATGAACTAAATGGCATTATTGATATTCAGATTGCCTCAGTTTATGCCGGCGGAAGGCTCAACGTTATCACGCCGTCTGCACAGGCTACAGTCTGCATTGGCAAGGGTGATGAAAAAAAGTTTGACAGAATTATCGCTGTATTTGATGCAGAACTCAAAAAGGAATGTGCCCATTCCGAGCCTGACGCATATGTATCGGTTCAAACTGTATCGCTTCCTGAATTATGCGCCGATTGCGATAGCACGGACAGAATTATATTCACACTGATGCAGTCGCCGAGCGGAGTGCGCGCAATGAATGCGGAAATTCCGAATTTGGTGCAAACCTCTTCAAACCCGGGCGAAGCAGTATTTGATGGAGGGACGTTAAGGCTTAGCTTTATGATTCGCTCTAATGCTGACGCGGATAAAGTCTCTCTTGTGAAAACGGTCAAGTCGTTTGTTGAGTACGCTGGCGGAACAATTCAGCTCGGCGATGATTATCCGGCGTGGGAGTACATCCCTGACTCACCGCTGCGCGACACGATGGCAGCAGTGTACGAGGAAATGTATGGCGAAAAACCGATTATTACCTCAATTCACGCAGGACTTGAATGTGGCATCCTTAATGAAAAGTTACCCGGTGTGGATATGGTTTCAATAGGACCGTCTATTCGCAACGTTCACACTCCCGAGGAGTACCTGGACATTAAATCGTGCGGACGTGTCTGGAAATATCTTTTGCAGGTTCTTAAAATGCTGAAATAAAAATAAAAAGGAGAGTAGAACGTTGATCAAAGATGGTTTTATGTACATCGCGGCTCTGATATTTATAGCTGCAATACTAGTCTGTCTGCCTAAAATTTTTAAGGGCAAAAAGGCACAAAGTATTTTTAAATTTGCACCTCCGATAGTTCTTATCTATCTTGGGCTCATGATTTTATGTACAGTTAAGATGTGGGATCTCAAGGCTACAGAAAGCGCGTACACTTCACTGAAGAACCCTATTTTGTACGCGATGCTGTTTATTATGCTTTTACGATGCGACTTAAAAAAAATCATAAAGCTCGGACCAAAAATGCTTATAGGTTTTTTCGCAGCAACACTTTCAATCGGTTTGGGATTTGTTGTTGCGTATGCAATTATGCATAACATTCTCGGCGAGGGCGCATGGCAGGCTCTGGGCGCTCTTTGCGGCAGCTGGATGGGCGGCGGTGGAAATATGCTTGCTATCCAAGCAGCTCTTGATGTTCAAGAATCAACAATGGCATACGCGCTCGTTATGGACTCAATATGCGCGACATTGTACGTTATGTTCCTGCTCTGGGCAATTCAGATGTCTGATAAGTTTAACAAGTGGACAAAAGCTGATACCCGCATTATAGACGATGTAGGAAGGACTCTTGAGGCAGAGGCAGCAGCAAACAAAAAACCGCTCGTATGGCAGAACATAATACTGCTCATAGGCTCGGGACTTATTGTTTCGGCAGTTTGCCAGAGTCTCGGCACAATTATAAACGGCGTTCTTCCGTTCTTTGACAAAGCTACATGGACGGTTCTTATAGTAACGGCTCTTGGCGTAATCCTCGCAATGACTCCGTTTGGTAAGATTAAGGGCACTGAGGAAATTTCAAATGTAATGCTCTACATAGTAATCGCACTTATCGCGTCAAGAGCTGATCTTTCGGCGATGGGTAATGCTCCGGCATGGCTGCTCACAGGATTTATAATTTTGGCTATCCATGTTATAATAATGATAATCCTTGCAAAGCTTCTCAAGCTTGACATATTCACCAGCGCAGTTGCATCACTTGCAAATATCGGAGGTACTGCTACTGCTCCGGTTCTTGCGGGTACATACAGCAGCGCACTTGTACCTGTTGGTATTATCATGGCACTTTTAGGTTATGTTGTCGGTACCGGCGGCGGACTTATCGTGGCTCAATTAATGAGTATGTTTGGATAAATTTTTTATAAAGAAAAGTTTTCGCTATCGGATTCCTGTAAAACAGTATAGTTAATACAATTTATGCTCACTACATAAAGTCAACAAATGAATCTGTAGCGGAAACGCTTAAAATCTTTTTATGCCGAACACGAATAGAAATACATTATAAAAAATAAGGCTATACACCTCTTCAATATTGGAAGTGTATAGCCTTTGATTTTGTGTAATTTGTATTGATTTTTAGTGATTATTCTTATATAATAAACAGAAAATAAACAGCCACTAGATAATTTTAATAGTTTAAGAAAAAAACAAAAACCTCGATACGCGATTTGCGTACCGAGGCACTCGGTTGGTTGCGGGAGCCGGATTTGAACCGACGACCTTCGGGTTATGAGCCCGACGAGCTACCGAACTGCTCTATCCCGCGATATTTATAAGTGTTATTTTTTACAGCTTTATAATTTTATCACTATACATATGATTTGTCAAGTATTATTTTTATTTTAATTCATTCCTGAAAAATTATTCCTTATTCTTTTATTTCAAATTCAAAACTTGCGTAATTGTTGCATTTTTTACCTTTAATTGGTATAATAAAGTTTATAGCTCATTTGCTAAATTAAAGGGAGGTAATACACCATGTGTAAGAAAAAACCATTTTATATCACAACGCCTATTTACTATCCGTCAGGCAACCCGCATATTGGTCACTGCTACACGACAGTTGCCTGTGATTCTATTGCCCGTTACAGACGAATGCAGGGATATGACGTTATGTTTCTTACCGGAACAGACGAACACGGACTTAAAATCGAACAAAAAGCTGCTGAAAAAGGCGTAACTCCCAAACAGTATGTTGATGAAATTGTAGAAATATTCAAAAACCTTTGGCATTTTATGAATATCAACTACGACAGATATATACGCACAACTGACAGCTATCATATTGAAACTGTCCAAAAAATCTTCAAGGAACTCTATGATAAGGGTTATATCTACAAGGGAGAATATAAGGGCAAATACTGCACTCCCTGCGAGAGCTTCTGGACTGAAAGTCAGCTTGTTGACGGCAAGTGTCCTGAGTGCGGAAGAGAAGTTACCGAAGCAAAGGAAGAAGCCTATTTCTTTAAAATGTCACCCTTCGCCGAAAGAATTGAAAAGCTCCTTACCGAAACCGATTATTTGCAGCCAAAAAACCGCGCAGTGGAGCTTGTAAACAACTTTATCAAACCCGGTCTTGAAGATTTATGCGTATCAAGAACCTCATTTACATGGGGAATCCCCGTAACTTTTGATGACAAACACGTTGTTTACGTATGGATTGACGCACTTTCCAATTATATTTCCGCACTTGGATATAAAAACGATAGTTTTGCTGATTATGAAAAATTCTGGCCTGCAGATGTTCATATGGTAGCCAAGGATATTATGCGCTTTCACGCAATCATATGGCCTGCAATGCTAATGGCGCTTGACCTGCCTCTGCCCAAACATCTTGCTGTTCACGGATGGATTACCTTTAACGGTCAGAAAATGTCAAAATCGCTTGGCAATGTAGTTGACCCGTTTATTCTCGGAAAGCGTTACAGTCCTGACGCTATTCGATATCATATTATGCGCGAAATGGCACTTGGTGCAGACAGTTCTTTCTCAAACGAAATTATGATTAACAGAATAAACTCCGACCTTGCAAACGGGCTGGGCAATCTTGTGTCGCGTACCGTTGCAATGGTAGAAAAATATTTCGGGGGAACTCTGCCTACAGAGCGTGAAAAGGGCGATTATGATGATGAGCTTATTGCTTGTGCAACTTCGTTAAGACAAGCAGTTGACGAGTATATAGATCAAACTCAGCTCAACAATGCGCTTGCGGAAATATTCAAAGTTGTTTCGCGCGCAAACAAGTATATTGATGAAACTGCTCCCTGGGTTATCGCAAAGGATGAAACAAAACGCGCAAGACTTGCAACCGTGCTGTATAATCTTCTTGATACCATTAGAATTGCCGCAACTCTGCTTTCTGCATTTATGCCTTCTACTATGCCAAAGGCACTTGAACAGATTGGCGCTTGTGAAAAATGCGCTACTTATGAAAACGCAGGCAAATTCGGCATACTTCCCCCTGATGTGACAGTCAAAAAGGGAGATGCACTATTCCCCAGAATTGACGTTGACAAGGAAATTGAGGAGCTTAACAGCATAATTAAAAACAACTCTCCTGATAATGAAAAAACTGATAAATTAAAAGAAGAGATTGAAGGTATTGCTCAAATCGGCATTGATGATTTTTGCAAGGTTGACCTCAGAGTTGCGGAAATCAAGGCTTGCGAGCCAATCAAGAAGGCAAAAAAACTGCTGAAACTGACAGTGTTTGACGGAGCAAAAGAAAGAACGGTTGCAAGCGGAATCGCAAAGTTCTACACTCCGGAAGAGCTTGTCGGAAAGAAAATCATTCTTGTTTCGAACCTCAAGCCTGCAAAGCTCTGCGGTGTTGAGAGCTGCGGAATGATACTTGCAGCTACCTGCGAGGATGACTTAAAGGTAATATTTGTTGACGATATGCCCGCAGGTTCAAAAATAAGCTGACGAGCCGCT
Organism: uncultured Clostridia bacterium; assembly: GCA_947624865.1. Classification (GTDB taxonomy): domain Bacteria; phylum Bacillota; class Clostridia; order Oscillospirales; family Acutalibacteraceae; genus Ruminococcoides. Next base: position 7,446 of record CANQMH010000039.1, on the reverse strand, counting down.
TTTTATAACATAAAATATGCCGCAGAAACGATTGTTAATGACCGTAGCTGCGGCAATTGTCTTGAATATAAAGATTTGATGAAAAATATGATAAATGATATAATAAAAGTATTTGAACGAAAATTTAATAAATTTGCAGAAAAGACCAATGCTTTCACGACGCGCTTTATCTGCGACGACGACTCGGCTATAGGTACTCTTTGTTTTAGCAGCTTTAACGTAGAGTTTGAGTATTGTCTTGAATGCGGAGGCATAATAGAAAAAAGCGGTCTTAACATCATTCTTGATTTTTCAAAAAGATACAGCACTCCTCTTAAATGTATGATGTACGATATAATCGGGCTTATTGACAAAGATAACTTTAACTGTTGGTTTTACTGCTTCATAGAAAACGCAGAGCGCATGGAGCTGTGTTTTGACAAGCTCGCAAAGGATTTCTTGGAAGTTCTGCCAAAAATCAAATCCTTTTCCGTCTCAAAAGATAATTTGCAATTGATTGAAGAAGTTTTAAACAAAAATATAAAAGAAACTGTCGGAATTAGTTTGACAGATGATTTTAATAAAGAAATTTCAGAAAATGAAGAAATCAGCCTTGAGGATACTTACGACTATCTTTTCGGCTTATATTTTGGATTTGAGCAATGTGCATTTGCTTCGTATGAATATCGCGACTTTCTCTCTGGTGATTATAAAAAGGCACTCAGAAAATACGAAAAAAAGAAAAACAAGCTTATTTATGAAAAGTCAATTATTGATTACATAAATAGCTGCACTTCTCCTGCCCCCATTTTGAGTCAAGAATACGAATGTCTGCGTGACGGACTTAAAGAATACACCGGTTCAAACGGCTCTGTTCCGTTTTTAGTTTCAAGCGCGGTTATGTTAATTCCATTCACAGCATTTTGCATCGGCATATACTATGCCATAGCGGCTATTATTTATAGTTCTGCTGTTTATGCCTCTCCGCTTGAATGGTACAACGCTTTGTGCTGTCTTATTCCTGCTATGATATGCAGCTTTGCAGCGGGATATTTCATTCGTGAAAAGATATACCGACGTCTTTTCAGAAAACGGTACAGGCAATTGATGGATTATGATGCCATTTTCGAAACTAAAAAATCTAAAAAACGAATGCGTGTTTTATTTTATCTTATTTATATTCTCGCTATCGTTTCAGTATTTTTGTTTGCCAACTTCGGATTTGCGATAGGTGAAAACGGTGTTTATGACAAAAGCAATTACCTGAATATGAACGGTAAATATTACAGCTACGACGAAATATACGGATTATATTGCATAGGAGAAGACAGCGAAGAGGAATTTATAATTTACTTTGATGACGGACATTCGCTGAATCTGTCTGATAATACAGACAACACCAATATACACGAAAAAATCCTGCCCATTTTTGCAGAACAAAACGTAGAAATTACAAACGTAAATTCTGAAAATGAAATCGGTGAATAGATTATGAATTACAGTAATATTTTTGACGCACACGCCCATTATGATGATAAGTGGTTTGACGACGACAGATTTAATTTGCTTGACAGTATGAAGAACAGAGGCGTATGCGGAATTGTAAATAACTCCGTAAACCTTGAAACTGCAAAAAAAAGTATTGAGTATTCTGAAAAATATGATTTTATGTACGCCGCAGTAGGATTTCACCCTGAAAATCTCGAAAACATACCCGACAATTACCTTGATAAGCTCTCTGAACTTTCGGCACACAACAAGGTTGTCGCCATCGGAGAAACAGGTCTTGATTACCATTGGGACATTCCTAAAGAAATACAGAAAAAGGCTTTCGAGGAGCAGATCAGACTGTCAATTGACCTTAATATGCCATTAATAGTTCACGACCGCGAGGCTCACGGCGACACATTCGATTTTTTGAAAAAATACCAGCCGAAAGCTCTTATACATTGTTTTTCCGGAAGCGTTGAGCTTATGCGCGAGGCAGTAAAAATGGGTATGTATATAAGTCTTGGCGGCGTTATAACATTCAGAAATGCTCGTCACAGTATTGAAGCAGCAAAGGAAATTCCGCTTGACAGACTTTTGCTTGAAACCGACGCTCCCTATATGGCACCTGTGCCGTTCAGAGGAAAACGCTGTGACAGCTCTATGATTATCTGTACTGCTGAAAAGATTGCTTCGGTGCGAAATATCGGAGTGCAGGAATTGCTTGATGCTGCCTGTGAAAATGCCAAATGCTTTTACGGTATCGGTTAAAATGCTGTATATTGCACAGCAAACGATAAAATGATATAAGTTAAATAAAAGAGGCACATCAATTTTTAACACTGATATGCCTCAAAATAATTTATTTTTTATACTATTCAAATAATTCGGGATGCATACGGCTGTAATGGAAAATATACTGTTGAGCAATACCTGCATATCTGCCAAAGTCATCACCGTTCATACCCGGAAACAACTTTTCCATTGCACGCTTCATCCATACATCAATCGGAAACGCCTCTATTCTGTGCATACCAAAAAGCAATGTGCAGTCGGCGACCTTTACTCCGACCCCCGTAATTTTCATCAGCTCTTTTCTTGCATCTTCATAGTCCGCTGTTCTGCACTTTTCAAGGTCAACATCACCGCCTGCAACTTTTTGCGCCGCGTCAATGATGTAGCGGTTTCTAAATCCCGCTCTCAGCACAGCAAGGTCATTTTCCGTTAATTCAGCTATTTTTTCTGCTGTCGGAAAAGCGAAGATATTTTCTTCAATTTCGTTTCCGAAATTTTCGCACAGCCTTTGTACTATTCCTTTTATGCGTTTTATATTATTGTTTTGAGATATAATAAAAGTGCAAAGAGTCTCATACGGCTCTTGCCGTAAAATTCTGATACCGGGCGCATACTTTGCCGCCTCATTTAAAACAGGGTGTATTTTACTTATTTCATCCCTTATTTTTCCATAGTCAAGGCCGAAGTCAAAATAATTAAACCAGATATTTTTAAAATCTTCTTTTGTCGCATTATATATGTATAAATCACTCCCGCAGAGTTTGACGGTAACATATCTTCCGTAAGCAACGCCTTTGAACGAACCGTCCTCCTGCTCAATCCATCGGAAGCTCTGTCCGCAGTCCAGAGTCTGAGCAAGGTCAAGATCATTTACTCCGCTGATTTTAATTCCATTGTCACACTCAATGCAATTCATATAAATCCCACCTTATTAAAATAATTATACCATAATTTTTATTTCTATGGTACAATAAATTTATCTTAACTGCGGAGGTAGTTATATGAAAGAAACTATATGCACAATTCCGATAAATGATATATTTATGCCTAAGGACGGCTGTCCAATTTGCAGAATGAAAGATATGCTTGAGGATCAGTATGTCAGATTTATTACGGGCGACGCAATGATGGAACCAAACATTAGAGTTGAAACAAATAAAAAAGGGTTTTGCCACCGACATTTTTCAAAAATGTTTGAAAGCGGGCAAAAGCTTCCAAACGCTCTTATTCTTGAAAGTCACTTGCAGGAAATACTTGACAGCTATATGCCCAAAAAACTAAAAAGCAAACCCGACAAAAAACAGCTTGAGGGCATAAAAAACGAGATAAATTCCTGCTATGTCTGCGACAGAATAGAATGGGATATGCAGCACTTTATGGCAACAATTTTTATTGAATGGACAAAAGGCGAAGAGTTCAGAAAACTATATAACGAACAGCCGTTTATCTGTCTGAAACATTATCATTTTATTATGGATTGCGCAACGGCAAAAGGAGGACTTCCGTCAAAATATCTGTCTGAGTTTCACTCTGAAACAACCGCACTTACAAAAAATTATCTGATTTCTCTCAAAGAAGATATAACGCATTTCTGCTCAATGTTTGATTACAGAAGCAAAGGTCAGGAATGGGGCACGTCAAAGGACGCAATTGAAAGAAGTATTGAATTTTTAACAGGTGAAAAGCCCCAATAATAACTCCCGATGTATAAGTTACATCGGGAATTTTAATTTGCAATTAAGCTTGCGCTACAAACTATTTTTACAATGTTAGTCAGTGGATTTAATAAACTCCGATAAATACTGAGTTTATTTAGAGTACGGTAATCTCATAACCTGTCGGTTCGAGGTTCAAGTCCCCCTGTTGGCACATCAACAATAAAGACACCGCAGAATTCTGCGGTGTCTTTTTCTCGTTTACTTGAATTATTTAAGTTCGTCAACAACCTTCTGAATTGCTTCAAGAGCATCGTCGGGAAGCTTGTCGTAACCGCCCTTTTCAACAGCAAATGCCTTAATTTCATTTACTCGGTCATTCATACGAGCCTTGAGCTGTCCAACGTAATCGGCATCGTCCATATCAGGAACAAAGCCCTCCCAGTCCATAATCTCAATATCAGAGAACGGACCCCACTTCTTGAATTCAGCCTTGCCCTCAACAATAGCTTCAAGAATTCCGAGAGTATCCTTAGGCTGTACTTTCTTACCCATAAAGTCGCCTGTGTTTACAATGTAGCAGTCAACGTTCTTTTCCTCAACAAGTTTTTTGAACTTTGAATAGTCATTAGCAAGAGGATAAGTTCTGAACGGGTTAGCATATGGAACAACAACGAGCTTGTTGGGGTCAACTCCGGGAGCAAGTCTTTCAGCAGAAGATCTCTTTGTAGCAAGCGTTGCGCCCATTACAGAAGCAAGAGAAGCACCCTTGAGCTTAACAACAGGAGGAATTGTCGGATCTTTCATAATCCAGAAAATAGCGTTTACAGGAGCATCAATTCTGTCAACACGGTTCGGTGACCAGAGCTTTGATTTGATTGCGCGGCCGTTGCCGTTTCTGATGTCCTCTGTTACAAGCTGAACCTTGCCGTCCTCATCAAGCGTAGCTGAGCAGTTCTGCGCTGTAAGGAGATATTTGTTGTCGGGACATCCTGTCGGATAGTCTGCTGTTTTATCAAAGTAAGTAGGCTCAATGGCAATTGAAGCGCAGGTATCTGTATTGATGATGAACGCGTCATCGTGAAGAACCTTAATTTCATACTTGCCGCCGTGCTTAGCGTGTGTAAGAGTTGATTTTCCCGAACCTGAAAGTCCGTAAACAGAAGCAACATACTTTTTTCCGTCAGGAAGGAGATATTCTTTCTGTCCGCCGTGACATGAAGCGTAACCGTTACGGTTGGCAATAGCCCAAACCATTGTAAGGGTACCCTTCTTGTGTTCGCCGAAGTATCTCATACCGAGAATGCAGGCACAGTTTGTTTCTGTATTGAAGTAGCAGAGAGTTTTCTTTGCAGGGTCGCTGAGGCAATCAAAGCTTACGCCGGGATTTTCAACAGGAGTCCACTGCGGATCTGAGAAGATGTAAATATCAGGCTCTTTGCCGTCACCAATCGGTTTTGACTCTTTGTACATCTTAACATACTCATCTGACATATACTGGAAGTTAAGCATCCACGAATACATAATATTTTCTTCGCCTTCAGGAATGAGAAGGTGAACCTTAACCATAAATTCAGGGTCAAGTCCTGCATAGCAGGTTGCATGATACATTTTCTTGAAACGGGAGCTGTAAACTGCGTCCATTGTCACCTTGTCAAGAGCTTCACAGTCAACACCCGGCTCGCCTGCAATGCGGCGTGCAGCAGCATAACGGCCTGTGATTGCACCGTCGTTAAAAAGAAGAACCTTTGCGTCCTTGTCAAGACCGAATTCCTCTCCTCTGTAAACAGGCATATCGGTAACTATAGTGCCGGGAGAATTTTTCGCAAGATTATAAGCTTCCTTTAATGTGTTAACGGTAACAACATTATTTCCGTAGAAAGCAGCCTCAATAATTGATCTTGTTTTTGAGAAACCGGGCTTACCCTTGCCGATTTCATTTAAAGGATAATAAGCTTTTGTTGACATAAAATCGTACTCCTTTGAACTAAAATTGGCTGATTACAGCCTGCTGTAATATTTAAAGGAAATCACGCACGCACAATTATGATATACGTATTACGCAGACAGAATTTTGTCAGTTCAGACAAATAATCCGCAGTCATACTTAAACCTGTTTGTCTGATAAAAAAGATTTTTTAACAGACTGTTGGAAACAAATAAGTAAGACGATTATCAAAATAAAAATTTAAAATTGGTTTGCATTTCCTTTAGATATATCTGCATTATAACACTTGTGGTTTATTTTTTCAAGATAAATTGCATTTATTCCCTGTAAAAATTGCATAAATTTCTCACTTGTATTTTATATATACTCAACATTAATAATTTTTTGCATAAAAAACACAGTTTTTCTTGCATTTTTGCAAATGAATTTATAATAATTATATTCACCCAAAGTTAGTATTTCACGGTTTAGATAAATATAAAAACACATTTGACTATATGTTTATAAAATGATAAAATAATAGGTAATAAATGAGGACGGTACAAACCTATGATTAAAAAAACTGCTGCTATTATTCTCTGCGCTTTTTTTATGATTATTATGTTCAACGGATGCGGAGCGGACAAAAACTCCGAGATTGTCGGAAAATGGGTCCCTACAACGGCATCTCTCAACGGTTCAACAGTTCAGTACCGTGAGCTTGGAATTGATGAAGACCAGTTCAGTTTCACTTTTGAAAGCGATGGAAAATGCTCTGCTACGCTTGCGGGCATTGAGGGAGAGGGTACATATGTTTTTAATGAAACATCCGTTGATGTTGTAATCAATGATGAAACCCAAAGACTTAACTATGACAACGGTAATTTAACCCTCACGCTAAATTATGATAATAATACAACATCATTCACTTTCACAAAAGTACGTTAAAAATAGTCATTGATAAATATTAAGATGAGAATTGCAACGAGGCTGTTAAAACAGCCTCGTTTTATTTAAACAAATGAGTTATTAAATTTACTCCTTTTTATTTATAAATAATTGAGGAAAATAATTGTAATACTTTCATATTTGTGATAAAATATCAGTTATAATGTTTTTTGCTATTTATTCTAATTAAGATATTAATATTAAAACCGAAAGGAAATATAATATGGAAGTCAGAACTCGGTATGCGCCAAGTCCAACGGGATTTATGCATGTAGGAAATTTAAGAACAGCCTTGTATGAGTACCTTGTTGCAAAAAGCCAGGGCGGAAAATTTGTTTTAAGAATAGAAGATACCGACCAGGAACGCTATGTTGAGGGTGCGGTAGATGTTATTTACAATACTCTTAAAACAGCAGGATTAAAGCATGATGAAGGACCAGACATCGGCGGTAATTTCGGACCGTATGTTCAATCGGAAAGAAAGGGAATGTATCTTCCCTATGCGGAACAACTGATAAAGGAAGGCAAGGCTTACCGTTGTTTCTGCACAAAGGAACGCCTTGAAAAACTCCAGAGCGACAGCATAGGAGGAGGATATGACCGTCACTGCCGCGATCTACCTCAGGAGGAAATCGACAGACTTCTTGCAGAGGG
>CANQMH010000038.1 GCA_947624865.1 uncultured Clostridia bacterium | reverse complement strand
GGTGGGAACAACAGGGCTCGAACCTGTGACCCTCTGCTTGTAAGGCAGATGCTCTCCCAGCTGAGCTATGCTCCCACATGCCTTTGTCGCTTCGTATCGGTTGCTGTATCTCTCAGCGACGTTAACTATAATACAACATCTGAGACTAAATGTCAACACTTTTTTAAAAAAATTTTGAATTTTTTTAAGATGAAAAACTCACAATATTTTATTATCTTTTAAGAATTTTTCTCTTTAATTAGCTTTTCAAGATCATCTTTTGTAAACGCATACTTTTTGTTGCAAAAATTGCACGTTGCTTCAGCTATACCATTTTCGTCAGCCATAGAACGAATGTCATCATCGCTCATAGTGCAAAAATATCTTTCGAGCTTTTCCTTAGAACAAGTGCAAACATAATTCACAGGATACTCGTCAAGCACCTCAACCTCAAATCCCTCAAGAGCAGTTTTGCAGATGTCAAGTATGCTCATTCCTTTTGCAAGCATTGTTGTTACCGGGTCAAGCTTTTCAATGTTCTTTTCAAGCTTTTCAATTGTTCCGTCATCTGCGCCGGGCAAAAGCTGAATTAGCAGTCCGCCTGCAAGCATAACTTCTCCGTCCTCTTTATTTATGAGAACGCCGAGAGCGCATACTGTAGGAGTTTGCTCACTCGTTGCAAAATAGTTTGTTATATCTTCTGCAATTTCACCGCTCACAAGCTCAACCTGACCGACATACGGCTCTCCCGAACCGTAATCGCGCATTACATTCAGCACACCTTTTTTGCCTACTGCCTTTGACACATTTATTTTGCCGTTAGTGTAATACTCTGTAGGACAATTGCTGTCGCCTACATAACCTTTGACGTTTCCTCTGCTGTCTCCCACAGTTATAACAGGTCCAAGCGGACCGTCGCCCATTACTCTGAGGTTGATTGTCGCGTCCTTTTGTTTGAGCATTGCACCCATAATTGAAGTCGCGCATAAAAGTCTGCCGAGAGCCGCTGTTGCACTTCTTGACAGGCGGTGAAGCTTTTTAGCTGTAAATACTATATCTGAAGCGTCAATTGCCGATGCCATTATTGCACCGTCGCTTGTAATACAACGAATTATCTTATCCATATATATGAAAATTCCTTTCAGACTTTCTTGTTTCGGGAGTTTTTCATTCTTGCTACATAAATCACTCTTTGCTCGGTTTCACTCGGCTCGTCAAAAGACAGGTCACCGTAAACAGCTTCTGTTTCAAATCCGGCATCTTTAAGCATTTTTCTTATCTGAGCGTCAGAATATGCCCTCTCGCAAAAGCTCTCGCTTGAACGGTAATATACGCCGTTTTCCTCTTCAAAAAAGTCAAGACTGATTTTTACTGCATCATTTTTCTCAAGACTGTTCTGCCATACGCAGAAAACCTTTTCATTTTCGAAAACAAATGTATTGTCGGCAAGCACATTTTTGTGTTTATAAATAGTATTGACGTCAAACATAAAAATGCCGTCATTATCCATAAACAATCCTACTCTGTCAAACGTCTTTTTCACGTCATTTATATCAGTTAGATGATTTATGCTGTCAAGTGTACAAACACAGGTATTGATTGTACCGTATAGATTAAGATTCTGCATTTTTTGCTTTAAATAAAGAATATCAAGTCTGTCCTCAGCAGATTTCTGCATAGCTTCGCTGAGCATTTCTCCGCTTGCGTCAACTCCGTAAACGTCAACTCCGTTTAGCGCAAGCTGTCTTGTCATACTGCCTGTACCGCAGGCTAAATCGAGCGTTATGCCCATATCATGTTTATGACGTTTCATAAGCTCCAGAATATAGCCGCACCGTTCCTTATAGTTGGCGTCCTCCATAAGTCCGTCATAAAACTTGGCAAAAGAAACATAGCTCGCCATTATTTTTTGTCCTCTTTAAGAAGTTTGTCGAGTACAAGGGTATATCCGTATGTATCATTATCAAAAAGAGCGCGTTTTACACGGCTGATTGTAGCTGTTGATGCACCCGTTTCCTTGACGATCTCGGTATAAACCTTTTTTTCGGTAAGCATTTTTGCAACAACAAGTCTTTGTGACATTGCTTTAAGCTCTGCGCTTGTACACAAATCCTCAAAAAAGCGGTAACAGTCCTCTTCATTTTCAAGAGAAAGAATCGCTTTAAACAAAAAATCGGTTGATTCGTTTTTTAATTTTGAATTCAAAACCTATGCCTCCTTATATAAATTATATTACAATTTTACATACTAAAATTTTAACACACAAAAGCGCAAAAGTAAATCTTTTATTCATTATTTTTTAGTAAAATCAAATTATAAGACAGCCCCGAATACAGATGTTCGGGGCTTAAATCAGATATTTTTCTTTATTGTGTCAAGAGCGCCTTTTTCAATTCGGCTGACCTGAGCCTGAGAAATTCCTATTTCGCTTGCAACCTCCATCTGAGTTTTTCCTCTGAAAAATCTGAGCGATAATATACGTTTCTCTCTGTCAGACAAATTTGCAATTGCCTCCTTAACGGCTATTTCTTCGAGCCAGGTTGAGTCGTCATTGTTATCGCCTATTTGGTCCATAACGTATATTGTATCGTCTTCGTGAGAAATCACAGGTTCACTCAAAGACACAGGCTCGACAATTGCCTCAAGCGCAAGTACCACGGTTTCTTTTGGCACTTCCATTATTTTAGCAATTTCCTCCACTGTAGGTTCACGGTCATTTTTATTTGTCAGCTGTTCTTTAATCTGCATTGCTCGATACGCTGTATCTCGCATTGAACGTGACACTCTGACTGAATTATTATCGCGCAGATATCTTCTTATCTCCCCTATAATCATAGGAACACCGTACGTGCTGAAACGCACGTCAAGGCTTGCGTCGAAATTATCTATCGCCTTTATAAGACCGATTACCCCCACCTGAAACAAATCATCAGGATTTTCTCCTCTGTTTGTAAAACGCTGAATTACCGAAAGAACAAGGCGTAAATTACCGTTAATCATTTTATCTCTTGCCTTTTTTCTCTCCTCTTCCGTGCCATTCTTAATAATATTTAAAAGCTCTCTTTTTTCACTCTCTTTAAGTAATTTAAGTTGTGACGTATTCACGCCGCATATTTCAACTTTTCCGTACTGCAAATTATAACCCCCGAGCAAATTACTTTAAATAAAGTATTGCCCGAAGGAAAATATTTATACTGAATTCAAACAACAAACCTCCCTGAATTATCAGAGAGGTTTAATTAAATGTTATATTTTTTTATCAGTAGGGAAAAATAATTGCATTAAACAAAATTACAGAGCATACACCGCATACAAATCCGAGAAGCATTCCGACTACGACGTCGGTAAGATAATGAACTCTGAGATAAATTCTTGAAAAACCGATTAATGATGCAAGAAGCAGTATGGGCAAAAACACAGACAGTCTGCATCTGAGCAATGCAACGCCCACCACGGCAAATGAAGCGGTTGTATGACCCGACGGAAACGAGTAAAATTTAGGCCGATTAATGAGTTGTTCGTCATCTCCGAGATGATGACACGGGCGAGTGCGTTTTACAATATGCTTTAAAATAATTTCTCCCATAAGATGTGCAAGAGCCAGACCGAAAACAATGTTTAAACCGGTAAGCCGCCACTCCGGGCGCACAAGGAACGGCACGCAGATAGCCCACCATATCAAACCGAGATTTCCTGCCCGTGAGGCAGTAATCATTATTCTATTGAGTGCAGGTTTATGAATTCTGCCGATATTTTCAAGAACTCTGTTATCAATGTTCTTAATTCTGCCAAACATAAACATCACTCCCGTTACTTTATTTTCAATGACTATCGCATTTATAATTTAATTATAACACACGGGATTTGATTTGAACAGAGCTTTTTTAAATTTTATCTGTTTTTTATATTTACAAGATGTGCTATTGACGGAATACTTGCACCCTGACCGCTTGATGTGGGGCTCATTAATGCTCCTGTTGCCATAAACAAAATATTATTCAGCTTTCCGCTGTTTACATCATTTAGAATTTTTGAGCAAAGCACAGAGGCAGCACAGCCGCAGCCTGAACCTCCTGCGTGAACGTCCTGCTTTTCCCTGTCAAAAATCATCAGTCCGCAGTCATTATGTCTGCTTTTGATGTCAATGTTTTCCAGTAAAAGCAAGTCGTAAAGCGATTTGCTTCCAACCTCGCCCAAATCTCCTGTCAGTATCAAATCATATTCTTCAGGCGAAGTATTGGTATCTTCAAAATAGTGTTTTAAAGTCTGAGCCGCTGCGGGAGCCATTGCCGCACCCATATTGTTTGCGTCCTTAATACCCATATCTACAATTTTTCCTACGGTTGCACGCGCGATACACGGACCTTTTTTAGCTTTTTTCAAAACGCAGCTGCCTGCTCCCGTTACAGTCCACTGAGCAGTAGGCGTGCGGACTCCGCCGTATTCCATTGGAAATCGGTACTGTCTTTCAGCCGAGCAGAAATGCGATGATGTAACGCACATTGAAGTGTTTGCTGCTCCGCTCTCAACAAAAACAGCCGCCATTATAAGTCCCTGCGCCATTGTTGAGCATGCTCCGTACTGTCCCAGATAAGGAATTTCAAAGTTAAGCAGTCCGTAGCTTGAACTTATACACTGGTTGAGCAAGTCACCTGCAAAAATACAGTCCACTTCTTCATTGGACACATCAGACTTTCTGAGTGCCTCTGAGACCGCCTCAGCCTGAAACTGGCTTTCCGCTTGTTCGTAGGTGTCACGCCCGTCATAACTGTCGTAAATCAATTTATCAAACTCTTTGCCCAGAGGTCCTTCAGACTCCATTTTTCCCGCTACTGAAGCATATCCTATTATTGACGGCATTTCTTCAAATCCAATTGTATGTCCGCCTATTCTTCTAATCATAAAAAAACTCCCTTCCGCTTTTATTATCTGCGAAAGGGAGCATTTAATTTAAGTCAAGTTTTGCCACAAAATATAAGCTGAGGAATGAAAATCATCTAACCGCTCTAACGCTCATAAAAAATGAACCATAACAAAAATTTACTGTGTTTCAGATTCAGCAGCATCAGTCGGCTCATTGGTAGGCACCTCTGTCTGAACAGGAGCCTCAGTAGGTTTCTGAGTCGGCTTTTGAGTAGGTTTTGGAGCAGGTTTTTGCGATTGTGAACTGCTTGACGGTTTGCTGCTTGACGGTTTGCTGCTTGATGATGTCACTGTACTTGATGAAATATTCGTCGAACTGCTTGAGGAATTATTATTTGATGAGCTGTTTTCAGACTCTGTAGTTTCCTCAATCTCATCAATGTTATCGTAAGAAGCGTTGCTGTCGCTGCCGGCATCAATGAAAATATATCCGTTATCGTTATCATATGATGAAGAACCGAGAGATTCGCGGTCGACCTCGCTGCCGTCCTTGTAATAAATTCTCCATGCTTTTACAGTGTAGCTGTCACCATCGCGGCTTACAAGCTCGTTATAGGTTTTTATAATATCATAAGACGGAGATTTGTAACCCCAGATTGAAACATAAAGAGTAGAGTCAACAAGTTTACATTCCATAAACATTTGATAATCAGTGGGATTTGAAAGCTTTAAATCAAGGCGCGGATAGTCAATTGTCGCGTCAAGACCCGTAGGAACATATGCTGACGCCCACTTATGATTATAACGCTCTTCAACTTCCATATTTGCTCTTACGGCAGCATTGTATATTGTTGAGCTTGACTGGCAAATTCCTCCGCCTATGCCGTCAACAAGCTGTCCCTCAGAGATAACATGGGCCGGTTTATAACCTTTTGATTCAAGGTTTGAGTCGCCCGTACATTCATTAAACGACCACGTTGCACCGGGTTCAATAACAGAACCGTTGCACGCCTCAAGCGAAACTTTCATATTTGACGTTCCGTTTGCGGTATTGTAGGAAACGGTTTGATAAGTAACAAGCTTTTTGATGTTATTTTTAACATCATCAACTTTTATTTTTGCCTCAACCGTTTCAACCTTTGCGATAATTCTGTATTCATTAGTACCGCTTTGAATTACTTCTGTAAGCTGATCGTTGAGATCCTCTGAATCAATCTTACAACCCTGCTGAGCTTCTTCATACTCAAAACGGTTTTCTGAATACGGTGTAAATTTGGAAACACGTGCATTCACCGCATCCTTATTTGTTTTCTTTTCGATAACCTTTGTATTTTTTAAAATCGATTCGGGAGTGACCGAAGCAGTTATTTCATATGTTTTTGATTCCGTTGTTTTTTCAGCAGACGGGTCTGTCGCCTCAGTTTTTATGCTGCTGAGTACGGCGTCAATATCATATGTATATTCAAAATCTGATTCCGTAAGAGTTGTAATATCTCCGTTTGCATCAACCGAAATATTAAGCGGCTTTATAAAACTTTCTGCATTGGACTCAAGCAGTTTTTTTGCCTGTTCCATAGTCTTTCCGGAAATGGAAATTCCCGACACTGACGTGCCTTCGGCAAAAGTAAACTTTTCGGCTTTTCTTTCAGGAGTAAACACATTGTTCTGAAACAGACAAAATCCTGCTACTCCCAAAGCAACAACTATTGCCGCTGCCACAGAAGAAATTATTATAATTTTTTTCTTTCCGTTTTTATTATTATCGCTTTTTTTGTTATTATAGGTTTTTTCGCCGTAATGTGAAACTTTGTTGTTCTTTTTACTGTATTTTCTTTTCGTTTTAACAGGCTCTTCCGCATTTACTTTTGAAATATCAACTAATTCTTCGTTGACGACAATTATATCATCAAAAATATCTTTGCTCAAAAAATTCACCCCAGAATTTTAAAAAATAGTCGTATATAAAAATAAAGTATACTTAATTATAAAATCTTATTAGATATATTGTACAATAAACTTTGATGAAAATAAAGTAGTAAAACAGAAATTTTCAAAATTTTTTTTAATAATATTAAGTTGTTCTGCACAATAAAACCGACTTTTAATTCACCTGCGAAAACAATTTTAAAATAAAATATATGTTGAAATAAATATAAAATAAAAGTATAATAGCTATATACGCAGATAACACAAATATAAAATATAAATCATCATTGAACGGAGAAGAAAAATGAAAATTCTCATTTTAACAGCGTCAACAGGAGGCGGACATAAACGCGCTGCCGCAGCACTTGAACAAAAAATTAAATCTCTCAGTCCGGAAACAGAAGTAAAAGTAGTTGACGCAATGAAAGCTATCGGCAAGGTTTATGACAAAACCGTTTGCGGCGGTTATCATTTTATGGCGACAAAAATTCCAAAGGTATATGGAAAATGTTATAAAATCACTGACAGAAAAACTCTGATGTATAAAGCCGTTATGCGTTCAAATACAATGATGTCAAACAAACTTCTTGATACTATTAATGAGTTTACCCCCGATATCGTAATAATCTGCCATCCGTTTGTTACTACAATGATTTCAAAACTGATAAGGCAAGGCAAAACAAACGTAAAAGCTATCAGCATTATAACCGACTACGACGCTCACCGCACCTATATTGTGCCGAACATTGAAGCCTATGTGCTTGCTGAGCCGCAAATGTGTGATAAACTGATAAATGAATACGGCGTAAACAAAGATTTAATACATCCTTTGGGCATACCGATTTTTGACCGTTTTACCGAGCCTTTTTCAAAAGAAGAAATATGCAAACGTGAAGGGCTTGACCCCGAACTTCCCACTGTTTTGCTTATGGCAGGCTCATTCGGAGTGACAAGCGTTCTGGAATTTTATAAACAGATTGCCCAAAAAGGAAAAAATATGCAGTTTATTGTTATTACCGGAAGAAACATAAAACTTTTCAGCCACATAGAAAAACTCATTGACGAGATGGGAACCCAAGATAACACAAAGCTGTTGTACTTTGTTAAAAACGTTGAGGACTATATGCATATTTCTGACTTGATTGTAACCAAACCTGGAGGTCTTACAGTCACAGAAAGTCTTGCCTGCGGTCTTCCGCTTGCAATATACAGCGCATTTCCCGGTCAGGAGCGGGATAATGCTGATTTTCTGATAAAAGAAAAGGCTGCTGTTTTGCTTGACAAAAATGAAGGTGCAAATCAGATAATGGAGCTTTTAAACTCTCCCGAAAAACTTGCAGAAATGAAAGAGCAATGTAAAAAGCTGTTTATTGCAAATTCGGCAGAAAATATTTTCCTGCTTGCTCAGAAGATTTGTTCAAAAGAAAAAGCAATTGAAAGGAATTAACAATGAAAAAAACCATCGCACTTATATTGTGCTTAATTCTTACCGTTTCTATTATGTGCGCCTGCACAGATTCAACTCAATTTTCAAATAGTGAGAAACTTTCAAAGGACTATACACGCAGTACAGACCCATCGGAAAGTTATAACTATAACGACGGAGCAACATCTGCGCCTACCATCTACAACGCATATGCAAACAATATTATAAATTTTGAATTGAGATTATTTCGCAATTATTACAGTCAAAAATCCGATAACGACAGCTCATTTGTAATTTCCCCTATAAACACGGCTTTACAGCTTGGACTTATTGCCAACGGAGCGTCGGGAGATACAAAAAGCGAAATCATATCTGCAATCGGCAAAGACCTGACTATCGACAATATAAACCAATGCTCGTCATACTTTAAAAGCAGAATGGAAGCTGTCAGCAAACTGCAAAGCAACGAGGTTGACGAGCTTTCGGGCAAAAAGCAAGAAGTATCCGAAGATGAATATGTAAAATTTGATAATAGCCTGTTTTTTAATGACATTTCGGACGTAAAAACCAAGTTTTTGCAGACAAATGCAAATTACTACGGCTCAGATATTTTTCGTTTTATGTTCTCGGATGAAAATGCACTTACAAAGATGAACGGTCATTTTACCGATTTTACAAAAAATAACGCTGTTGCAAAAATTGATAAAGAACACACGCTTCTGTCCGTCACTGCCGCTGATATAAGCGATATTTGGCTGGACCCGTATGCTGAAGCCGACATTGAAAAAGGCAGCTTCACCTCAAACGGCAAAAGCAGAGAAGTAAACTATATGACGTCAAACGAATCCTTCATAAAAACCGATAAGGCTCAGGGAATTATAAAATACACAAGCGCAAATCCGCTGAAGTTTATGATCGTTATGCCAAATCAAAACATAACTCTTGAAGATTACATAACTGACTTCAATAATCTTGAATTTTCAAATCTTATTGACAGCGTTGATATTACAAAAAAGGCAACTGCAAAAATCCCCGAATTCTCAATTGACTCCGAAAAAAGCGCTCATCCGTTATCCTCGGCACTTGCAAAAAGCGGTTTATACACTTTGTTTACCGAAGATTCTACATTTGCCGACTTAACTCATACTGACAATTTTATGCTGAATGAGATGTATGAAATTTCTCCGAAAATCTCTGTTAACGCAGCCGGAATCAGCGGAACAAAAGCCGCCGGCGGTTCTGCTCCTTTTAAGGAACGTATCAAAGAGCTTGAAAAAACAGACCTGATAATTGAATTTAACCGTCCGTTTATTTTCCTTATTATTGATAATGAAAGCAATATTCCTGTATATATAGGAACAGTTAATAATTAAGCTGCAAAAGTTTTGTGCAAAACTTCCGCTTAAAGTTTGGTGAAGTATCGCATTTCCGCAAAAAAGAACCGATGAGCTATAAAACTCATCGGCTCTTTTTATTAAGAAGAGATTTTATGACCTAAAATAAGTTAACTTGACTATATTACTCATTATCGGTAACTTTTATTGCAAGAGCGGTAATATCGTCATCATGACTGTCTCCGCGCCGTTTTATTGCCTCTGCGACCACCGTTCTTGCAAGATCCTGAGCACTGCCTTCATTCCACGTTCTAATCAATTTTTCAAGCCATTTTTCATCGCCTGTTACAACACCGTCAGATACCATAACCACCATATCCCCTGTAGTAAGATTTATTGTATCGGATGAAAATTTTATTCCGTTTAATATTCCTGCGGGAAGCGACGGCATTTCTCTTGTTGTTACCCTTCCGCCCTTTTTAATAAACGTCATAGGTGCGCCTGCTTTTCGCAAAGTTATTTTTCCGGTATATAAATCAACACTTGTAACGTCAAGCGTACAAAGTGATTCATCCTCGCTTTTGACCATAAGTGCTGAATTTACAATCTGCAATGAGCTGTCCGCTGACAATCCCGAACGGAGAAGTCTTCCCATTACAGATACCGCCATATTTCCGTCAACAGCAGCTCTACCGCCTGTTCCCATTCCGTCACACACAATTGCATAGGTTTTTCCGAATCCGTCGTTAAAATAATCAATGCAGTCGCCGCAGAGCTTTCCGTTGTTCGCAATATGCTGGTCTGAACCTATTTCCACATCATAAACAGGCATTTCACACATTGCCGCTCTTATTCTATCCCCCTCATAAGTTAAGGAAGGCAAATCAAATCTGCGTCCGCAGCATTTTGAAACCTCACGCATTATAGCTCCGCGAGGCAGCTTGTTTCCTGATTTTCCTGATAATTCAAGCTCTACGCTCATTCGTCCGCCGTCCGATATAAGGCAGATACACTCAACAGGCAATGCTCCAAGCTCGCTTAATGCAGAAATAATACGGTCTGCGCTTTCGGTATCGCACCTCATTGTGTTTTTAAATTCATCTGAAAGGTCACTGAGAATATCACTGACGCCTGAGAACTGCCCTGCAACAACGCTTCGCATATCTGCTGCTCTGCTCTGCGCTTCCATACTGGAAAGAAATTCACGGTAATTTGAATTCATACTGTCGGCTATCTCACCTTTTTTGCAGCATTTTTTTACAAAGGTTTTCTCTACATCTTTTTCGTTTATCTTTCCCTGAGTTTCAAGCAGCTCTTCAAGTCTGCAAAAATCATCCTTTGTAACACCCTCCTGATGTTCAAAACAATACATTTTCAGACCGCAGTTTGCACAGACCTCATTTTTAACATTTTCACAAACCGAATCAAAGGTCGGTGAATAAAGATTTTTCAGTTTATCAGCTACCTGATTTACGTCATTTTTAACATTGAAAATTGCCTTTGACGCAAAATCAAGCCGCATTACTATATTTTTTCTCAATGCCTCTCCGAGCGAAGCATTTGTTTCATTTGAAAATATCGGAGAAATTATATTGCCTAATTCTTTAGGCAATACCATAAATACAGTTGCGCCAATCAAACTTTCTATCAGCACTCCTGCAAGAAATGTTTTTTCCCCGAAAGCAAGGCTCATAACTCCGTTAGCAATAATGAACGACAGTGCACAGCCCAATTTCCCTACAGGTGCAAACAATCCTGCCATAAGTCCTCCGAAAGCAAACCCTCCGCATATAAACCCTTGCGCTCTGCTTGCAATACTGAACACCGAACCTGTTGCTATTCCGCTGATTGCACCTCCTGTTACTCCGCCGTAGCGTGAACAGAGCAAAACAATTATTATGGCCATTATTCTTCCGAATGATATATTCTCAAAGGCAATGCTTCCAAACGCAAGGATGAGCACACATCCAGTCATAACAAGGCTTGCGGTTTCCTGCTGAGTATAGGCTGTGATACTTCGTTTTTCGCCTGAAAGCTTTACCGAAACACTTATAAAATATGCCGCCGCACCTGACAGAACTGCCTCAATTATACAATCGGCAAATGACGTCAGTGTGCTCGTGCTTACAAACAACAGCGCGGTTCCCGTTGAAAGTATTGGAATAAATGCAACCAGCGGAGCAAAAAGTCTGCTTTGCGTCACGCGTTCTATGTCGCTCATAAGCCAGCGCAGTCCTCCGATTGCTATTACTACTGCAATATATCTGAAACTGTCAGACGGTTTAAGGAGAATATATCCGAACGCAGTACCGATTAACGACGAAAGAAGATATTTTTTCGGTACTGCCGCCGCATATGACGCTCCGAACGGAGCCAGAGTTCCGAGTACCGCTCCCCTTGATACAAGCACACCGCACAGCATATAAATTAAATTTGCGGCACCGTTTTTGATAAATTCGTTTTGATATGAATTACTTCTTCTGCGTATTGCTTTTTCACTTTCCATAATGTTCTACGTCCTTTTTCCCATATTTATATCGGGGTAATACTGTTTGTTTTGTTTCAACTACATTATAAAATAATCGGCTTAATCCTTTTGTCATTATGTGAATGAATGTTTTTACATTGTTTTGTAGAATTTTTAGCCCGAATATTTTAGTTCGGACATAAAAGTCGGATTGGACTGAAATTGCGTAATAAAGTTTATTTCAATAGCGTTATTGAAAATATTTGGAAAATAAATTTAGTTATCCGCATAATAAAGCAAAAGAAAAAGATTGTTTCTTAACACTTTTTGAATTATAATAAATTTACAGCACATTTTGAAAGGGAAAAAGAGTTATGATAATTATGTCAGTCGATCTCGGAAAATCCAGAACAGGAATTGCCGTATGCGACAAAACCGAGTTTCTGGCGTCTCCATATACGGTTATATTTGAAAAATCACCTATAAAGCTTATTGAAAAGGTTTCGCAGGCTGTAAAAGAAACAAAAGCAGAGCTTGTAGTAGTAGGTCTGCCGAAAAATATGGATGGTTCCGAGGGAGAAAGTGCGCAAAACGCGCGCAGTTTTGCACAGAAAATAACAGAACTTACGCAAGTTGAAACCGTTATGCAGGATGAGCGCGGCACTACAATTACTGCGCATAATTTTCTTAACACCACAAACACAAGAGGGAAAAAGCGTAAAAATGTTGTAGACGAGGTTGCCGCTACAATAATTTTACAGGATTTTCTCGATTCTCGGCATGGCACAGCTCACAACTACGATAGATAGGTCTATTTTATTATAGACCATTATCTCCTTTAATCGAATAAGACTAATTTTAAATTAATACCTGCAAAACAATTAAAAACATAGAAATTAATAAATATTGTTTTGCTCTATACAAAAACAAGACACCGCAGAATACTGCGGTGTCTTTATATTTTAAAAGTCAATCATTTTATATTTATCATAACAAAACTCTGCGGTGACATTATAATTTTACCGTCGGCAAACGTTGAATCTCCCAGCTTATATATTACATCGCCGCTGTAAGCTGTCTGCATTTCACTCTGGGCAGCAAGGGGATTAAAATACATAATAAGATTTCCTCGTCTGTATGCAAACGGGACTTTGCCGTCCTCATAAATAAATTCAAGCTCACCGTTACCCTTTAAATCATCATATTTATGACGAAGAGCAATCATATCGGTTATGACCTTATAAACGCTGTCAGGGTCGTTTATCTGATTTTCAACGGTTGGAGCGTCCGTGCTTTTGTCAACGGGCAGATATATTTCATCACTTGTTGAAAAACCAAGATTTTTTCCGCTTGTCCATTGCATGGGAGTACGCGAGCCTGTCCTGCTGAATCCGCCCTCCTTGCTAACTAAATCGCCTTGATATTTCATACCGATTTCATCTCCGTAATAGAGGAACGGTACGCCCGGCATTGTAAAAATGAATGCGTTTACAAGTTTTATTGCCTGTTTGTCAAGATAGGCTGTTATACGCGGCATATCGTGATTGTTTGTCATAAAACTTATGTAGCCGTTGTTTTTAGAGCACTCATATGCTGGCAAATATTCGTCGGCAAAATCCTTAATACTGCCTTTGCCGTTGGAATTAAACACCGCCTCATTACCCCATTCGCCGTATCGGAACAGTCTGCTGTAACCGTTGCCGTAGTGGTCAAGATAAAAATCCATATGAAAGCCTGCATTGTTGATTGCACACTGAGGATTGCACCATTCTGCCACCATAGCGGCTTCGGGATATTCTTTGTCGAGCATTTCACGAATACCGCGCCAGATTTTTGCCGTCGCAATTTTTTCCTCATCGTTTTTAACAAGAGAATCCGCCATATCTACTCTGAAACCGTCGGCACCTTTATCAAGCCAGAAGCGCATTATATCTTTTATGGCTTCAACAGTTGCAAGACAGTCCGGATGATCGGGCGGAAGCTGCCATTCGGGATGGGTGATTTCATAAAACCCATAGTTCAGCGCAGGCTGAGAACTGAAATAGTTAACAAGATAGTTGCCGTTTCTCTCGCAGATTCCGCACATCATTCTGTACTGAGGGGGTGCGTCCCAAACGCTTTTGGTAAATATGTATCTGTTTGAATATTCATTTTCTGCAGCTTTTTTAGCGTTTAAAAACCATTCGTGCGTGTCTGAAGTATGACCCGGAACAAGGTCAAGCAAAATTTTAATTCTTTTTTTATGTGCTTCATTGAAAAGGTTTACAAGGTCATCATTTGTACCGTAGCGTTTAGCGACCTGCTTGTAGTTGCACACATCATATCCTCCGTCCATAAACGGAGAATCGTAAACAGGATTGAGCCAAATTGCATTGCAGCCAAGCCCCTTTACATAATCAAGCTTCTGAATAATTCCGTTGATGTCGCCGATACCGTCGCCGTTGGAATCATAAAAGCTCTGCGGATATATTTGATAAAATACTGCGTCATTAAGCCACTCAGGCATAGAAAGCACCTCTCTTTCGCTTTATTAAGGTAATTTTACCATTTTGCCTGCGCATTTGCAATGTTTTTTAAGGAGTAACCGAAAAGCGTCTGATATGCCCTGATTTTCCCTGTCATTTTTCCACTAATAATCACTTGCAAACACAGCGATTACATCATATTATGATAATAGCAACCCGTTTATAAGGAGGAAATGTTTTGACTGTTGATAAGATTGGAGAAAACAGAGTTCTGATTGTTTTGTGCGGAAAAGATATGGAGGATTTTTCGATTGATTTTAATACATTGAGCCTTGATGATTTACATTCCCGTAAGATACTTTTACGAATTATGCAGCTTGCATGTATGAAATCGGGCATAGAGCTCAGGGGCAGAAGCGTCAGCCTTGAGGCTCTGTCGCTTGACGGAGGATGTTATCTGCTCGTTACCGTTGAAAAGCACCGCCGCACCTACAGAATGAAAAAATCAGGCGACTGTATTTGCTATTCGCTTGGGGCAAGCGGCAATTTTCTTGACACTCTGGAAAAACTATACAGACAAAATGTTTGCTGCAACAAAAACTCCGCTTACCTTTATAACAGCGAATATTATCTGATTTTTGACTATCCCTCAATTCCGCGCAAGCTGAAAAGGATACTTTCGGAATATGGTGAAAAAAGCGGAGGAAAACTTGCGGCAGCAAAAATTAAAGAGAACGGAAAACTGCTTTGCAGACAAAATGCTATTTTACAAATCGGAAGATTTTTAGTATAAATTCGCACTTGGAAATTTACAAAAATTTTAATCAGCGTTTATTATCAAATAAAAGCAAAACAAAGAAACCACCGCACGGGCTGTTATCTATGCCTTAACGGTGGTTTGTTTTATTGTCTATTTTTAATTTTTAGAATATGAATAAGGTCTGCCCGCACAAATAAGTACGGACGGCACATAATAAAATTAACTGAGGGGATTATTAAAAGTATAAAACGGATTAAAGTATAAATCCTATTTTCTTCATAACCTTATTCATTGTGCGGCTGCTAAATTTAAGTGCTATTTCGTCTGCCTTGCGGTAGCATTCTTCAAGATAAGCCTTATCCTTTATAAGCTGTTCATAACGCTCGCGAATAGGACGCAGAGTTTCAACAACGGCTTCACCTACTGCGGTTTTGAAGTCGCCGTATCCCTTCCCGACAAAGTCATGCTCAATTTGTTCAAAACTAAGTCCTGTTACTGCACTGTAAATTGCCATAAGATTGTTTACACCGTCTTTGCCATCTGCGTATCTTACACAGGCTTCGCTGTCTGTTACGGCACGCTTAAACTTCCTCATAATTGTTTCGGGAGTGTCGAGCAGATGAACACAGCTGTTTACATTTTCGTCTGATTTACTCATCTTTTTGGTCGGGTCCTGCAAACTCATAACTCTTGCGCCGTTTTTGGGAATAAATCCCTCGGGAATTTTGAAAACATTGCCATAAATTCCGTTAAATCTCTCGGCAACGTTGCGCGTGAGCTCAATATGCTGCTTCTGATCAGCGCCTACGGGAACCTTGTCTGCCTGATACAAAAGAATGTCAGCCGCCATAAGTACGGGATATGAAAACAGACCTGCATTGATGTTGTCGGCATGCTTTGCGGATTTATCCTTGAACTGCGTCATTCTTGAAAGCTCACCGAACTGAGTGTAACAGCTGAGCGCCCAAGCAAGCTCTGCGTGAGTATGAACATGACTCTGAATAAAAAACAGACTTTTTTCAACGTCAATGCCGCAAGCCATAATCGAGGCATAGGCGTCAATTATATTTTTTCTCATAACGGCAGTTTCTTGTCTGATAGTTATCGTATGCAGGTCAGCAAGAGCGTAAATGCAGTTATATTCATCCTGCATTGCAACCCAGTTGCGTACGGCTCCCAGATAATTGCCGAGTGTTATCGTTCCGCTCGGCTGTATTGCGCTGAACACTACCTCTTTTTTGTTTTCGCTTTCCATATATTTCCCTCCTGAGAATTATCTTATTTTATAAGGCTGTTTGCAAGCTTTCCGAGTATCTTTATGCCCTTTTCAAGCTGTTCGTCGGTAGGTGTTGAGAAGTTGATTCTGAAACTTTGACACTTTTCCGTTTCATCAGTCAGGAATGCGTTGCCGGGAACTACACACACCTTATTTTGTACGGCATTTTTGCAGAAATCAGGCATATCAATTGACTCATGCAAATCACACCATATGAACAGTCCTCCGTCGATTTTATTGTAGGTTATTGCAGGAGCGCAGTATTTGTCGAGAAGGCTCATGCAATATTCAGCCTTTTTTGCATAGATTTTTCTGAGCGTTTCAAGATGCTCATTAAAATCATATTTTGTAATAAACTCGTCGCAGACATACTGTGACCAGATGTTTGTGTGAACGTCGTTTCCCTGCTTGCATACGACCAACTTTTGAAATATGGGTTTTGGGCATATACAGTATGCTACTCTCATACCCGGAGAAATTACCTTTGAGAAAGAACCTGCATAAATTACGATTCCGTCTTCATCAAAGGATTTTATATTCGGAACATATTCTCCGCTGTAACGCAGGTCGCCGTAAGGGTTATCCTCAATAATCAGCACACCGTACTTTTTAGCAAGCTCATACATTTTTCTGCGCTTTTCAATGCTCATCGTAACTCCCGAGGGATTTTGGAAATTCGGGATCGTGTAAATAAATTTTGCATTGGGATTTGCTTTCAGCGCGTTTTCAAGATCTTCCATACTCATTCCGTCAGTCTCGACTTTAACACCCACAAGCTTTGCATTATAGCTTCTGAATGTGTTCAGAGAGCCGATAAACGACGGAGCCTCGCATATTACGACATCACCTTCGTTTACAATTGATTTTGAGCACAAGTCCATAATCTGCTGTGCGCCAGTCGTAATGATTATGTCGTCAAAATCTCGTCCAGTATTGTGCTCCTTTTTCATATAGTCCATTAGGTGATTTCTTAAAGGTGTATACCCCTCGCTGACGCTGTACTGCAATACCGATATAGGGTTATTTTTAAGAACATCGGCCGAAATTTTTGCGATTGCCTCAGCAGGAAAAGCTTCGGGCGAAGGATTTCCTGCGGAAAGAGAAATAACCTCTGGGTCGGCAGCATACTTGAAAATTTCTCTTATAGCACTCGGTTTCAGATTTGAAACACGGTCTGAAAATTTATATTTCATGAATAAATCTCCTCATTTATTTAGAATTATATACCATATATTTTATCACGATTTTCTGATACATTCAAGCTGTATATTACAGCAATTTAATAAATCTTATAAAACAAAAGGGAAAAATGTAAAATAATATTGTTTTTAAATGATTTATGTAGTATAATTAAATATTATAACTTAATTGACTGCACATAATTTGCGTGTCTAACGCGGTAATGAAGATAAGACTGTTAGGGTGAATAAAATGAGTAAACGAAACGATTATGATTACTTTGATATAGATAATTTTGACGACGGTTTTGACAGCCGCGATTATCGGCGCCGTCAGCCTCAGCGCAGACAAGGCTCATACAACAGCCGCTCCTCATACAATGTCAGCGGCAGAAGAAGGCGCAACAAAAGACGTATGCGGAACCGTATTATAATTGTAACCAGCGGAATACTTATACTGATTTTAATTATTATACTTTTGTCAATGATGTTCAAAGGCTGCTCGGGCGGAAATTCATCGCAGAATGCTCCTGCCATTTCAACCGATACAATTGCAAAGCAGACTGCGTCATCTGATACAGCTAAACCAGATACGACTAAAAAGAAAACTCCGACTAGTGAGGACGACCTTTCACCAACATATTTTAAAACTCCTAAAATTGATGACGACAAAACAAACGGCGAAATGGTTTACAGCGTTTATATATGGAAAAAGGCAGCTTTCGAATTGTTTGGCAGCGACGAACAAAGAGCCGCAAATTATGCTAATACAATCAACGGATTTGCTGACAGCTTTGGCAGCGGAATAAAGGTTTATGATATGGTTGTTCCAAATCATACGGAAATGGGACTTCCTCAACGGCTCAAAGACGGCGACGCTCCGTCAACCTCTCAGGCAGATAACATTAAGAGCGTTTACGAAAATCTGTCTGATAAAGTTACTCCCGTAAACTGTTACAATTATCTTGCAGATCATAACAAAGACTATATTTACTTTAATTCCGACCATCATTGGACAGGATTAGGCGCATATTACGCATATTCGGCATTTGCAAAAAGAACAGGCCACTCTGTTTTGCCGCTTGACGAATGTACGGAAAACAAAATCGAGGGCTTTACAGGAACATTCACGAATTATTCTGACGGTTTGGAAACAGATACTGTTCATTACTGGGAATTTCCGTATGATGTAAATATGGACATAACTGATGAGAACGGCAATGTAAACAGTTACACAAGCCCATATTATCAATATGCAGAAGCCGGCTCACTGACTTATGGTGTGTTTATTTTGGGTGACCATCCGCTTACAGTTTTAAAATCAAACTCTGAAAATGCTGAGTCAGGCAAAAAGATAGCAGTTGTAAAGGAAAGCTACGGTAATGCTTTTGTTCCGTATTTAACTTATAATTATGAAGAGGTACACGTTATAGATTTCCGTTATTTCGGCGAAAACCTTGTATCATATTGTAAGCAGAACGGAATTGACGAAGTACTGTTTTTAAACGGTGTGATGAGCGCAAATACACAAATCCAGCTTGACAGTATGAGCTCATTATTTGACTGACGGATTATTTCAGACTATATTTTATGATAAAGGAAGGAGGCAGCAGCATGATAGCGGAAAATTTAACAGTTAATGTATTTGGCAAAATCAGCAGTAACCTGTATTCTGCATATGTAAGTACATCAAAACTTCAGAATAAAAACATATATGTGATTTCCCGCAGGAATATCGAAGAATGTTTTGACGGTGTAGTAATCGCTGTTGCCGAATTTGACAGACTTGACGGTGAAAGACTTATTGTTGCGCCTCACGGCGAGGTTTTTTATGAGCCTGAGCTAAGAAAACTGCTTTCAAAACTCAAAAACGTAAAACTGAAAAGCATAACTTGTCTTTATGAAAAATCGTGCGGCGCAGTTGTTTTTTACAAGGCTAAGCAGAATACAAAAATTTTACTTGTCAAAAACAACAACGGCAGATATTGGAGTTTTCCTAAAGGACATATCGAAGAGGGCGAAAATGAACAGCAGACGGCTGTTCGGGAGATAAAAGAAGAAACAGGACTTGATGTTACCCTTCATGACGGTTTTAGAGAAATCAGCGAGTATTGTCCGTTTGGAAAAATACGAAAACGCGTTGTCTTTTTTCTGGCACAGGCTTTTACCGATAACGTAAAAATTCAGGAAGAGGAAATTGACAGTTTTATTTGGGTTGACTTGCAGCAGGCAAGAAAAATGTGTTCATATGACAATGATTTGAGGATTATTGAAAAGGCTGAAACAGCAATTCATCTTATGAGGAATTAGGACGTAAATTAAAAATTATTGATATGTTCTGATAACGGGGTTAAGTATTGGGTGCACTTTTGTGTACCCGCTTTTTATAAGGTCAAACCAATAAAAGCAAAACTGATAAATTATTAAAAAGTATATTGATTTTTTTGTTCAAATAATGTAGAATAGCTTTATAATAAATTGTTTTTTCAATGCATACTTGTTCGGGAGGCTTAAAATTATGGCTCAACTTTATAAAATAAGAACAAAAAATAAAAACGTATTTCTGCGTGTTGCAAAGGGTCACTTTGCAACAATGCACAGTCATACAAATTATTATATAGATGTTACTACTCAGAAAACAAGACTTTCAGAAGCAAAGGCAGTTGCAAAGGAGCTTGTAGCTGCATATCGCACACATACGATTGTCGATACCATTCTTTGTGTTGACGGAACAGAGGTTATAGGAGCCTGCATAGCAGATGAACTTACAAAAGAAGATTTTGTAAATATGAATGCTCATCAGACCATTTATGTTGTTTCTCCCGAATATACGGCAGGCGGACAGTTGATGTTCCGAGATAATCTTATACCTATGATTGCAAACAAGCATGTTTTGGTGGTGGCTGCGTCTGTTACTACAGGCAAGACCGCACAGGCTACAATTGACGCAATAGATTATTATGGCGGCATGGTAGTCGGAGTTTCTGCTATTTTTGCTACTGTTAAGGAATGCGAGGGTCATCCTGTTATTTCAATTTTTGACCCGAATGACCTTGACGATTATGAAAGCTATAATTCACACCATTGTCCGCTCTGCGAAAAAGGTGAAAAAATTGAAGCTCTTGTGAACAGCTACGGATACTCTAAGCTGTAAAATTTAATTTAAACTACTTGCCGTCCCTCATCTGAGGGACGGTTTTTGTATTTTAGAGCAAACATAAAAACCGCTTCATTTGAAGCGGTTAAGTGCAAAATCTGTTGTATGTTATCATCTTTATAAATGAAGTTTTTTTAAAAATCTGCTATAAGTAATCATTTTAATGCAAGCAGTTTTTTGTCAAAGCCTTGCTTTTCAATCAGCTTTGCGAGCGGAAGTCCCAGAACAATAAGAACGCCCAGTTCTCCAAGTGCTACAAGTCCTCCCTGAAGCAAAAAATCTCCGATGTGGAAACCGCCCTCAACAAAGAAAAACTCAATTTCAAAGCCGACAATAATTCCGTTTGCAATCGCAGGCATTAATGCCGCAGGAACAGGCAGTGAGAACAGCCTTGCGTTTCTAAGCAGATACATTAACAATGCAGCAATAAGACTTGCAAGCGAACCAAATATCATATCATACG
>CANQMH010000037.1 GCA_947624865.1 uncultured Clostridia bacterium | reverse complement strand
AGTTCTGCCGATTGGGCTTTGGTCAATGGCAATGACCTTGTCAAGATTCTCTATTCCCTTTATCTCTTTGTGTTTACCTGAAATTGTTTTCGCACCGTTAAGCTCCCGCGCGAGGGTTTTGTATAAAATCTCATTTATGAGCGAGCTTTTTCCCGAACCCGAAACACCTGTAACGCAGACAAACTCGCCAAGGGGAATTTTAACATTGATATTTTTCAGATTGTTCTGCTGTGCGCCCTTAATTTCTATAAAAAGTCCGTTGCCCTTTCTGCGTTTCTGAGGCACAGGAACACAGCGCTTTCCGCTGAGATACTGTCCTGTTACGGAATTTTCGCATTTCTTGATTTCGTTGACATTGCCCGTACAAACAATTTCACCGCCGTGAATGCCTGCACCCGGTCCGACATCAACAATACAGTCGGCAGCGTACATAGTATCTTCATCGTGTTCAACCACGATTACGGTATTGCCTAAATCACGAAGTCTTTTAAGAGTATTAAGCAATTTTTCATTATCACGCTGATGAAGTCCTATGCTCGGTTCGTCAAGAATATACAATACCCCCATAAGCGAGCTTCCTATCTGGGTGGCAAGCCGTATTCTCTGACTTTCTCCTCCGCTTAAAGTGCCTGAGCTTCTTGATAACGTGAGGTATCCCAATCCCACGCTCTTTAAAAAATTAAGGCGCTCAATAATTTCCTTTATGATTTCCTCGCCGATTATCTTTTCCTTATCTGTCAGGGAAAGATTTTTTACAAATTCAAGCGCGTCAACAACGGACATTTTGCAAAAATCAGCAATGTTAACTCCGCCTACGGTAACCGCAAGGCTTTCTGCAGAAAGTCTGTCGCCGTGACACTCATCACAAGGGATTTCAGCCATATATGAGCGTATTTCGTCCTTTATCCAATTGCTGCTTGTTTCTTTATAGCGGCGCTCAAGATTTGTGATTATTCCCTCAAACGTCTGTTCATAGCTTCCGCTTCCGTAAACCGATTTGCGGTAAATTGTCAGAAGTTCATCTCCTGTACCGTAGAGGATTTTGTCAATTATATCATCGGGTATGTTTTTAATAGGTTCTGACAGCGAAAAATTATATTTTCTTGAAAGCGCCTCAAAGTACATTGCTGCAATTGAACTGCCTTCCATTGCCCAGCCGCTTCCCTTTATTCCGCCGTCCCTTATGCTTTTATTCCTGTCTGGAATAATTTTTGTTTCATCAATCTTTAAAAATACTCCGAGTCCCGTACATTTCGGACACGCGCCAAAGGGATTGTTGAATGAAAACATACGCGGTGATAAATCATCTATACTCACACCGTGTTCGGGACAGGCATATTTTAAAGAGAATGTAACATCCTCGCCGCCCTCATTGCCGATAAAGTTTACCATAATCAGTCCGTTTCCAAGCTTTGAGGCGGTTTCAATACTGTCAGACAGACGTGAAATAATATCAGGCTTAATTACAAGTCGGTCAACAATTATTTCGATATTATGCTTTTTATTTTTCTCCAACGGAATTTTCTCTGACAAATCATACATAATTCCGTCCGCTCTTGCACGCACAAATCCAGATTTTCTCGCGCTGTCAAGAACTTTTGCGTGTTCTCCCTTTCTGCCTCTTACGACAGGAGAAAGAATCTGAATTTTCGTACCCTCGTCATAGGTCATTATTTTATCGACAATCTGGTCAACCGTCTGTTGGCGTATTTCCCGACCGCAGACAGTACAGTGCGGTATGCCGATTCTTGCATAGAGCAGGCGCAGATAGTCATAAATCTCTGTTACCGTACCCACCGTTGAGCGTGGATTTTTTGACGTGGTTTTCTGGTCGATTGAAATTGCAGGCGACAAGCCTTCAATGCTCTCAACATTCGGCTTGTCCATCTGTCCAAGAAACATTCGCGCGTACGAAGAAAGGCTTTCCACGTATCTGCGCTGTCCCTCGGCGTATATTGTATCAAACGCAAGCGAGCTTTTTCCTGAACCCGAAAGTCCCGTTATGACAACAAGTTTGTTGCGCGGTATTTCAACATCAATATTTTTCAGGTTATGTTCTTTTGCTCCTCGCACTATAATTTTATCCTGTGCCATATATTATCCTCCCCTCAGAGAACTGCAATAAACTTTTACATATGTAAACTATAATTCAAGTATAACAATATTTAATTTTAAGGACATATTGCAAAAATTCACATAGCCTCCCAAAAGGAGGCTATGAAAATAATCATTTTATTTTTTACTGTCAGGCGAACTGTCGTCGGTATCATCCTCTGAAATTACATTGTCCTGATTTATCTCATCAAATTCAACGTCATCGTCAGGGTCTTCAACCTCTTCAGGCTCAACATAAGTTCCCCTCATTACTGCTTCAAAGTCCTCGCTGCCCATTTTCTCGTGCTTGATAAGGTAAGCGGCAATCTCGTGGAGCTTATCAATGTTTTCGCTGAGAATTTTCTCTGCCTTTTCATAAGCATCGTTGACAATTGCGAGTACAAGCTCATCAATTTTAGCGGCGGTTGCTTCTGAATAATCCTGAGTACGTCCCATATCGCGTCCGAGGAATACAGCTCCGTTGTCCGAGCCATAACAGATACATCCGAGCTCCTTGGTCATACCGTACTTAGTAACCATTGCACGGGCTGTTTTAGTGGCCTTTTCAATATCATTTGACGCACCAGTAGATATATCGTCCAGAATAAGCGCCTCTGCAACACGTCCGCCGAGACAAACTACAATGTCCTCTATCATTTCACTGCGTGAATTATAAGACTTATCCTCACTCGGCAAAGGCATTGTGTAACCGCCTGCCATACCGCGCGGAATAATTGAAATTTCGTGAACAGGATCCTGAGTTTCAAGCTTGTCAAAGAGAATTGCGTGTCCTGCCTCATGATAAGCAGTCAGCTTCTTTTCCTTTTCACTCATTACCTTTGTTTTCTTTTCGGCACCTACAACAACCTTAATTGTAGCTTCTTCGATTTCGCTCATTGTTATTGCCTTTTTGTTCTTTCTTGCGGCAAGCAGAGCGGCTTCGTTAAGAAGATTTTCAAGGTCTGCACCTGTAAATCCTGCTGTTGTTTTTGCAATTGTCTTTAGCTTAACATCAGGTGCAAGCGGCTTTTTTCGTGCGTGAACCTTAAGTATGGCTTCACGTCCGTTTACATCGGGATAGCTTACGATTACCTGACGGTCAAATCTGCCGGGACGCATAAGAGCAGGGTCTAAAACGTCGGGTCTGTTAGTTGCGGCAATGAGAATTACACCCTCGTTTGCGCCGAAACCGTCCATTTCAACAAGGAGCTGGTTAAGAGTCTGCTCACGTTCATCGTTTCCGCCGCCAAGGCCTGCGCCTCTCTGACGTCCTACAGCGTCGATTTCATCAATAAATATAATACAAGGCGAATTTTTCTTTGCCTGGTCAAACAGGTCACGTACACGCGACGCACCTACGCCGACAAACATTTCTACAAAGTCAGAACCCGAGATTGAGAAGAACGGAACGCCTGCTTCACCTGCAACAGCTCTTGCAAGAAGTGTTTTACCTGTTCCGGGAGGTCCGACAAGCAAAACTCCCTTTGGAATTCTTGCTCCGAGTTTATTATACTTTTCAGGCGCCTTAAGAAATTCAACAACTTCTGCAAGCTCTTCTTTTTCCTCGTCTGCACCTGCTACATCATCAAATGTTGTTTTGCGTTTTTCATCATTTGTATTTTTGATTTTAGCCTTGCCGAAATTCATTTCCTTTCCGCCAAGACCGCCGCCGCCCATTTTCTTCATTATGAATATCCACGCGCCTATGAATATTACAGTAAGAAGAATTGTAGGTACAAGCTCAAAGAAAAGTGAATTATCACTTGCTCTTACAAGGTCATATGTTATAGCCTCGTCAGCTGACGCCTGATATGGTCTGACATCGTCAAGAAATCTTTGTATATCGGCAAGCTGACCCTTTACGACAGCCTTTTGAGGCTTTTTGTTTTTATTGTTTCCGCTTGAAGGCTGTGTAGCCGCCGTTGCAGCAGGAACAGTAGTTGAACTTTCGTCATCTGAATTGACTATGGGTCTTTCACCCTCTTTAAGCGTAATTTCTATTACACCTGTGCCGTAGTTGATTGTATAGCTGTCAACCATATCCTGCACAAAATACTGTTCCAAATCTGATGTTTTTGGAGCCTCTGTCTGCCTTGAGCTTAAAAGCATAGCAACAGCCAAAACTATCAGTATGGGGATCCCCAAATAAAGAAGCAGATTGCGAACCTTTTTCTTATTATCCAATGCGTGTCACTCCTCTTTATATTATTAATGATACTCTTAAATTTATGTAAATCAGAAATAAACCAAATGTAAAAATTGCCGTTTAAATGGAGATTTTATTAATCGCTTCGTCTTTGAGTATCCCCACATACGGAAGATTTCTGTATTTTTCATTGTAATCAAGCCCATATCCTACAATAAACTCGTCAGGAATCGTAATGCCTGAATAATCGGGTTTTATATTGGTCAGACGTCTGCGGGGCTTGTCAAAAAGCGTGCATATCTTTACAGACTTTGCGTTTTTAGATTTTAGGTGCTTAACGATAAAGTCGAGCGTAACGCCGCTGTCGATTATATCTTCAACAATAAGTATATCCTTGCCGGATGCTGAAACCGAAATATCTTTTTTAATTTTGACTATGCCCGAGGTTTCGGTTTCACCTCCGTAGCTTGAAGCTACCATAAAGTCAATAACAAAATCAAGATTAATATTTTTCATTAATTCTGCCATAAAAACTATACTGCCCTTGAGCAGTCCGAGCATAATAAATTCTCTGCCATTATAATCTTTTTCAATCTGTTTTGCAAGTGTGTTCACAATACTTTCAATTTCTTTTTCTGAAACGAGCACGTTTTTTATGTCTTTATGCATTATCTTCCTCTTTTTTATTTTTAACTGAAATTTCAAGTGACTTCTTGGATTTATACGTCTGCCCCTGAGCAGACGCTCCGATACCTTCGCACCATAATATTTCACAGTTTGATGCGAGAACAAGAATTTTATCCCTTTGCTCGGACGGAATTTTCATCTCGTTCATCACCTTGCGCAGAGGTTTTGTAATTTTTCTTTTAGGATAAGTAAATTTATCACCGCTTCTGCGTGTTCTGAAAACAGCATTGCTATTAAGCAAATCAATGTTTATTTGATTTTGATTTTGATTTTTATTTTCGTTATTGGAATTATTCTTTTTTACGCTGTATGACTTACCTGCAAAATCGAAACAAATTCCATCTTTTAAAATTATCTCTTCAAATTCGCCGACGTTTTGAGAACGGACAATTCTTAAAACTCCCTGTTTTGAAACTGCTGCAAAATCTTTTGAAAGGCACACCGTACCGCCGTTTTTTATAATATCAACTATTAAATCAATATGCTTTTTTTCGGGAGTAATCTCAGCATACTTTCTGCACAGCAAAACTACGGTATTTTTAATTACCGCCGTATCATTTAAAAGCAGTTTTTTGCAGTCGTATCCAAACTTGGTTCGGCATTTATCAAGCGCAGACGCGGACTGAGAATTCAGATAATCAGTTATTTCACTTGCATTCTCGCTAAGATGCAGAGCGGCAATCTCAAACTGCGGATTTATTTCAATGAGCGCAGGAATGATATTGTGTCTGATGTTATTGCGTGTATAAGCATCTGACAGATTTGTACTGTCGGTAACGTATTCAAGATTACGGTCTTTACAATACTGCTCAATCTGACATCTTGTAAGTTCAATCAGCGGTCTGATTATATTTCCTCTTTTGGGAGGAATTGCACCAATTCCTGTAACCGATGTTCCGCGTACAATATTAAACAGCAGGGTTTCGGCATTATCGGAGGCAGTATGAGCAGTTGCAATTTTTGCGCCAAGACTCTCTGAAAGTTCTTCAAAAAAGCTGTATCTTATCTGTCTGCCGCACAGTTCTTCGCTGATTTTTTGCTGACGTGCCAAAAGCCTTACGTCTTCAGATTTTATAAAAAGCTCCGTATTATATTTCTCACAAAGAATTTTACAAAAATCTTCGTCACGCTTTGATTCATTTCCGCGAAGATTGTGATTTATATGTGCTGCAAAAATTTCAAGATTATATTGTTCTTTTAAAGAATTAAGTATATCAAGCAAGGTTACTGAGTCAGCGCCGCCCGACAAGGCGACAATAACTCTGTCGCCTGATTGAAGCATTTTATACTTGTTTATGGTATTGACAACAAGGCTATTCATCCCTTGCCTCCGTACCCGTAAAGCGCATAAACT
This sequence comes from uncultured Clostridia bacterium, assembly GCA_947624865.1. GTDB lineage: Bacteria > Bacillota > Clostridia > Oscillospirales > Acutalibacteraceae > Ruminococcoides. Next base: position 15,137 of record CANQMH010000037.1, on the reverse strand, counting down.
CGCCCTGCCAATGGAGTTTAACCGAACTGGTCTCACCGTGACGGTTTTTGGCAACTATACACTCGCCCGAATTCATATCCGCAGTAGGAGCGGTCTGTTCGGCGTTTTTATCACTGTAGTAGCCCTCTCTGTAAAGGAACAGAACTATATCGGCATCCTGCTCAATTGAACCCGAATCACGCAAATCAGAAAGCTGAGGACGGTGGTCGGTACGCTGTTCCGACGCACGCGACAACTGTGAAAGAGTTATTACGGGAACATTCATTTCTTTTGCAAGAATTTTCAGATTTCTTGTAATCTCAGAAATTTCCTGAACTCGGTTTTCAATGCGTCTGCCGCTTGCCATAAGCTGTAAATAGTCGATAATTACAAGGTCAAGATTTCTAAGTCTGCGCAGACGTGATTTAATTTCTGATATTGTAATTCCGGGAGTATCGTCAATATAAAGCTCGGTTTTGCTCAAAACATCGCTTGCGGGAATAAGTCTGCTCCACTCTTCTTCACTCAGCTTTCCTGTGCGTAGCTTTGTACCGCTGATTAATGCTTCTGTGGAAAGCAAACGGCTGGCTATCTGCTCCTTGGACATTTCAAGCGAGAAAAATGCAACGGTCTTTTTCGACTTGCATGCGGCGTTGCGCGCGATATTGAGTGCAAAACTCGTCTTACCCATACCCGGACGTGCAGCAAGCAAAATGAGGTCGCTTCTGTTAAGCCCGGTTATCATTCTGTCAAGGTCGCCGACTCCCGTGGGAATAGGTTTAAGTCCCTCGTCAGTTTCACTGTTGAGCGCGTCAAGGCGGTCAAAGGTCTGCAAAATGACTGAATTAATGCGTTCAAGTCCCGATTTTTCATTTCCCTTGCGTATATCGAAAATTTTTTGTTCAGCTGAATCTATAAGCACCGCAGGATCATCATATCCTGATGTCGAATCGTCGATAATTTCACGCGAAGCTGTTATTAGCCTACGGATATTATACTTATCTGCAATAACTTTTGCATATGCTTCTGCATTCGAAATCGACGGACAGTTATTGACAAGGTCCATAAGATAAGTCTTGCCTGTAGTCTCGTCAAAAGCCTTATTCTGTTTTAGTTTTTCAAGCAGGGTTACAAAGTCAATTGCAGCTCCGAAATTAATCATTTCCTGCATTTGTGCGAAAATTAATTTATGCAGTGAAACATAGAAAAAATCGGAGGATTTTATATAATCAACCACTTTGTCGAAAACAGAGCTGTCAAGTATTATTGCACCCAGAACAGCCTGTTCCGCCTCAGGACTGTACGGCATACTCAAACCGTCGTAACTGCCTGTGAATACTGACTCTTCAGTTTTACTGCCTGTGAATACTGATTCTTCCATTTTACTACCTGTTTATTACCTGTTTTTTATGTAAAATTCTATTCTTCCGAAACCTGTACATCAATTTTTGCCGAAATACCTGAATATAGCTTTACTTCGGCACTATATGTACCAAATTCTTTTATATCTCGCTCAAGTACTACCTTGCGCTTATCAACAATAATATTGTACTGCTTTTTAATCTCTTCGGCAATTTGTTTAGCCGTAATGCTTCCGAAAAGACGTCCTCCCTGACCTGCTTTTGCAGTCATTTTAAAGACTTTTCCCTCAAGCACTTTCTTTTCGCGCTCTGCCTGAGCCTTTTGAGTTGCTATTTTATAGTTCTTTGAGTTTTCTGCATTTTTGTATTCGTTCATTGCCTGTGCATTAGCTTCTTTTGCCAGCTTTCTCGGAAGCAGAAAATTGCGCGCATAACCGTCAGAGGCTTCTACGAGTTCACCTTTTTTGCCGAGAGATTTTACATCCTGCAATAAAATTACTTTCACTCAAAATCATCCTTTCTATGAATTGCTTACATCATCAAGCACACTGTCTATTACAGACAAAAGCTGCTGATACGCAAGCTCTTTTGTTGTATTTTCAAGCTGAGCAGCCGCCATAGTCTGGTGACCGCCGCCGCCAAGCTTTTCCATAATTATCTGAACATTGATTTTTCCATAGCTTCGTGCGGAAATATTCATTTTATCATTATCTTCAAAAATAACAAATGACGCGTCCACACCCTGCAATGTAAGCATTTCATCGGCAGCCTGTGCCGCCGCAAGTCTGATGTCATCCGTTGTACTATCTGATATTGATACCGCACATTCCCTGTAGATATGCGCACGGCATACAATATCGACCTTTTCACGGTATGTATCAATGCTGTCTGAAAACATTTCCTTTACCGTAAGAGTATTTGCGCCTTTTTTTCTGAGATAAGCCGCCGCTTCAAATGTACGGACGCCTGTTTTCAGAACAAAGTTCTTGGTGTCAAGCATTATTCCCGACAAAAGCGCGTCAGCCTGAATATACCCAAGCGGCTTGTCGTCGATATATCCGATAATTTCACTGCACATTTCAGCCGTTGACGACGCTGACGGCTCGTGACAGAACACCAGCGCATTATCTATGTAATTTACCGCCTTTCGGTGATGGTCAATTACTATAATACGTTTGCATTTATCATAAAGCTCGGGACTTTCAAGAGAATTTTTCAAATGAGTATCAACAATTATAAGCAGAGTTCTTGGAGTCAAGCCTCTCAGCGCTTCCTCGGGAGTAATGAATATATCGCTTTCTAATTTATTATCAACGTAAGTAAAAAGCTGCTTTGCCATTGAAGTAGATTTATCAATAACAACCTTGCTGTAGCGCTTGAACGATTTCTCCATTATACATTGAAGTCCAATCGCAGAACCTGCACAGTCAAGGTCTGAAAATCTGTGTCCCATAATAAAAACCTTGTCGCAGTCGGCAACAGCTCTGCTGATTGCATTGGCTATAACACGCATACGAACCTTGCTCGCCTTCTCAGCGGCAGCTGCTTTTCCGCCGAAAAACTCATAGCTGTTATCTTTTATGACAGCTACCTGGTCACCGCCTCTGCCAAGCGCCATTTCAAGCGCCTTGCGCGCATTAGCTTCGCTTTCCTTTACAGACTTTGCTCCTCTGCACATTCCTACGGATATGGTTGCAATATGCTGATTCATATTGATTGAGCGTATTTCGCGCAAAACAGGGAACTTTGCCTCAATCATTTTTTCTGCGTCAGATTCATTGAAAATAATCATATAACGGTCTGTGCCGATTTTTTTGTAGAGAGCGTTATACTCTGCCGCCCACTTCTGCAAGGTAGTTTCAATTGTAAGCGCGACCTCGGAATAAACCTCATCTAAGTCATTCAGAAAATCCTCAGCGTTGTCAAAGGTTATGATTGCCACACAAGGACGAGTCGCCTCATATTCACGCATCATAGCCTTATAATAAGTGTTTTCAATAAAACTGCAGATTACTCCGTCTCCTGCCGTCATACAGAAAACTGTAAATTCTTTTCCGTCAACAGCAACATCTGCACCGTCGCCGTCTTTAATTTCATCAATATCAAGCCCAGAAAGATAAGCGCCTATATTCTCGCCCTCGGGACTTTTTCCGCCGCACATTGTTTTTCTGAAACGCGCATTGCACCACAAAATATCTCCCTTTGAGCCTGAAACGGCAACGGGATATTTATATTTTTCAAGATAATCAGGGTTTATTCCCTTGATTCTCTCGGCAGCACTTTTTACTGTTCTGCTGATGTAGCTGCGAAAACTAAGCGATAAGACAAAAACTACTGTAAATGCCGCTACAGAAATACCAAGCTCAATATAACAAAGCAACTGATTATAACTGTATGAAGCCATGGTCATAAGCAGCATTAATGACGCAAATATTATAAACCACGGTGTAAGAGTCCAATGTTTTTTTCTCATATTAAACCTCTGTTAAATCTAACCTGCTCACGAATACAAGGGGCGGGGAGGTTTCGTACGTATAATACACTTAATCAGTGAGCAGTATTATACCTCCTGCAAAATCGGAAGTATCATAGGTGTACGGCGTGTGCGCTGAGAAATCAGCTTAGACACGTCATCTTTTATGCGGTTTTTGATTAAACCCCACTCGTGTACGTTATTTTCAGCACATTCTTCAAGAATTGAAAGCGCAAGTTTCTTTACGTCTTCAAGAAGTCCCTCGCTTTCCCTGACATATACAAATCCTCTTGATACAATGTCGGGACCGCTTATTACATGACCGTCATATACGTCAAGTGAAGCTACTATTATTATGAGTCCGTCCTGACCGAGATGCTTGCGGTCGCGAAGCACAATACTTCCCACATCTCCTACGCCGAGCCCGTCAACAAATACCTTTCCTGCCTGTACGGGCGCAAGCTCTTTTATATAATTTTCATTGATTTCTACAACACTGCCTACATCGCCGATAAATATATTTTTTCTTTCCATTCCAAGATACTCGGCAAGATCAGCATGTTTTCTAAGATGTTTCTGCTCGCCGTGAACAGGAATAAAATATTTCGGCTTTACAAGCCTGTGTATAATTTTCAGTTCTTCCTGACAGGCATGACCTGAAACGTGAACATCATACATCGACTCATATACAACCTTACAGCCTCTTTTAAGAAGCTCATCCACTACGTTGCCAACTGTTTTTTCATTGCCGGGAATAGGATTTGCCGAAATAATTATAAAATCTCCCTCGCCTACCATAACCTTGCGGTGGTCGGAATATGCCATACGTGAGAGCGCACTCATCGGCTCTCCCTGACTGCCTGTAGTTACAAGAACAATTTGTTCGGGCATATATTTGTCGAGCATATCAAGGTCAATCAATATATTTTCGGGAATTGTAAGGTATCCGAGCTTTTTGGCAACTTCCATATAGTTGACCATACTTCTGCCCGAAAAAGCAACCTTTCTTCCGTATTTTTCCGCACAGTTTATAATCTGCTGAACCCTGTTTACATTTGAAGCAAAGGTTGCAATGATAATTCTGTAGTGCTCTGCACTTCTGAAAAGATTATCAAGGCTGTCCGAAACCTTTCGCTCAGTAGGAGTGTATCCCGGACGTTCGGCATTAGTGCTTTCTGCAAGAAGCGCAAGAACTCCCTCATCGCCTATTTTTGCAAAGCTTGATAAATCTATCATCTCGCCTCTTATCGGCGTACAGTCAATTTTAAAGTCACCTGTGTGTACAACAGTACCTGCCGGAGTATGAATCGCAAAGGCAACGGCATCGGGAATTGAGTGATTTACATGGATAAACTGTATGCTCATACAGCCAAGCTTTATTGTATCGCCTGAATGTACCTCATTAAGCTGAGTTTTATTAAAAAGGCTGTGCTCCCTTAGCTTGTTTCCCACAAGTCCGAGAGTAAGCGGCGTACCGTAAATGGGAACATTGACTTTGGAAAGCAAAAACGGTAATCCGCCTATGTGATCCTCATGACCGTGAGTAAGAATAATTCCCTTTATTCTTTCGTAATTCTGCTCAACATAGGAAAAATCGGGAATAACAAGGTCAACGCCAAGCATATCTCCGTCGGGAAAAGCCATACCGCAGTCAATAATAACTATATCATTCTCGCACTCAATAAGTGTAATATTCTTTCCGATTTCATTTAGACCGCCCAAAAATGCAATTTTAACCGACGGCTTCTGAATATTCTTTTTAATATTGCCTCTGTAATTTGGTTTTTTACGATAACTTTTTTTATCTTTCTGTATGTTTTCAGAATTGTCAGTGCTCTTAAAAGCAGCAGCTCTTACAGATGAATAAGAACCTTTTGTAAACTGTTTTGAATTATTACTTTTACCTTTTGAGTACCTGTTTTGCTTTAGCTTATAATTTTCTTTTTTGTTTTCTGTACTCACAAATTTACCTCCGTGTTTCTTTAAAATTCAGATAATAAATAAAAAAATATTTAATAGAGTAACCGAAAAGTGTCAATACTTTTCAATTTCGCACTAAGCCTTTACAAACTCTCTTTTGTCATTTGACATGAATATTTAGCGGCCATATTCAAAGAATACGCAAGGCTTATATATTATAATCCGCAAGCATCATTACGGATATATATTCAAAAAATTATTAAGTATATGAAATTACATCATATATATTCATATTATTTTAACCCAGATACAAGCGATGTGTCAATATGATAAAAGAATTAAAATGTCATTATTTATAAAATATCAAAATTTCACTATGTCGACAGCAAAATATTTAATTCTTTAATTTTATGTTGCCTCACATTAATATTATGTTCCGTTTTTGGAAAAATAATGATTAAATAATGGTTGCAATTGTCGTTTGAGAGTATTATAATATTATCCGAACATCATATAAGGAGAATATTCTTGAAACAGGTTGAAATTTTTACCGACGGCGCTTGCAGCGGCAATCCCGGACCCGGAGGCTGGGGTGCGATTTTACGTTACAATAAACATGAAAAAGAGCTGTCGGGCGGCGAAGCTGAAACAACAAATAATCGAATGGAGCTTTCTGCTGTAATCAACGCTCTGGCTGTGTTAAAAGAACCGTGCCGCGTCACGCTGTACAGTGATTCTCAGTATGTTTGCAATGCATTGAAGCTCGGGTGGGCTAAAAAATGGAAAGCAAACAACTGGATGCGCAACAAAAAAGAGCCTGCCCTTAATCCTGAGCTTTGGGAACGGCTGCTTGAACTGTGCGACATCCACGAAGTTGATGTCATTTGGGTTAAAGGTCATTCCGGACATCCTGAAAATGAACGGTGCGACCGACTTGCTGTAGCGGCTGCTCAGCAGTATGCATAAGTTTTTACGAAGGTGATATATATGAGAAGTATTTACGCCGACAATTCGGCTACAACAGCAATCGCCCCCGTTGTACTTGAAAAAATGATGCCGTATTTTACCGAGATTTACGGAAATCCTTCAAGTCTTTACAGAATCGGCGGCAAAGCAAAAGAGGCTCTTGAAAATGCAAGAGAAAATATTGCCAAAAATCTCGGTGCAAAATCTCCAAGCGAAATATTCTTTACTTCCGGAGGCAGCGAATCCGACAACTGGGCGTTAAAGGGTGTATGCCATGCTCTTAAATCAAAGGGGAAAAAACATATAATTACGTCAAAATTCGAGCATCATGCAATCCTACACACCTGTCAGGCTCTTGAAAAAGAGGGCTTTGAGGTAACATACCTTGATGTATACGAAAACGGTATAGTTCATCCTGAAGACGTTGAAAACGCAATCCGCGAGGATACTGCAATCGTTTCAATTATGTATGCAAACAATGAAATAGGTACTGTTCAGCCTATTGCAGAAATCGGAGCAATCTGCAAAAAGCACGGCGTTTTGTTCCATACGGACGCTGTTCAGGCGGCAGGATATATTAAAATTGACGTTACAGAGCAAAATATTGATTTGCTTTCCATGACTGCTCACAAAATACACGGACCTAAGGGCTGCGGCTTGCTTTATGTCAGAAGAGGCGTTAAGATAGACAACCTTATTAACGGCGGAGCACAGGAGAGAAACAGACGCGCAGGCACAGAAAATGTTGCAGGAGTTGTAGGACTTGACGCGGCATTACAGCTTTCTCTGGATACTATGGAAGAAAGAAATGCAAAGCTTATAAAAATGCGCGACAGACTTATTGACGGTCTGCTTAAAATTGAACGCTCACGAATCAACGGCGACCGTGTTCACCGCCTGCCGGGAAATGTTAATATGTGCTTTGAGGGAATTGAGGGAGAAAGCCTGCTGCTGAAACTTGATTTAAACGGTATTTCCGCTTCTTCAGGTTCAGCCTGCACATCGGGCAGTCTTGACCCAAGCCACGTTCTTCTTGCTATCGGACTTCCGCACGAAATTGCGCACGGCAGTATGCGTCTTTCATTCTCGGACGAAAACACAGAAGAAGATATTGACTATATTCTCGAAAAAGTTCCCGAAATTGTTGATTATTTAAGAGCTATGTCTCCTCTGTGGGAAAAAATCAAAAAAGAGGAAGCAGCGCAGAACTCTTAATCATCATAATTAATCATATATATTAAATACAGGAGGTTAAGATATAATGGCATATTCAGAAAAGGTTATGGATCATTTTGCAAATCCGCGCAATGTCGGAGAAATTGAAAACGCCGACGGTATCGGCGAGGTTGGCAACTCAAAGTGCGGCGATATTATGAAAATGTACATTCAGGTTGAGAACGACGTTATTACCGACGTTAAGTTCAAAACCTTTGGCTGCGGCGCTGCTATTGCAACAAGCAGTATGGCTACAGAGATGATAAAGGGCAAATCAATTAATGATGCTTTAAAGCTTACAAACAAGGCAGTTATGGAGGCACTTGACGGACTTCCGCCTGTTAAGGTTCACTGCTCGGTTCTTGCAGAACAGGCAATTAAGGCCGCAATTTCCGATTATTACAAAAGGAAGGGAATTGACCCCGAACCGTTTGTAGGAAAAGTTCCTGAATGTGACGAGTGCGGATGCCATTAATAAAATAAGACTAAGACAAATGCCGACCAAAATATTAATTTGGTCGGCATTTTATATTATTATCTGTAAACAGAGAGCAGGAAAAAATATGACAAATCAGGAAATATTAAATATTGCAATGCAACAGTCTGCAATTGATTTAAACTGCAATCATAATGATTTTTTGAGAAGTGATAATATAATTGTCACTTCTCGTACAAATGATAAAGCCAGAAAATATTTATCGCTGCCTTTTGACTGCAATTTGGTTTCATACGGAAATAACATTGTTGCCTCCGTTCCCTCCGACATTGCAGACATTGTAAAAGAATATATAAATCAATTTGAAATTTACCGTTGCTTTGAAACTCCAAATTTTCACATTCTAAATGACAGACTTCAAAAATACGGTTTAAGAATATGCTTTATGGCTGAATATTTTTTACCTGATATAAATCACCTAAAGAAATTGCCCTGTGATTATAAGACTGTAATATTATCACCGAAAGACTTTTTAGATTTATACAAGCCTGAATGGAGCAATGCTTTGTGCAAAGACAAAAAACATCTTGATGTAATCGCCGCAGGCGCTTATTACGGAGATAAATTAATCGGTTTGGCAGGAGCTTCTGCCGACTGTGACAGTATGTGGCAAATCGGAATTGATGTTTTGCCCGATTACCGCAGGCAAAACATTGCCTGTGCGCTCACAAGCAAACTGGCACTTAAAATTCTAAGCAAAGGCAAGGTGCCGTTTTACTGTTGTGCCTGGTCAAACATTAGTTCTGTTCGCAATGCAATTAAAAGCGGATTTCGTCCCGCGTGGGTTGAACTTACCGCCAAAAGCTATGATTTTATTAATAAATTAAACAACGCAAAATAAACATTACTTAAAAAGGCTGTTACCTTAATTGTTTTTGCAACAGCCTTTTTAAAGTATTTCTTATATAAAACCAGATTAATCTGCTAATAATTAATTCGGAATTTAATTTTCTGTCAAATCACTTTCATCAATACTATATTTTTTTAAAACATAATCGTAATCAACATAGTATTCTTTTCCGTCTTTTTCATAATGATATGAAATATATGAATTTTCAAGATTTTTCAGCTCTTTTTCATCTTTAATTATAACTAAATCATATATGTCATTTTCCACATCTATTACTTCACGTCTTACCGTTCCCCTCTCAGATGTTTCACCGGGTTCAGTATCATCATTTACTCTGAAAATTACTTTTCATTTGTTTCTTTATCAACTTTAACAAATATAACAGAGCTATCAATTTTATAATCAGAATTATTTGTGTACCAGAATACAGCCTCTGAACCAACCATATCAACAGATAGCTCTAAATTTTCAATAGTAACATCAGGCTCTGATTTGTTTTTTTATGTTTGTACCTGTGTTTCAGCTTGTGCTTTTGCAGTTGCATTGCTGTCGTCAGCCTGACAAGCCGTAATACTTGAAAATAGCACCATTAAAACAGCGCACATTAAAAATTTTTTTAATATGATATTTTTTTAATCATAACGACCACCTTTTTTAATATTTCCAATAACAGATAAACAAACCTGAATTTTATATAAGAGCAAAACTAACATGGAACCACGTTGGTTTTATTTATTATATCATACTATACTTATTAAGGCAATATTATCCCTGATAATTTATTCATTTTTATCTTTTTTATGGATAATATAATCACAGGTGATGTATGATGCTAAACTTAAAAATCATTGGAAAAAACATTAAGAAATACAGAAAAAACAAGGGTTACACCCAAGCTCAGCTTGCTGAAATAATTGATATTTCAACAATTCATATGTCACATCTGGAAACCGGCTCTGTCTCAATGTCACTTGAATGTTTAGTAAAAATATGTGATGCTTTGAGTATAACTCCTGATGATTTACTTTTGGGAGAATACAATCTCAACGCTGTTTCTACAACAAAACAGCTTACGGCTATTCTTGAAAAACTAACAAAAGATGAGAAAATACTACTGATAAATTTTGCTGAATTACTTAACAAAAATAAAATAAATAGAAATTAATTTCTTAATATGTAGCAGAAAATTTTTCTATTGAAAGTGCAAATTATTTCTCTTGCATATTTATATACAGTATCGCGATAATGTAATATAATTATCTAATAAAATGCTCTCTACTAAAGGAGAAAGCAAAAATAGAAAATAAACAAAAATAACCTCCTATGGTAGAATAAAACTACCATAGGAGGTTTTATTATGCCTATAAATATTAGACCTGTATTTTTGAGTGTGCACAAGCAACAAATAATCTTATTAATACACAATCAAATCAAGCATACTTTTTATAAAATTTTTAACTTTAATAAACATAAAATTACTCAGTTATCTGATAAAGTGCGTCGGCGTCCATTCTTCTTTTTCAGGCAGTCCGAACTTCTCTTTGCCAAGTGCGATACTCTTTATCAAAAATGACATATTTCTCGCCAGGACTCTCATAGTTTGAAGTCCTTCTTCGTCATACTCTGCCTGACCTTTTTCTCTGCCGTGAATACTGTTCCAATACTGGCTGGAGGCAATCGGCATATTGGCAATCGTAAAATATTTGTTCAGCTCGTCAAAGGTTGCCGAGCACCCGCCGCGCCTTGCACAGACAACACTTGCGCCCACCTTCATTGTCTTATCAAAATGAGTGCTGTAAAAAAGTCTGTCCAGACAGGCAATTAGTGTTGCGTTTGCCGAAGCATAATATACGGGACTTGCAACTACAAGACCATCCGCCTTTTCAAATTTAGGTGCCAGCTCATTTACAATATCATCAAATACGCATTTCCCTTTTTCAAAGCAGGAACCGCAGGCTATACAGCCTCGTATATCCTTGTTTCCGACCTGTACTGTTTCAACTGCTATGCTGTTTTCCGAAAAGACTTTTTCCATCTCTTTCAGCGCAATAGTAGTGTTGCCTTTTATCCGCGGACTTCCGTTAATCATTAATACATTTAAGCTTTCGCACATTAAAATCTCCTCCAAAATTAATTTTATTAATAATGACTTGTAAAAGAAATTTAATTGACCCTATTTAATAAATGGCTCTATAATAAAAGTTATGATAATAAATTGAACCATAAATAATTAATAATTTAAAACTAAACACCGATATAAAATCAATTATGATTAAATCGGTGTTTAAATAATTGTTAAAGATAATTTAAAATTTACTTTTTCTCGGTCAAAAGCTTATTAAGCTCCTCCATAAATGTGTTTATATCCTTAAACTGGCGGTAAACCGACGCAAAGCGGACATAGGAAACCTCATCAATGGTTTTAAGCTGTTCCATAGCAAGTTCACCGATTTTCATTGATGTAATCTCTCTGTCAAGACTGCTCTGGAGTTTTGCTTCAATATCATCAACAATTGTTTCAATCTGCTGAATTGAAACGGGACGCTTTTCGCAGGCTCTTAAAATACCCGCTGTGAGTTTATTTCTGTCAAAAACTTCTCTCGATTTGTCGCGCTTGACCACTATTATCGGCACGGTTTCAATTACCTCGTGGGTTGTAAAGCGCTTTCCGCATTTCAGACATTCACGTCTTCTGCGTATTCTTTCTCCGTCGTCAGCCGAACGTGAGTCAATAACTTTGCTTTCTTCATATCCGCAATATGGACATTTCATTTGTTTTACACCCCTCCGCATTATTCTACAAAATAATTATAACACAAAATTGTGAAATTTCAAGCACATAAACAAATAATAATTTGTGAGAAAATATTATATATTAATAATTACAGGTTACGATAATTTTTAACTCTTCTGTTTTTCTTTCTGCGTTTTCTGTTAATTTTTGAAGAAATGAAATAACAGATAAGTATAATAATAATTATTCCGATTACAACTAAAAACCAGTATGACTGAAATACAGTTGAAATTACATCAAGCGCAAATAAAAATCCGCTCATTTCTATTTTTTCGCTTGAAACAAGATTTACCTTTGTTATTTCCTGCTTTTCTCCGCCATCACTGTCCTTATAATATATAGTTGCAGTACCGACTTTTTCATTAAGCTCAAGAGGCGCGTCAACGCTTTCGGGAACATCGGTTTCAACTATAATATTTTTCTTTTCAATGTCCTTGGGAACTATCGCGCTCAGATTTTTTTCTGGCACAAGCTGTACCGATTCTTTTCCCCACGCAAGATTAACCTTTTCTTCGCATACAGGTGTTGAGGCTGTTGCCACTGTACTAAGTTCAAGACTTGTCAGCGCCCATCTGAACAAAGCTGCGGCGTCGGTCATTGTACCGTATTCCTCAGATTTTCCTTCTTCATACGGAGCGTGCAGAAGCACCGCAATATAAGAATATCCGTCTGCCGTTGCCGTTGTAACAAGACATCCCCGCCTGGTCGGTAGTGCCTGTCTTTATTCCCTTGGCATACATATAATAATAGTCTCCGCCTCTGTTGGGGTCAATAAGATAGTTTGTTGTGATTAGAGGATATTCGTCGCCCTCACAGTAATATGTGTTTGTATTTGTAATTTCCGAAAACTTCGGAAGCGTGAGCGCATATTTCGTGATTATATAGAGATCACGCGCTGTCGTATAGTGATTGTCGTTGTGAAGTCCGTCGGGATTTTCAAAATGAGTGTTCTTACAGCCAAGCTTCTTTGCTTTGTCATTCATAAGCTTGACAAAATTATCAATGCTTCCTTTTCCTACATAATCTGCAAGCACAACTGCGGCATCATTTCCTGACGGCACCATCATACTGTACAGCAAATCAATTGCGCTCATTGTTTCGCCGACATGCTCCTCAACGTTAGCCAAAGAGCTTCCCGTGTCTTTCAGAACATCAAGCACCTTCTCTTTGATTGGAATTCTGGTGTTTTCGAGGTCGTCTATATTTTCAACTGCAATTATGTATGTCATTATCTTTGTTGTAGACGCAGGATAGCGTTTTGAGTCTGCATCCTTTTCAAAAACCGTTTGTCCGGAATCCATATTAACTAAAAGAATTGAATCAGACTGTGTTTTTACGTCATTCGGATACGAAATCGCACCTGTTGAAATGACTGATGATGTAATAATTATACAAAATACAAAAATTAAAGAAATTACTGTTAAAGATTTCTTCTTCATAACCTGATTATCTCCCCTGTCTTAGCAATATCAGTTCAATGAATTCTGTCCGCCTCGCTCAAAAAGCCTGTCGATTTCTGCTTTTAAAAATCTGAGTTCTTCGTTGCGGATATCATTATATGCAAACAAAATATAGTCTGCAATTTTCTGTGAAAGTTCAAGGCTTTTTGTATCGGCAAAATCAGCAATCGCCATTTGCGGCAGTCCGTGCTGGCGCTCCCCGAAAAAGTCGCCCGGTCCGCGCATTTTCAAGTCCTCATCGGCTATTTTAAATCCGTCGTTTGTCATACACATAACTTCAAGCCTTGCTTTTGTATCAGGGTTTTGATTATCACTCACCATTATGCAGTATGACTGAAACTCTCCCCTGCCGACTCTTCCTCGCAGCTGATGAAGCTGAGAAAGTCCGAAACGCTCGGCATTTTCTATTACCATAACCGAGGCATTGGGAACATCTACGCCGACCTCAATTACAGTAGTTGCAACAAGCAGAGAATACTCGCCCGATACAAATTTCTGCATAACGGCTTCCTTTTCGTCCGACTTCATTTTGCCGTGAACAATTCCCACGGGAATATCTGAAAATTCCTTCAGCATCAGCTCTGCGGCGTATTCCTCTGCTGACGCCGCATCGTCAAGCTCGCTTTCCTCTACAAGCGGACAAACTATATAAGCCTGTCTGCCCGACTTTATCTCACTTTTTATAAAATCATATATTTTTTTGCGCTGTGCCGCTTTCATCAAAACAGTCTTTACAGGTTTTCTTGACGGCGGAAGTTCGTCTATTATCGAAATATCAAGGTCACCGAAAATTATCAGCCCAAGAGTTCTCGGAATAGGTGTGGCGCTCATTACAAGAAGATGTGGATTTTCTCCTTTTCCGAGCAGTTTTGCTCGCTGAGCTACGCCAAAACGGTGCTGTTCATCAGTTACGGCAAGACCGAGATTATAATACTCGGTCTTATCGGTAATAAGCGCGTGAGTGCCGACAATTATATTGATTTTTCCCTCTGAAATCTCCTGTCTGACTTTCTTTTTTTCAGACTCTTTGAGCGAACCGGTAAGCAAGCCTATGTTTATATCAGTGCCGCTGAGTAATTTGCAAAAGGTATCGTAATGCTGGCGGGCAAGGATTTCCGTAGGAGCCATAAAAGCCGCCTGAAATCCGTTTTTCACAACAGTGTAGCAGATTGACGCGGCAACTGCGGTTTTGCCCGAACCAACGTCACCCTGAACAAGTCTGTTCATGGGTGATTTTTTTGTAAGCATATCTTTTATACAATCAGAAACTGCATTTTTTTGAGCATTTGTAAGAGCAAAAGGCAAAAAGCCTTCAAATTTCGTAGAATAATCCTTTTTAATTTTTATTCCGCTTTCGCCTCTGCTGTGCTCCTTTAATCCTCTCATACCGAGATTAAGCACAACAAGTTCTTCCGTAACAAGTCTTTTGCGCGCTGTTTCCAGACACTCTTTATTCTTTGGAAAATGAATGTCATTGAGAGCCTGTTTTAATCCGCACAAACCGAAGCTGTTTCTGACCTGTTCGGGCAATGGGTCGTTAATGCTCTTTGGAAGCAGAGCAAGAGCCTGCTTTACTGAATTAGAAATAGTTTTGCTGACAAGCCCAGAGGTTTGTCTGTAAAC
>CANQMH010000036.1 GCA_947624865.1 uncultured Clostridia bacterium | reverse complement strand
GCGTTGTTTGTATCAATAGAACGGAAAGTTGCCTGCTTTGCAAGCTGTGCCGCGCGCTCAAATGTGCCGCCTATGCCAACTCCGACAACAATCGGAGGACAGGGGTTCGAACCTGCCGTGCGCACTGTATCAAGAATAAACTGTTTTACGCCCTCTATTCCGTATGACGGCGTGAGCATTTTTATTGCCGACATATTTTCGCTTCCGAAGCCTTTTCCGCCTGCTGTGATTTTAATTGTATTTCCGCTGACAATTCTTGTATGTATTATTGCAGGAGTATTGTCCTTTGTGTTGATACGGTCAAAAACAGGGTCGCTGACAACGCTTTTTCTGAGGTAGCCGTCGCAGTATGCCTGACGAACACCCTCGTTTACGGCGTCCTCAAAGCTTCCGTCCTCAATCACAACCTTGTCGCCGTACTCAACAAAGAGTATCGCCATTCCCGTATCCTGACAAAGGGGGATTTCCTCCTTTGCGGCAATTTTATCGTTCTCAATTATCTGTGAAAGCACGCTTTTGCCCACAGGTGAGGTTTCATTCTCACAGCTTTTTTCAAGCGCGGTCATTATATCTTTTCCGATAAAGTAGTTGCAGTCCATAAACAGTTTTTTTACGGTGTCTGTAACTGTTTCGGCTTTTATGTGTCTTATTTCCATATCTGTTTTCCTTTCGGTTAGTTTTGATAAGCAATACCATTATAAATCTTTTCCGGAAGTATTTCAATATTAATAAAAATATGATATAATTTTAGAATAACAATGCAGTTTTTTCGTGATTTTAAGAAAAGAAACATAAATCCGTCACAATTTTTATTTATATTTAGATTTATATTTATAGTCGCTTAGTCGCTGAATAATATAAAACTTTTAAAAGGAGATGACATAATGAGCAGAATACTGGTAGTAGATGATGAGTTTAGAATAAGACAGCTTATCCGCAAATATGCCGAGTTTGAGGGATACACGGTAGAAGAAGCCGTTGACGGAATGCAGGCAATTGAGATTTGCCGCAAAGAGGAATTTGACCTTATCATTATGGACGTTATGATGCCCGAACTCGACGGATTTTCTGCGTGCAGAGAAATCAGAAAATTCAGGCAGACTCCTATAATTATGCTCTCGGCAAGAGGTGAGGAGTACGATAAAATTCACGGCTTTGAGCTTGGAAGCGACGACTATGTAGTAAAGCCGTTCTCTCCAAAAGAGCTTATGATGCGCGTCAGCGCAGTAATAAAACGTTCAAACGGGTCTAATCAGTCCGATGTCAAAAAGGATATATTCACCTATGAAGGACTTTCGGTTGATTTTTCAGCAAGAATAGTCACAATTGACGGCAGTCGAATTGATATGACGCCTAAGGAATACGAGCTGTTTTTCTATATGGTAAAGAACAAGGGTCTTGCACTCACGCGCGAAAGGCTGATAAGTGAGGTATGGGGATATGATTTCTTTGGCGATGAACGCACTCTTGACACACACATAAAATTGCTGAGAAAAAGCCTTGGTGAATACAGCAAATGTATAGTTACCTTGCGAGGGGTGGGCTACAGATTTGAAACGCTTTGACCGCCACTTTATTCCGCTTCATTTCAAGCTTCTATGGTACTTTCTGCTGTTCGGAATAATTATACTTATAGTGCTCTGGGTATTTCAGACATTTTTCCTTGAATCATTTTACACCATGACAAAGTCGGCGCAGGTAGAAAAAAATGCGGCTGTTATTTCAAAGTCTATAAAGGAAAATAAAAATGTTCAGGGGACTATTGAAAACGTGGCAAGCTACAATTCAATGTCAGTTTATGTTTACGACACAACCTCGCTGTTTTCGCTGAGATACGGCTGTGAATACGACAGTCCCGCAACAGCGCTCAATCTTGAATATCATGACATCTATTCATATTATAAGAGCGCGTCTGAAAACGGCGGTCAGTATATGTGCGTTACGAGCAATGGAAACGAATCGATTGCAAAAGTAAAGTTCAGAAATTTGTTTAACAGTTATGCTTCGCCCGATATGCCTCAGACAGAAATTCATTATATGAAAAACGCCGACGGCAATGTAAAAAATATGGTTTATGCCGACATAATTGAGTTAAAAGACGGTAACGAGTGCTTTTTGATAATTACCTCGTCGATATCTCCGCTGAACAATACGGTTGAAATTATAAAAGACCAGATGTTCATTGTATCAATAGTCTTTGTACTTCTTGCAATGTTTTTCTCGCTTTATGCAAGCCGCAGAATTGCGCGCCCTATTTCAAAGACAAACAGTGCGGCAAAAGAGCTTGCAAAAAAGAACTATGATGTTGAGTTTGACGCAAGGGGCTATCTTGAGGTTGAGGAGCTTAATGACACCCTTAACCATACAAAGACAGAGCTTGCTGCGGCGGAAAAGCTTCAGAAGGAGCTCATTGCAAACATTTCTCACGACCTGAGAACTCCGCTTACAATGATAACTGGTTACGGAGAGGTTATGCGTGACCTGCCGGGCGAGAATACGCCTGAAAATATTCAGATTATCATTGACGAAGCAACTCGTCTTTCGAGTCTTGTAAATGATTTGCTCGACCTGTCAAAGCTTCAGTCGGGTGTAATCCAGCCTGAAAAATCACGTTTCTGCCTTACTGACAGTATTACGGATATTTTTACACGCTATGCAAAGCTAAAGGAGCAGGACGGATATAATATAAGTTTTGAGAGCAGCGAAAAAGTATATGTTTTTGCCGATGAACTGAAAATATCGCAGGTTATTTACAATCTCGTGAACAACGCGATAAATCATTCGGGAGATAACAAAACCGTTGTCGTTTCACAGAGTGTAAAGGATAAAAAGGTTGTGATTTCGGTTACCGATTACGGCGAGGGAATTCCTGCCGACAAGCTTGAATATATCTGGGACAGATATTATAAGGTTGACAAGGAACATAAACGGGGTGTAATAGGTTCTGGACTCGGACTTTCAATAGTTAAAACCATACTTGACTCGCACAACGCACACTACGGCGTGCGAAGCACACTCGGAAAAGGCAGTACGTTCTGGTTCGAGCTTGACGCGGTTGCAGTTAAGAAGAAAGGTAAAGAAAAGAACAACAAAGAGAATAAGGATTAAAATATGCCGGCTCAAAACTAACGTAAAGTTTTGAGCCGGCCGTGTTGTTTTTACGGTTATTTAATTAAAGCTCGCGATAATACGGACATATGTCCTCAAAATGCCCGTCTTTCATACGAAAGCCTTTAGGGATAGTTCCCAATTGTTTAAATCCTAATCTCTCGTAAAGATGTCTTGCGTGAATGTTTGTTGCTACAACAGCATTAAACTGCATCACGCCGAAACCGTGAAGCTTTGCCTGTACCAGACAATCGCTTACAAGCTTTTCTCCGATATGCATTCCTCTGCTTTCTGAGCTTACAGCAAAGCTTGAATTGCAGATATGACCACATCTGCCAATATTGTTAGGGTGGAGAATATACAAACCGTAAACCCTGTTTGATTCATAATCTGCGGCAACACCGCAATAGGTCTGAGAAGCAAAAAAGTCTTTTCCTGTTTCTTCGTTTAAACATTCCTCCTGCGGAAAGGCAATTCCTTCTTCAACAACATCATTCCAGATTTTAATCATTTCCTGCAAGTCGGTATTAGTATATTCTCTTACAATGATTTCCAATATTATGCTCCTCATAATTCGTTATATTTTTAGCTGACTTTAGTCAGTAACTTAAAAATTTGAAAGTTTTTTAAGTTCTTCGCTGTTTTTTATTACAATTCTTCTGTACTCGGTCGATATATCGCCCTTTTTGGCAAATCGGCTCAATGTTTTGCTTACCGTTACTCTTGAAACACCTGCCGCATTAGCAATTTCCTCGTGAGTAAGACTGACAGTTCCGTTTTTTTCGTTCTGCAAAAGCAAACGCGCAATTCGTGCGTCTGCCTGCAAAAACGTCATTGAGTCAAGCTGAGATGACAGCAGTCTTATTCTGTTTGCAAGAATTTCAAGAAACTCAAATGCAAGCCGAGGATATTTTCCGAAAAGTTCGGTCAAAAGCTGTTCGTCAATCATAACGACCTCAGAGTCTGTAACCGCCTTTGCAGAACTTACTCTCGGCTTCTTATCAAAAAACGCGCCCTCGCCGAGCAGTTCCCCCTGTGAAGCGGTGTTAAGCGTTTTTTCCATTCCGTCAACCGATGTCATAAAAACCTTGACCCTGCCCTTTTTAAGATAGCAAAACGTTTTTGCAATGTCGCCCTGACGGTAAATAATTTCACCTTTGGCAAAGGTTTTGCTCATACCTACCTTATCAAGCAGATTTTGCATATCTTTGTGCATTTCCGAGTTTGTGTGACCGTAGTAAAATGTTCTTTTCTCCATTTCAATCTCCTGCATTTATGGGAGATATTTATTTCATCTCCGCATTTTGGCACTCTGTTAGTCTTATGGATATTAAATGATTTATATAATATGTATATTATCATAAAATCATCTTGGCTGTAAAGGTATTATAAAATTTAGGTTCAGAAAAAGTGCGTGCATACCTGAAATATTGACACACAGCAGTAAAAGCGGTAGAATATTATTAAAATTAAAAAAACTATATTTTACTATTTTAATAATTTAAAAGGTCGTATAAAATGAGAGAAATTGCTTTATTCTATAATTTCAGCAACGAACGTCTGCGCAAGGCAAAATTTGCACTTATGCCGCAGAAAATTTCCGTTATAGGTGTTGAAAAAGAGGATTTCAGCCAGCCGATAGGCTATCTTGCAGGCATTAAAGAAATTTGTGCCAAAGACGAAAAATACATCGGCGAGGGATTTTCGGACGAGATGATTGTTATGCACAACTTCACAAGTCAGAAAATTGACGTGCTTATCCGCGCGCTCAACAAACACGGAATAGGCAGAGTACCGCTCAAAGCTGTAGTTACACCCACAAACAAGAACTGGGACAGTATTCAGCTTTATCAGGCAGTTAAAGCAGATTATGAGGAAATGAGGCAGACCAAAACAGAAAACTAAAAAGAGCGTCAGTTGACGCTCTTTTATTTTTATATATGAAATTATCTTACGACAATCTTATCCAACAGCTCGCCGACTTTCTCGTGAAAAACAAGGTCTGCCTTGTTGTCAAACGGCGTTGCGTCACGATTGATAAGCACAATGTTATCTCCGCGGAAATACTGTATAAAACCTGCCGCAGGATAAACCGTAAGGCTGGTCCCTGCAATAATCAGCGTGTCTGCACTTTCAATCGCATTCAGCGCACCCGAAACGGTTTTGTCGTCAAGTCCTTCTTCATACAGCACAACATCGGGTTTTACAACCGCTCCGCATTCGCACTTAGGCACGCCTTCGCTTTGCTTTATGTACTCTGCGCCGTAAAACCGTCCGCATTTTCGGCAGTAATTGCGCAGAACACTTCCGTGAAGCTCATAAACATTTTTGCTTCCTGCCGCCTGATGAAGTCCGTCAATGTTCTGGGTTACCACTGCAATAAGCTTCCCTACCTTTTCAAGCTGTGCAAGCTTATAATGCGCCTTGTTCGGCTTTTTATCCAAGCAAAGCATTTTGTCTTTGTAGAATCTGTAAAATTCTTTGGTATTATGCTCAAAAAAGGTGTGGCTTAAAATCTGTTCGGGAGGGAAATCATACTTTTGATTGTACAGTCCGTCAACACTTCTGAAATCGGGAATACCGCTTTCGGTTGACACGCCTGCGCCTCCGAAAAATACAATTCTTTTGCTGTTGTCAATTACCTTTTGAAGTTCTTCGACTGTGCTCACATTATCGCTTCTTTCATCTGCTTAACATAATCGCAAACAGGCTGTACACATTCTGTTCCGTACTTTGCAATTATTTTAACTATAGCCGAGCCGACAATTACTCCGTCTGCACTTTCAGACATTTTCTTGGCCTGTTCGGGAGTAGAAATGCCAAAGCCTATGGCGCATGGAATATCGCTTACGGATTTTACAAGCCGCACCATTTCTCCGACATCTGTGGTTATTTCGCTTCTTACACCTGTAACGCCCATTGACGAAACGCAGTAAAGAAATCCCTGAGCCTCTTTAGCTATAGTTTTTATTCTGTCGTGTGAAGTCGGGGCAATTAGAGATACCATATCTATGCCGTATTTGTCGCAATGCGGTTTAAGCTCCGACTTTTCCTCAAACGGTGTGTCGGGAACTATTACGGCTGAAATGCCGCACTCTTTGCATTTAGCCATAAATTTATCCGTTCCGTAAACGAAAATCGGATTCATATATGTCATAACCGCAAGTACACATTTAATCTGCGGACGGATACGTTTAACCATATCGAAAATTTTATCGGTCGTTGTACCCGAAGCAAGCGCGCGGAGGTCAGCTTCCTGAATTACAACTCCCTCTGCAATAGGGTCGGAAAAGGGAATACCAATTTCAATAATATCCGCTCCGTTTTCGCTCATAGCAATAAGGAGCTTTTCCGTAGTTTCAAGGTTTGGGTCGCCTGCCGTAACAAACGGAATGAATGCCTTGCCGTTTTCAAAAGCCGATTTAATATCACTCATAAATATCCTCCCCTCTGTATCTTGCAATTGCCGCAACGTCCTTGTCGCCTCTGCCTGAAAGATTGACAACGATTATTTTGTCCTTATCCATTGACGGCGCGATTTTCATACAATGAGCAACTGCGTGAGAGCTTTCAATTGCAGGAATAATGCCCTCTGTTCTTGAAAGATACTCAAATGCGCATACTGCTTCTTCATCTGTTACGGGCACATATTCAGCTCTGCCTGTATCGCTCAGATTTGCGTGCTCTGGCCCGATTCCGGGATAGTCAAGTCCTGCCGAAATTGAGTAAACGGGCGCAATCTGACCGTACTCGTCCTGACAGAAATATGATTTCATACCGTGAAAAATTCCGAGAGTTCCGTTTGCGATCGTAGCTGCATTTTTGGGATTGTCAACGCCGAGTCCTGCGGCCTCACAGCCGATAAGACGAACGCTTTTTTCCTCAATAAAATCATAAAAAGCACCCATTGCGTTGCTTCCGCCGCCTACGCACGCCATAACAACGTCGGGAAGTCTGCCTTCTTTTTCAAGCAGCTGGGATTTTATCTCTTTGCCGATCACACTCTGAAAATCACGCACAACAGTAGGGAACGGGTGAGGACCCATTACCGAACCGAGAACATAATGCGTGTCGGCAACTCTGTTTGTCCACTCGCGCATAGCTTCGTTTACGGCGTCTTTAAGCGTCATTGTGCCTGTTTCAACGGCGTTTACCTTTGCGCCGAGCAGTTTCATTCTGTATACGTTAAGAGCCTGGCGGATTGTGTCCTCCTTGCCCATAAAGATTTCACATTCAAGTCCGAGCAGGGCGGCTACCGTAGCCGTTGCAACTCCGTGCTGACCTGCGCCTGTTTCGGCAATTACCCTTGTTTTTCCCATTTTCTTTGCAAGCAGACATTGTCCCAGACAGTTGTTCAGCTTGTGAGAGCCTGTATGGTTTAAATCCTCTCGCTTTAAATAGATTTTTGCGCCGCCCAAATCATTTGTCATCTTTTCGGCATAGTAAAGAAGCGACGGTCTGCCTGCATATTCACGCATAAGCTCGTCAAGCTCTGACACAAATTCGGGGTCATCTTTATATCTGTTGTATGCTTCTTCAAATTCGTTTATGGCATTCATCAAAGTTTCGGGAACAAATTGTCCGCCGTGAATGCCGAATTTTCCTTTTGACATTTTATATGCACCTCAAAATTTAATTTGCAAATTATAATTTTCCTGAATTCAATGCTTCAAGCGCAGATTTCTTGTCGGGATTTCTCATAAGCGTTTCTCCGATAAGGACTCCGTTTACGCCGGAATTTCTCAGATTGTCAATATCTTTACTCGTCTTTATTCCGCTTTCGCCGACAAACAGAATTTCTTTTGGAATAAGTTTTCTAAGCCTTGTACAGGTAGTTATATCGACCGTAAAATCCTTTAAATTGCGGTTGTTGACGCCGATCACCCTTGCGCCTGCGCTGATTGCCGACTTTACTTCTTCCTCGGTGTGAGCCTCAACAAGCGCGGAAAGACCAAGCGCGTCGCAAAGCTTAATCCACTTTTTGATTGTTTGGGTATCAAGCAGGGCGCAAATGAGCAGTACAACCGACGCTCCCAGAGTTTTTGCCTCATAAATCTGATATTCGCAGACAGTAAAATCCTTGCGGAGCAGAGGAATTTTAACATTCTGAGAGATTTCCTTTAAATAAGCGTTTTCACCCTTGAACCACTGAGGCTCGGTTAGCACAGATATTGCCGCCGCGCCTGCATTTTCATAATCCTTTGCAATCTGAACATACGGAAAATCCTCTGCGATTATGCCCTTTGACGGCGAGGCCTTTTTGACCTCGCAGATGTATGAAATTCCGTCCTTTGCAAGTGCCTTTTCAAACGGAAAATCTCTGTTGATTTCCATTGAAAGCGCTTGATTTTTTATGGCTTCAAGCGAAATTTGTTTTTGAATATCATTATACCTTTTTCTGTTTGCTTCTGCAATAGTTTCAAGAATCATAGTTTTCTCCGATTAACCTTAACAGTCTGTATAAAACGTTACTCGTTTGTTGCCCTTGCAAATTCTTCCATTTTTGCATAAGCCTTGCCGCTGTCGATTATATCCTGCGCTGTCTTTACGCCATCCTTAATTGACGCAGCTTTTCCGCCTGCATAAATACCGAGGGCCGCATTGAGTACGACTATGTCACGCTTTGCGCCTTTAAGCTTGCCGCTGAGAATCTGCTTTGTAATCTCGGCATTTTCTGCACCGTCGCCGCCGATAAGCTCAGACATTTCATACTTTTTCAGTCCGAACTGTTCAGGTGAAATTTCATAGGTTTTAAAGCTTCCGTTGTCAATTTCACAAACTTTTGTAGTTCCAGTAACCGTTACCTCGTCCATACCGTCGCTGCCGTAGAATACAAAGCCTCTTTTTACGCCGAGATTTGAAAATACCTTTGCAATCGGCTCGACAAGCGCCTCTGAATAAACGCCTGTAATATGGAGATTTGCGCTTGCAGGATTTGTGAGAGGTCCGAGAACGTTAAAGATGTTGCGTATGCCGATTTCTTTCCTTACAGGTCCTACAAAACGCATTGAAGCATGATAGCCCTGTGCAAACATAAAGCATATTCCTGTTTTTTCAAGAACTTCTTCACTTTTTTCGGGACTGATCGAAATATTTACGCCAAGGTTTTCAAGGCAGTCTGCCGAACCGCTTTTGCTCGACATTGAGCGGTTGCCGTGCTTTGCAACGGATATTCCCGAAGCCGCAATAACAAATGCCGCCGTAGTTGAAATATTAAAAGTACCTGTACCGTCGCCGCCCGTTCCTACAATATCAAGAACGTCTGTGCGCGGTTTTATATGCAGTGCCTTTTCACGCATAACCTTAGCGCAGGCTGTTATTTCGTCAATTGTTTCGCCCTTTATTCTGAGAGCGGTAAGAAATGACGCCATCTGTGCCTGAGTGGCCGTGCCCGTCATCATTTCATCCATTACCTGTGAAGCCTCGTCAAATGTGAGGTCGCTTCCTGCTACTACTTTTTTAATTGCTTCTTTAATCATAAAATCATACCCTTTCTAAAAAGTTTTTTATCATCTGCATACCGTGAGAAGTGAGGATTGACTCGGGGTGAAACTGTAATCCGTAAATATCATATTCTTTGTGTTTAACTCCCATTACTTCTCCCATATCATCCTGAGCAATTACAACAAGCTCGTCGGGAATTGAACTTCGCTTTGCAATCAGCGAATGATACCTTGCTCCCTCGACTGTTTTTGGCATCTCAGCAAATATTTTACAGCTGTTATCAACTATTATATCGCTCTTTTTGCCGTGCATTAATTTTACCGCGTGGGTGATTTCGGCGCCGAACACCTCGCATATTGCCTGGTGTCCGAGACAAACGCCCAAAATAGGAAATTTGCCTTTCAGCTGTCTTATTACATCTTCGCAAATTCCTGCGTTTTCTGGGTAACCCGGACCCGGAGAGAGGATTATGTGTGACGGATTTAAGTTTATAATTTCATCAACTGTTATTTCATCATTGCGCACGACCGTTATGTCGGGGTTTATGCTTCCGCAGAACTGCACGAGGTTGTAGGTGAAGCTGTCGTAATTATCAATAAAAAGTATCATAATTCATAAACCTCCCCTGCGTTTTTAACTGCATTCATAACGGCAAGAGCCTTGTTGTAGGTTTCGAGATATTCATTTTCAGGCACGCTGTCGGCAACAATTCCTGCGCCTGCCTGAACGTAAACCTTGTTTCCCTTTTTTACAGCCATCCTGATTGCAATACAGGTGTCGAGATTGCCGTTAAAATCAATGTAGCCGAGTGCTCCGCCGTAAACTCCGCGCGGAGTTTTTTCAAGCTCCTCGATTATTTCGCAGGCTCTTATTTTAGGTGCTCCCGAAAGTGTTCCTGCAGGAAGAAGCGCTTCAACCGCACTGAGTGCGTCAAGATTTTCCTTTATTTGCCCCTCAACCTCGCTGCAAATGTGCATAATTTTAGAAAATTTTAGGATTTTCTGATATTCGGTGACCTTTACCGAATTGAATTTTGCGATTTTCCCTATATCGTTTCTGCCTAAATCTACAAGCATATTATGCTCGGCAAGCTCTTTTTCATCTTTTATAAGCTCGTCGGCAAGAGCGTCGTCCTCTTCTTTGGTTTTTCCTCTGGGACGCGAGCCTGCAATCGGAAATGTATTAAGCACGCCGTTTTGAAGCTTTACCAGAGTTTCGGGAGAGGCGGTTATAATTTCGTCACCGTCAATCGACATATATACCATATACGGCGACGGATTGGTTGTTCTTAAAACTCTGTAGGCATTAATCAGCGAACCGCTGTACTCTGCCTCAAATCTTCTTGAAACAACGCATTGAAAAATATCGCCGTCATAAATATATTCTTTTGTCTTTTCAACCATTTGACAGAATTCCTCTTTTGTGTAGGTGCTTTTGAATTCAACATTTTCATCTGTTTGAAGATTTGGGAGAGGAGAGTTATCGGTGATGATTTCAATTATCTTTGCAATGTCATCCTTGGCCTGACGGTACTGCCTTTCGGGGTCGTAGGTTTTCATATTAACAATAACACTCAGCATTTGCTTGAGATGGTCATATGCAATTATTTTGTCAAACAGCATAAGGTCAAAGTCGTTTGTATTGCCCCTTTTAAGCTTTAAAACAGGCTCGGCACAGGCTATCATGGCGTAACCGTAATATCCCACAAGACCGCCCGTAAACGGAGGAATATCATCAAACTTGGGCGTTTTGTAGTCGGCAAGATATTCCCGAACGGCGTCATACGGATCGCTTGTTTTTATAACTCTTGCGCCCTCGCCTGTAACGGTCAGCGTTCCGTCCCTATAGGCAAGACGTGCTTTGGGATTAAATCCTAAAAACGAATATCTGCCCCATTTTTCACCGCCCTCAATGCTTTCAAGCAGGAAAAACTTGTTTGATTTCTGCGCAATTTTTCTGAGCAAGGTTATGGGAGTAACCAAATCAGCGTAAATTTCTTTATATACAGGAATAACGCTGTAGCTGTCCTTTAACCTCATAATCTCATCGTAAGACGGTTTAATCATTTTAACACTAACCTTTCATTTTTAATAATTTTATAAAATAAAAAGACTTCTGTCCCTCAAAGGGACAAAAGTCTGAAAAAACTTCTGCGGTACCACCCAAATTGACGATAATCGCCCGCTCTACGGCATACTGACATATGCCTCCCGCTTTAACGGTCGGGTTCCGTCGGAAACTACTTGCAATTGCATTTCGGTGCTCCGCAGCAAATGCTTTCGGTCCGCCCTCACAAGTCCATTCGGAAAATTCTCCGCTGCCGGCTTTCACCAACCGCCGGCTCTCTGAAAGCTTTAAAAATTCTTACTAATCTTGCTCACAGGTTTATCTTATTAAGAGCATTATATTCCTGTTTTTTGAATTTGTCAACACTTTTGTTTTATAAAATATTGATTTCCTATAAGTTTTGTTGTCCTATATAAGTAATAAAAATTTAATTAGGAGGTATTTTATGTCAAGTCAATTATTTATGATTTCAGGAATGCAATTTTATTATCTTTTAATTTCGCTTGCGGTTTATATTCTTGAAATTATAGCGTTTTGGTCTTTGTTCAGAAAAGCAAATGTTCCCGGCTGGAAAAGCATTATCCCCATTTATAACACCTATACATTCTTCAAAATTGTATGGAAATCTAAATATTTTTGGATCACATTATTAGTTTCTGTGATTTATTCAGTTGCTGTCGGTTTAGGCAGGGCAAGTAATCTTAATGGTGTTTTTATTATTATAGAGGGTGTCATAAGCGTTATTTTTGGACTTATCTTATTATTGCTGACGTTCTTTTTATGCCGCAAAACTGCATTGGCATATGGCAAGGGAACCGGTTTCACCATAGGTTTGTTTTTCCTCTATCCGATTTTTATACTTATTTTGGGTCTTGGCAGTTCAAAATACGTTCGCAGCAATTCATAATTAAATTGCAATTACAAAAAGCTGACCTGTAAGGGTCAGCTTTTTAATTAGTAATAGTAAGTAAATATAAATTTAATTTTATTCTTCTTTGCTGTCAGCAGTTTCCTCTGTATTTTCCGGTTCATCTGCAACATAATCTGTGTCATAAGTTTCTTCCGTTGTTTCTTCAGCTATTTCATCAGAATCGTTGTTTATAAGGTCTGCTTCAACTCCGCCCTCAAGAACCTCAGGTGCAGAATCCTGAACATCGCCGGCGGCATCTTCATCTGCAACTTCAAATCCGCTGAGAAATGTATACGGCACACCGTAACCAAAAGCAACGCAGGCAAGAATTACTATTACGCTGAGACCGCCGCTGTTTGATGCAAATACATCATTAAACGGCATACCGGGTGCGAGAGATGCAATAATGATATAGAGCGACGGAATTACGAGAATGATTAATGTTATAAGCGAAAAACGCTTTATAGCCTTACCGTCACCGACGCGTGTTGCGTAAAACAGCAAAAGTCCGAATACCACAAAAAGAATGATGGTTACTACAGAGCTTGCAAAAAGCGAAATTGTGCTTGTAAATTGACTGAAGAAATGTGCGCATACAATAAACGCAATGATGAGAAATGCAGAGAAAAACAGATTTATGGTATCTCTTTTATCAGGTTTTTTCAAATTCAAGACCTCCGAACATAATATTTAAGTTGATTTTATCAGTGCAATGTGACAGTTTTGTGAAAATTCGGTTTTTTTATGTTTTATGAAGAAATTTATTTATTTTTGTATCATATTAACGCTGTAAAGCTTTTGCCGCAAAGCACGCCCAGCCGTTTTCGAGGTGTTCTTCAATAATATCAAAATGCTTGCTTACCGATTTTTTGACTTCTTCGGCTCTTGTGTCAATAATTCCGCTCATAATATAAACGGCGCCGTCTTTCATAAAGTCCTTTATGCCCTCTGACAAAAACATAATTGCATCGGCAACAATGTTTGCAAGCACAATGTCGTACTTGCCCTCAACCTTTTCGGTAAAACTTCCGCAGATTGCGGTGAATTTGTCGCTAACGGAGTTTATTTCGGCATTTTCCTTTGCGGTTCTTACAGCAGTTTCATCTATATCAACACCTACTGCCTTTTCTGCACCGAGCAGAAGTGTGGCAATTCCGAGAATACCGCTTCCGCAGCCTACGTCAAGAACGCTGTCGCCTTTTTTAAGATATTTTTCGCACATTTCAAGGCAAAGCCGAGTGGTTTCGTGACTGCCTGTGCCAAAAGCAAGGCCCGGGTCAATATTAAGCACCTGCCTGCCGTCAGCGTCATAATCATTTCGCCAGCTCGGACGAATCAATAGCTTTTTGCCAACGGGAATGGGATGAAAATACTGCTTCCAGTTATTGCGCCAATCCTCTTCGGCGCAGTCGAGGAGTTCTATTGAATGTTCAATATTTTCGGCAGTATATCGCTCTGACAAAAATGCAACTGCCTCAGAGGGAGAGACGTCAGGTTCAAGATAAATATGTACAAAAGCCTTGTTTCTGTCTTTATTTAACAAATCCTCGTCTATGAGGTCAATATGTGCTATTTGCTCAACCTCTTGTTCAAGTTTGGCATAGTCCTCTATGTAAATACCGTATGGCACGACAACATTTGCTATATCGCTCACTTTTTCAATATCGTGCGCATTAACGGCAATTTTAATCTCTGTCCAAAGTTCCATTGAAGCACCTTAATCATTAAACATCTTTTTGAGTTTTTCAAAAAAGTTATTTCGCTGAGCATAATTCTTATCGTTTGTAACATTTTCAAATTGATGAATAAGCTCCTTTTGCTTGGCGCTCAGATTTTTCGGAACTTCAACTGTTACCCTAACATACTGGTCGCCCTTGCCTCTGCCGTTTAGATGCTGAATACCCTTGCCCTTGAGCTTGAAAATATCTCCCGGCTGAGTGCCCTCGTGGACAGAGTATGTCACCTTGCCGTCAAGAGTTGGGACAACAACGTCTGCTCCAAGAGCAGCCTGAGCAAACGTAATCGGCATATCACACCAAACATCGTCTCCTCTGCGTTCAAATACAGGGTGCGGACGAACATTTACATAAACGTGCAAATCTCCCGAAGGACCATTGTTGTAGCCTGCGTTTCCCCTGCCGCCAATGTTCAGAATCTGCTGGTCTTTAATGCCGGCAGGTATTGTGACGTCAACGGTCTTGTTTTTGCGCTGTCTGCCCGAACCGCCGCATTTTCTGCACGGATTGTCAATGATTTTACCCTTTCCGTGACAAGCATCACAAGTACGCTGAGTCTGTACAACTCCAAACGGAGTTCTCTGGTTTATTGTAACCTTTCCCGAACCGCCGCAAGCCGAGCAGGTTTTTGGCGTTGAGCCTGCCTGCGCTCCTGTGCCGTGACATTCGCCGCACGAGGCTACGCAGTTGTAGCTGACGTTTTTCTTGCAACCCTTAGCCGCTTCTTCAAAAGAAATGTGAATGCTTGCTTCAACATCGCTTCCGCGCATAGGAGCGTTTGCATTATTTGAACGTCTGCCGCCGAAGCCTCCGAAAAAACTTGAGAATATGTCGTCAAGGTCAATGCCCTGACCAAACGGACTTCCGCCGCCCGGACCGCCTGCACCAAAGTTCGGGTCAACTCCCGCGTGACCAAACTGGTCATAGCGCGCGCGTTTGTCTTTGTCTGACAGAACCTCGTATGCCTCGTTTACTTCCTTGAACTTTTCCTCACACGCTTTGTCACCCGGATGAAGATCTGGGTGATATTTTTTGGCATTTGTTCTGTATGCCTTTTTTATTTCATCGTCGCTTGCGCCCTTCTGAACACCAAGCACCTCATAGTAATCTCTTTTATCTGCCATATTCTCACCCTTTTAGCTCGTGGATATAGGTCGTATTAAGTATAATATAGTTTGATTTTCGACCGTACAATAATTGTTATTAAAAATATCGTAAAATTACACCGTAAAGGAGCTGCCATAAAAACAGCTCCTTTATATACATAATATTATATATTAATTATTTGTTGTCGTCAACGTCCTTGAAATCTGCGTCGTAAACATTAGGGTCACCGCTGTTATTCGGCTGTGCGCCGCCCATATCGGGAGCGCCCGGCTGAGGATTTCCCTGAGGAGCTGCCTGCTGATAGAGCTTTGCGGAAATATCATAGAGAGTTTTCTGCAGGTCGTCTTTCGCTGCTTTCATAAGGTCAGCGTCATTCTTTGAGATTGCCTCTTTAAGTGCGGAGATCTTTGTGTTGAGATTGTTTTTATCATCATCTGCAAGCTTGTCGCCGTTTTCATTTACGAGCTTTTCTGCCTGATAAACCATATTCTCTGCTTCATTCTTAGAGTCAACTTCTTCACGGCGCTTTTTATCCTCGGCAGCATACTGCTCTGCTTCCTTAACAGCCTTGTCAATGTCCTCTTTGCTCATATTTGTTGAGGAAGAAATCGTGATTTTCTGTTCCTTGCCTGTACCTAAATCTTTTGCAGATACGTTTACAATACCGTTTGCGTCAATGTCAAAGGTAACTTCAATCTGCGGAACACCGCGCATTGCAGGAGCAATGCCTGTAAGAGCAAACAGACCGAGCTGTTTATTGTCGCGTGCAAATTCACGTTCACCCTGAAGCACGTTGATTTCAACCTGAGTCTGATTGTCGGCAGCCGTAGAGAATATCTGGCTTTTCTTTGTAGGAATGGTTGTGTTTCTGTCAATGATTTTTGTCATTACACCGCCCATAGTTTCAACGCCGAGTGAAAGAGGAGTAACGTCAAGAAGGAGCAGTCCGTCAACCTCGCCGCCGAGTACGCCTGCCTGAATAGCTGCACCGATTGCAACACATTCGTCCGGGTTAATTCCCTTGAACGGCTCTTTGCCTATGAGCTTTTTAACTGCGTCCTGAACTGCGGGGATTCTTGAAGAACCGCCTACCATAAGAACCTTGTCAATCTGGCTTATCTGAAGACCTGAGTCCGAAAGAGCTGAGCGAACAGGACCCATAGTAGCTTCAACGAGGTCTGAAGTAAGCTCGTCGAACTTTGCTCTTGTAAGAGTTAAGTCAAGGTGCTTAGGACCTGTCTGATCAGCTGTGATAAACGGAAGATTAATTGAAGATGTGGTAACGCCCGAAAGCTCAATTTTAGCTTTTTCAGCAGCCTCCTTTAATCTCTGCATAGCCATTTTGTCGGATGAAAGGTCAACGCCTGTTTCGGTCTTAAATGATGAAACCATCCAGTCGATAATTCTCTTGTCGAAGTCGTCGCCGCCAAGACGGTTGTTACCTGCTGTTGCAAGAACCTCCTGAACGCCGTCGCCCATTTCAATGATAGATACGTCGAATGTGCCGCCGCCGAGGTCGTAAACCATAACTTTCTGGTCATTTTCTTTATCAACGCCGTATGAAAGTGCAGCGGCAGTAGGCTCGTTGATAATTCTCTTAACATCAAGACCTGCAATTTTGCCTGCGTCCTTTGTAGCCTGACGCTGAGCGTCGGTAAAGTATGCAGGAACCGTGATTACAGCCTGTGTAACTGTTTCGCCGAGATAAGCCTCTGCGTCAGCCTTGAGCTTCTGCAAAATCATTGCTGAAATTTCCTGAGGGGTGTAGCTTTTGCCGTCTATTGTAACCTTGTGAGAAGAACCCATTTCTCTTTTAATTGAAGCAACTGTTCTTTCGGGATTGGTAATGGCCTGACGTTTTGCAACCTGTCCTACCATTCTTTCGCCGTCCTTGGAAAATGCAACAACGGACGGAGTTGTTCTTGCTCCCTCTGCGTTTGCGATTACAACCGGCTCGCCGCCTTCAATAACTGCTACGCAGGAGTTTGTTGTACCTAAATCTATGCCTATTGTCTTTGCCATAATAAATTCCTCCAATATTTTGAAAATGATAAATGTTTATATATTAATCTGCTTTAACTGAAAATCAGTCGCAGTTTGCAACCTGTACCATTGCGTGGCGTATGATTTTATCGCCGATTTTGTATCCTGTCTGGAACACCTGTGCAATTGTGTTTTTGCCAAGCTCCTCACTGTCGATCTTAGAAATTGCATTGTGTATGTTCGGGTCAAACTCATCGCCTGTTTTTCCGTAGGACTCTATTTTGAGTTTTTCAAACGATTTTGCAAGCTGATTTGATACAAGCTCAATTCCCTTTACAATCTCAGGATCTGCGCCCGAAAGATTCTCAAGAGCCATTCTTATGCTGTCGGCTACCGGCAGAAGCTCTGTAACTGCCTTTGCCGTCGCGTCATCATATATTGTGAGCTTCTCGTTTGAGGTGCGTTTGCGGTAGTTATCATACTCAGCCGCAAGGCGCATATATTTGTCTTTCTGCGAAGCAAGTTCATCTTCGAGCGCTTTTATTTTTTCGGCGCTGTCGTCCTTTGGCTCTTCTTCTGCTTTTTCGGCAGGCTGTGTTTCAGCCTCGGCGGTCTGTTCTTCCTTTACAATAGTTTCTTCGGTATTTTCACTTTTTTTCTTTGGCATCTTTATCCCCCTTTTAGGATTTGCTATATTTCAATAAGCTCGCTGATCATAGCGCCTACACATTCGGACACACATTCAAGAATCGAAATTACTCTGCAATAATTCATTCTCAGCGGGCCTATCACCGCCAGAACTCCCGACGGATTTGAGTCGATACTGTATCGTGTTGACACAACGGTGCTTGCGGCAAGCTCTATTCTGCTGTTTTCTCTGCCTATTGCAACAGACGTATCAATCGGAAGATTTTCAAGCATTCTTGCAAGGTCGTGTTCATTGTTCAAAAACTCAGCTACTCCGCGCGCCGCCGAAAAGCTTACATCAGCCATAAATAACAGCTTTGTATATCCGCTGTGGCACACGCTGACATCCTTGGCTCTCTGAGAAGCATCCTTGATTGCCATAAGAACACCGGGCATAAACAGGGAAAGCTCTCCGAAATGTGCCGCCGCAGTCTGAATAAACGGCTGATTTATTGATGAAAGCTTAATTCCTGCAAACGTGTCGTTGAGCGCCTTGTCGAAAACCTCGAGAATCTCGGGAGTAATAATAAACTCGCACCGAAAAATCTTTGTTTTTATAATTCCGTTTGACGTTATCACAACCGCCATTGCAGTGTGGGAACCCGTCTGTACAAAGCTGATTTTATGAATCCTGCTGTCCTCTCCGTTGGGAGTAGTCGCAACGGAAGCAAAATTTGTGAGCTGTGATATAATGTCCGAGGCGCTCTGAAGAATACTTTCGGGAGAATCGGCGTTTTCATAAAGCACCGACCTAATGTATTCCTTTCCCCTTTGCGATACCGGCGTAACGCTCATAATGTTATCTATATAATAACGATAGCCCTGCTGAGTGGGAATACGTCCTGCCGAAGTGTGAGGCTGAATTAAAAATCCCCTGTTTGTCAGGTCAGCCATCTCATTTCGCACCGTCGCGGAAGAAACATCAAGCCCCGATTCGCTTATCAGCGACTTTGAACCCACGGGTTCGCCCGTTTTTATATAGGTTTCAATAATTGCCGATAATATTTTTTGTTTTCTCGCAGCCAGCTCCATACCGTTCACCTCCTGTTTGGAGTCGGTTTTTGCTGTTTTAGCACTCTCAAGGTTAGAGTGCTAACCGCTTTATCCATAATATAATACCAAAGTCAGTAAAAGTCAAGGCTTTTTTGGAAAAATTTATATATTTTCATATTTTTCACTTTATGTCAGCTTTGGCAATTGACATTTATATTTGTATTACCTTATAATAACTGTTATAATTATAAGGAATGATTATTATGAATGATTTTTTACAAAACGCATACGTTTTTCTTTGGGCGGCTCTTGCTCTGCTTATGTTTTTTGCAGGGAGAAAACAAGGTCCCATTGCTTATGTTCTGTCCATATTTTTTGTGTTTATGACCGTATGGTACGCTCTGCGCGCATTTGGCGGACTTCCGATGTTTGAAGGAACTCTGTCAATTGTGTTCAGGTGCGTTTTAGGAGTATTCCTTGCTCTGCTTGTCTTGGTTTATCTGATTTCAAAACGAAGAAAATATAAAAATGACGATACTAATAATAAAAAATAATTTTAATTATAAAAATTAAAAAACTCACAATTCAGAATTGCAAAATATTATGTCACAGTTAAAATAGATTTCTTTATATTGAATAAATTTAAAATCCAAACACAAGATATTGAGGTGTTTTTTTAAAATTATGAGGATATGCGAAAATTCGCAGTTTTTTTTGAAAAACACTTGATTTTCAGGGTATTTTATGGTAACATATTACCTGTATGACCGATATTTTAAGGAGGTGGGACAATGCCAAACATTAAATCTGCAAAAAAGCGTGTTAAGGTTATCGCTACAAAAACAGCTCGCAACAAAGCTGCAAAATCAGCTTTAAAAACAGCTATCAAGAAGGCTTATGTCGCAGTTGACACTAATGCCGACAACAAAACAGAGGCAGTTCGTCTTGCTATTAAAAAAATTGACCAGGCAACAGCCAAGGGTATTCTTCACAAGAACACAGCAGCAAGAAGCAAATCTTCACTTGCTAAAAGACTCAACGCTTCAGCGTAAGGTTAAATGAATTGAGTTAAACATATACTAAATTCTAACCAAACAGTTTAGTATTAAAAGCAGAGTTTTCTCTGCTTTTTTAATTTATAGAAGTTACTTGGTAACGTTCGGGCAAACAAGGCGTCTGATTTGTTGAATCTGTCTGCCCGAATTGTGAGCGGCGTCACGCCGCTTTTTATTTTTATGTTGACTTTTTTATAAAAAATGTTAGAATATAACTATACAAACGGCAGATAATAATTTTTAACTACGATAACAAGATAAAATGCAGGAGGACATAATTATGAAAAATAAGAAATTCGCTTTAATCATTGGCATTATTTCCGCTGTGGCAGCCCTTTCTGCCGCTTTAACCGCCTTTTTTATTGTTAAAGATAAGCAGAAAAAGGACGACGAGGAGCTTATGGAGTATCTCGACAGTTCAATTGAATAATTTATGGCTTCAAAGGCTGTTCCCAACGAAACAGCCTTTTTTAGACGAAGTATTTTAATCCTGGCTATAGATAAAAGTTGCAGCAGCCTTTACGGCTGTGTGATTTTAGCTGTGTTACGCCGCTCACAATAAATATAACAAGAGTTAATCATAAAAATAAAAATGTATTAAATAATACACATTATTTTGTTTTTTTCTTGCAATAAACTCGGTATGATATTATAATGTAAGATGTAATTTTATATGCAAAGGTCGGGATATATAATGCCGTTTATAAATTTAAAGACAAACGTAAAACTTGACGACGCAATAAAGCAGACTATTAAATCAAAACTATCAAAATCAATTTCCCTTATTCCGGGAAAAAGCGAAGCGTATCTTATGTGCGCCGTAGAAGATAACATTTCGATGATGTTTCGCGGCGGCGACTCTCAGCCTGTGGCTTTTGTAGAAGTCAAGATTTTCGGAAACTCAACAAAGGATGCATACACCGCACTTACTGCAGAGATTTGCAAAATTTTGCAGAGTGAAGCAGGCATTGACGGAAACTGCTGTTATGTAAAATTTGAAGAAGTTGAATACTGGGGTATGGACGGCTTTATGTTCTAATGTTAATTTTAAATTTCATTTATACTTGAAACTCGTGCAATATTGGGTGAATTATAGAGGGTGAACTAATTTATGAAAAGCTACCGCAAAGAATTGTGGTTTAATGTACCGCAACGGCGAAAGATTGTCCGCATTACGGAAGAGGTTCAGAAAGCAATTGACGAGAGCGGCATAAAAGAAGGCTTGGTGCTTGTAAATGCTATGAATATAACCGCTTCGGTATTTATTAATGATGACGAAAGCGGACTTCACGGCGACTATGAACGCTGGCTGGAAAAGCTGGCGCCCGAAAAGCCATATGATATGTATGCTCACAACGGCTTTGAGGATAATGCAGACGCGCATTTAAAAAGAACAATTATGGGCAGAGAGGTTGTA
>CANQMH010000035.1 GCA_947624865.1 uncultured Clostridia bacterium | reverse complement strand
GCAATGAGGATTTCCAAGCTGCGCGAAAAAATGTTAAAGACGGCTTCATAACAGATATGGATGGGAATACCTATCCTTATAAAGATAATGGCATAAACGGTATCATATTTTTAGAAGAAGATGATTTGGATCATGTCACCACAGACAACAGCGGAAATTATGTCGACGGTTCGAAATCATTTTCCTCGGATGATTATTTCTTCATGTGCATTGATTATTATAAGCCTATCCCAAATACAACCGGAACAGATATTAACGGTACGAAAATAGAGGGAACTCGAAAAGCAGAAAAATTGATGTATGTTGTGGCACGTAAGGGTTCTGACTTCGGCTCAGGACTGCACTCTTCGAATATCGACAACGGAGATATGCTCTGCTGGACAGACATTAATGGTAACTGTCCCATTGAGATTGAATACAATTCCCGCACTCTTACCGGAGACAACACCCGAGGCGAACCCACATTTGAAAAGCTGACCTTAAATGAAGCAGAACTGCGCGCGTATTTAGCAAATCAGGGACTGAAATCCGATGACGGAACCACAGATACCCCCTCAACGCTGGATCAGGATTTAGAATACTGGCTCAGCGTACAAAATAATCCGCAGATGTCGTCACTGATTCAACAAATAAAAAATGCGGCTAACCCGAGAGCGAAATACAACGAAATTTTTGAATGGTCAGTAGCAACACGCACCGGCGGTCTGCGGACTGGAAATATGTTCCACGCATTGGAAAAAAAGAGCGGTGAGCTGAAGGGGGATTATTATACCGGCAACGTGACGCAAACCGCCAATAACTATTATGTACCCACAATCTCCGCTATGTCCGGCACGGGCAATAATGCGATCATTAACGGTTATCTGGGTAACAACGGCCGTCTGGAGGTGGCGAACACCCAAGTATATGTGACCAAGCAGGTCGAAGTACCTGAGGATGGTACAGATTACAGCAAAGAGAAAGAAACCAAGTTTAACTATCAAATTTATTTACAAAACACCTCCGGCGAAGCTGACGCAACCCTCCTGCGGTATAACCACTGGGCTAACGACGGCGCAGGAGCATGGCAGCAGCAGATTTCCACGATAGATATTAAGACCTCAAACGAGGGACTTTTGCAAACCGCACAAAATTCGCTCGCCGTTGTGGATAAGGACGGCAAACACATTGTAAAAGTCGATGACGACTATTACGATGTCAGTGCGGTGGATATGAAGACCGGACAGCTTAAAACCGACCAGAGCTATTCACCCGTAAACTCAGAGCGGCTTGGGGACGGTCCATATTATGTGTATGTAGGCGGCAATCCGATGGAAAGCGGAGGCATAAGCGGCGAAAATGTACACCGTATTTTCGTCAACGACCGCGAAACGTTTTATGAGGAACTTGTCGACGCAGGGCGCACGGTGTATAATAAGCGTGATGAACTCGAGGAAGGTTCAGACAATGGAAATCAAACACCCGGAAAATACTGGACGGTCTATAAAAATGCAAATGATGATAAAATTTCAGGTTCTATTGACTTCTGGCTAAAAGAGGTTTACCTTGTGCCGATATCCGAAGTGGACGGAGCATCGCTCCATGCTGAGGGCGCTTCAGTCAGAAACAAAGATCCGGGCATTGAGTTAACGACGATGATGTCGATTACGGCACTGGAAGCACAGGAAAACTCCGGCTGGCAATGGGATGACAGCAAAAAAGATGATTATATCCATATAGGCTATACGAACGATAAGTATGATGAAGATACCCAGCCATTCATCATTGCTCATGTGCAGAAAGGCACAGGCGACACCGATGTGGCAGTCAGTTCAGATTACTCCGTCACAACCGCCTTTATGACCATGCATCTGACTTTCGGCGTTGATAAACTGTATGACGATACCGCCGGATGGAATACTTATGCTGAAAAAGATATTGAAAAAATCAAAATGAGCACCGCCGAATTTACTCTCGGCAACGATGAAGGTCTGCTCTTCTCAGGACTGACCAGCGGCACTAATTATCGCATTACCGAACAGGGCAAGGAACTTAACGGATTCCTGCTCAAACAAGCGATTCACGACTACGGAGCAAATGAGCGTACCTATGTCATAGACAACAATAATGCTCAATACGGTGCAAGCGTCTCGCAAGGCACAAAACCAAGTGAAAACAACTTTGCCGCAAGATTTGGAAAATATAAGGACGGCAGAAACCGATACTATTCCGTCTTTGGCATGACCGAAGTAAATCCGGAGGGAGTGCTATATACCAACTTGTTTATCACCTCTCAGCTGTCCATAAGCAAAAAGTTGGAAGCCGGTGATGACACATATTTGATTGATGAAGACTGGGAGCGCAAATTTAAGTTTACACTGAAGCTCACCGACCCGGAATCTGAGCCGACATCCCTGCTCTCGGGTCCGTATACATATCGAATAACGGAGGAACAGCAAAAGACAGACGATACAGGAAAACCGATGGTAGATGAACACAATAATCCCATTATGGAAACAGTTGTCGTGCAGAATGGTACATTGCTGGAATACCAATCGAAAACCGATTCTCTCAATGATATTACTGCCTCCAAAGACGGAGTTTGGCATTTCGAACTAAAGGGCGGCCAAACCATGACAGTAAGCGACCTGCCTGTAGGCACCACCTACAGCTATCAGGCGTCAGAGGAACCGGCAGAAGGCTTTGTCGCCCAACAGGAGATGAAAAGCGGCACCGTTCCGCCGCCGAGCGATTTGTATTCCCCGCCTCATGAATTCATCACTTTCATCAACACCAAAACAGAAAAAGAAAACTCTCTTACAGTTGAAAAGAAAGTAGAAAATGACGATCCTGATACAGAAAAGAAATTTGACTTTACGCTGACCCTAACCCCGCCTGACGGCAAGCAGCTCAAAAAAGAAGATTTGACAGTAATTTCCACAACTTCTGCTGGAAACACAGGAGAAACAATTGCCGTCACTTGGCAAGAGCCAACCCCAGACGGAACACTTATCGGAACATTCAAACTGGGTCACAGCGAAAAAATCACCATTA
Source organism: uncultured Clostridia bacterium (assembly GCA_947624865.1). Taxonomy (GTDB): domain Bacteria; phylum Bacillota; class Clostridia; order Oscillospirales; family Acutalibacteraceae; genus Ruminococcoides. The sequence goes on along the minus strand of CANQMH010000035.1, from coordinate 18,922 downwards.
TAGGCATTCCGACAGGAACCGCTTACACAGTGACGGAAGGAAAACAGGATGACTACCATTTGCAAAGGGTGGAAGATTCTTTAGGAAACAAAATGACATTTAATACCGACAAACAAAGCGTTTCCGGCACAATCGATGCCTTATTGTCAAGTGTTTATTTGAAATTTATAAACGCTCGCGGTTTATCAGTTCCCTTTGCGGGAGGCTTAGGCTGGCTGCTGTGGGGCATCCTCGGCGCGTTGCTTCTGCTTCTGCCGCCCACTATATATCTTATTTACAGAAAACGACGAAGTTCTACATAAAATCAGTTGTTTTCTTATAAATAAAAAATAGCTATAAAAATTATAGTAAAGAAAGGAAATCAAAACCATGAAAACAATCAAGCACACCCTGAATCAGCTGATTGTCATTGCGCTGGTACTAATGCTGTCATTGACAACAGTCTTCCCCGTTTTCGCCGCCTCCGGCGAAAATCTTACCATCACAATCCACAACAATACAGGGCTTCCCGCAATGAAAACGGACCAGTTTTCGGTCTACCAGCTCTTCACCGGCACGCCCAATTGGGAGGGAGAAATCACCGAAGAAAATAAGTCCAGCGCTAAGGAATGGGGCGCAGCTAACTGGAACAACTACACCCTCGCCAATGTCCAGTGGGGTGAAAGCATCAATGACTCGTCTGCACTTGTCGAGGCACTCAATGGCTTAAAACAAGAATCCGCAAAATGGGCCTATGACGAGGTTATCGTAAATGGCGAATCGACCGGCGAATTTGTTAACGCTTTTGCAGGCGTGAAGGATGCGGCTGACCTTGCCAAAGTACTGGAAAACCACAAAAGCAACGCGTTCCTCCAGAAGTTTTCCGACTTTCTGTTTGACGGAAAATATCTTAAAGCACTTGAAAACAAAAGCCTTAAACCAAACTTGTTAAGCGACAATAACAACCACAATAATGACACCCTGACCCTTACCGTTCCTAGTTCCGGATATTACCTGCTGGCAGAAACCGGAATAAGCAGCCGTGAAACCGACGATGCAGTATCCGAATACATTCTATCTGTACTGGGCAATCAAGATATTTACCTGAAGGCTTCAATTCCTACTGTGGATAAGAACATTGTAAGCGGCGACAAACGTTTGAAGGGCGACGCTGCGGGAATAAGCGATACCGTGACCTTTGAACTGAAAGGCAATCTTGCCAAGAATTTTATGGATTTTGAAACTTATTATTATAAGTTTACCGATATTCTTTCAAAGGGCCTGACTTTTAACATGAGCTCGGTTGTCGTTACTGTTAAGCAGGACGAAAAAACATATACGATAAATCCGTCCGAGTATGGAATCATCCCCAACGGCTCGATAGATGGAAATGTCTTGCCGGGCGAAGACGGCACGCCTGTTTTAATCGCTTTCAGCAATTTGCGCAAGACCGAAGGTATTGCCTACAAAAGCGTATCGCCCGACTCTTCGGGAGCCGGTACATTGGTGCTTAACGCCAACGCCGAGATTTATGTTACCTACAGCGCGACGATAAACGCCAACGCTGTAATCGGTTCCGCAGGCAACCCCAATGATGTCAACCTTACCTATTCCAACGACCCTAACTCCGATGGCAAAGGCAAAACCGAAAATAAGAGAGTATATGTGTACGCTTTCGGTCTTGATTTGACAAAAAACGGTTCAGATGCGGATCATGATGACGAGGGACTTCCAGGCGCAGGCTTTATTTTGAAAAACAGCGAAGGAAAATACGCTAAGTTTGAAAACGCTGTTGATAGTAAATCAAAAGATATCCGCCGTCTGGTCAATTGGGTTGAGGCAAGCACCGTTGATAATCTTATAAACGAATATAAAACTGCTAAGGAAGCATACAATAATGCATCAAACAGTGATAAATCCGCAAAGAAAGAGGCTCTGGATGCTGCCGCAAAAGCTTTGGAAAGCTACCTGCTTACCTCAGGAGAAAAAGGTAAGATCCCGGATGTTACCGGTCTGGATGAGGGAAAATACACCCTGACCGAGATAATCACGCCGGATGGCTATAACACAATGGATCCCTTCTGGTTTAAAATCGTACCAACTTTTGCTAAATCAGGTGAACTGGAGTCGGTTATTTACGCACCAATGAAGGGGCAGTTTAAAACTTATACATCCACGCAGGGCGCTGTATTCTCCTCTGGACTGATGCCTCAAACCCTTACAAACATTAAAGCACCGTTCTTACCCTTCACCGGCGGCATTGGTACCACCATTTTCTACATTCTCGGTGTTGTGCTGATTGCAGGTGCGGCAATCTACCTCGTAATCTCCATAAAGAAACGCAATAAAAAAGAAGATAACATTTAAGTTAACTTAATCACCACATAAGACCGTCAAATTCGGGGCGGCAAATGAATTAACCGCCGCCCCGGATACATCGGCAGGGAGTGCCTTATGAAAACGCATACAAAAACAGAGAACAAATCCAAAAAACATAATTGGTTTTCCACTGTGATTGTCACGATAATTTTACTCATAGGACTTTCCCTGCTGCTGTATCCGACAGTAGCGAATTATATCAATTCTCTCGAATACAAAAAATCAATTGAAGATTACCAAAGAGGAATTGCAAATCTTGATGATACCACCCTCCGAGATATTCTGGAGGATGCCCGTACTTACAACACAGAGCTTGCTGCCCGAACCAACCGCATTGAGGCTCTGGATTCTGAACAGAGGAAACAGTATAACCGTTTGCTAAACCCATTCGATAACGGTATGATGGGATATGTAGAGATTGAAAAGATCAGTGTATATCTGCCCATTTACCACGGTACCGGAGAAAGCGTCCTGCACAGCGGCATAGGGCATCTGGAAGGCTCGTCGCTGCCTGTGGGCGGTGAGAGCGTACATACACTCCTTTCAGGACACAGCGGTCTGCCCTCCGCAAAACTGTTCAGCAATATTGACCAGTTGGAAACAGGCGATACCTTTGTTCTGCATATTTTCGGTGATACATTGACCTATCAGGTAGAATCAATTACCAAGGTTCTGCCGGAAGAGGTGGGCAATCTTCGTATTGAATCCGGAAAAGATATCTGCACCCTTATGACCTGTACGCCCTACGGAGTAAACACCCATCGGCTGTTGGTGCGCGGGGTAAGAATAGAAACACCTAAACCTGACAGCAAAGATACATCAAATTCGGCAAAGTATGATATTTCAACATCACTGTCGTTTATGCTGTTGGTATCTCTCGCCTCTCTGATTGTAGTGCTTATAATTGCTGTCCTGTTTATAGTTCGACGCAGAAAAAACGGAAAGCGGCATAAGTGACACGGGTCGGAGGTCATAATGAAACAACAAGAAAACATCCAAAACAAGAAAAGGCACTCAAAAACTGTTTCCGCAATAATTGTGATTCTGCTTATGCTGATCGGACTTGCTTTGCTGCTCTACCCCACTGTGGCTGATAAAATTAACGATGCAGCCAACAAAGATGCCATCAGCGAATATCAGCGCAAGGTACAGTCTCTGGATCGAAGCGACTATGCAGCAATGCTGGAGGCGGCAAGAGCCTATAACGAGGAGCTGTTTGAGAAATCTCCCCATATAGGCGAACTGACCGCTGAGCGACGGAGGGTTTATGAAAGTCTTCTGGATGTGACAGGTACCGGCATTATCGGATATATTGAAATACAAAAGCCACATATCTATCTTGCAATCTACCACGGTACGGAAGAAAGTGTTTTGCAAACCGGCGTGGGACATTTAGAAGCCTCCAGCTTACCTGTGACAGGTGAAAGCGTTCATACGGTACTGTCCGGGCACAGCGGGCTTCCGAATGCCCGACTGTTTACCGATCTGGATCAAATGAAAATCGGCGATACCTTCACCCTGCACGTGCTGAACGAAACCCTAACCTATCAGGTAGAGAAGATGGAACGGGTATTGCCGGATACGCTTAAAAATCTGTGCATTGAGAAAGGGCAGGAATTGTGTACGCTGATGACCTGCACCCCCTACGGTGTAAATACCCACCGATTGGTAATAAGCGGTCGCCGTATCGAAAAAACGGACGAAAATGATACGAAACCGATAGAGCAAACATTCATTTCCACTTGGAATTGGCAATTTGTTATTCTGCCGTTAATTGTATTTGCAGTGATTGTGTTTGTTGTTGTTTTAATCCGAAGGCGAAAAAAGAAAAAACACCTATCTGATATTCTTTGACCCACCCTGCAAGGAGGAGTATTCCGATATGAAAAAACATATTTTACCGATATTTCTTTGCGTTCTGCTCTTTATGGCCACTGTTCTGCCGATTTCGGCGGCTGAGTCTGATTCCATTACTGTTTTGTTTAAACACGACAGTAAACCGGTAGAGCAAGCGTCTTTTCAAATATACAAAGCTGCCAATTGGAACGGCAGTACTTACACATTCATTTCTCCTTTTTCCGACTATCAGATTAGGATGCCTGAGGACTCAAGCAGTGAGGAATGGAAAACACTGTCCTTGACGCTGGCGTCATATATTACAAGAGATTCTATTCCTGCTGTTGCATCGGGTAAAACTGACACATCCGGCAGCGTGCGCTTTGACGGGCTTACGGACGGATTGTATCTGATAATCGGCGCAACAACTCAATATGACGATTTGTTGTTAATTCCGCAGCCCGTAATAGTTACCGTTCCCTCCACAAAAAAAGACGGAACAGTTGACTGCGATGTAGTCACCGAACCGAAATACGATTACAGGAAATTGACTGATGAGACGATTGAGCGGCGAGCGCTGAAAATTTGGAAAGATAGCGGAAATAAACAGAACCGTCCTCAGGGAATAACAGTTCAGTTATTGCGCGACGGTAAGGTGTACGAGGAACAAACTCTGAATGCAGCCAATAACTGGCGGTACATATGGGAAAACCTTGACGCCTCACATGACTGGAAATTGACAGAAAAGGAAGTTCCGAAAAATTATACCGTACAAATCGAACAGCAGGGCGTTACCTTTACTGTTACAAATACTCTTGACGCTGTTTCACCTCCCTCAGCGCCGAACAAACCGTCCAGTGATTCCACACTTCCGCAAACCGGACTGTTGTGGTGGCCTGTACCTGTTCTGGTCGTTACAGGTGCGTTGGCTGTGTTCATAGGTATTTTCCTGATACTTCGCAAAAAAGATGAAGCGGATGAGTAGCCGCAAAACAGGCGCCGCGCTCATCGGCATAGGTTTTTTTCTGATTGTTGTGGCATTAACCTTAGTCGGTTACAACATTTGGGACGATTACCGAGCACAGTCCGCCGTCGACAGCGTGATAGAACAGCTTTCACCTGAAACTCCCGATGACAGTGCCGCCATTCCCGATTATCTGCTGGATCCGACCCGTGATATGCCGACTGAGGAAATTGGCGGCTATCGGTATATCGGGAAGCTGTCTGTCCCGTCGCTGGAGTTGGAACTTCCGGTAATGGAAACTTGGGACTATGAGCGTATGAAAATTTCTCCGTGCCGATATTCAGGCACGGCGTACTTAAATAACCTTGTGATATGCGCGCATAATTACGCTTCCCATTTTGGGCGGCTGAAAAATCTCTCGCAGGGCGATACGGTTATTTTCACGGACATAGATGGAAACCTATTCACTTACGAGGTTTCCAAAATTGAAATTCTGCCCGGGACAGCTTTGAAAGAAATGCAAAGCGGCGGTTGGGATCTCACACTTTTTACCTGCACCATGAGCGGACAGTCGCGTGTGACAGTTCGATGCAAGGAAGCAATAACCGCAGGTAACAAACAAAAGCGACCCTAAATAAATAATATGAATTAAATTCATATATAAAAAAGAGGCTCCAATTCCGATAATATATCGGAATTGGAGCCTTATTACTATAATAAAATCCAATATTATTTTACTTTACAATTAGTAACATTAATTAAATTATGTGTTAAAATTATAAATAACGAAAAAATTACTGTTCAATATTCAAAACAGATGAAAGATTAGTAATATTTAAAATATCCATAACACTTTCATTCGGAGCCTTAATCACAAAACCGGATTTTTCTGACATAAGCTTGTGAGCGAAAACAAGCGTTCTCAAACCTGCCGATGAAATATATTCAAGATTAGATAAATCAAGCACGATTTTATCACATTTTTCAGAGTGTGTTTTTATTTCAGCTTCAAGTTCAGGTGCAGTAAAGGTATCAAGTCTTTCATCTATAGATATAATTACCGTATTGTTTTCCTTTTCAGATTTTATATTCATATTATTCCCTCCATATTACAGTGGTTTTAATAATCTATATTTTAATACAATATTTATAAATTGTCAACTTTTAAATCAGCTTTTTGTATAAAAATTCAAGAGGAATATATCAATATTTGTTGCAAAACCAAGAATATAATGTTATAATTATAAATAATTTGCTTTTTATAAAGAAGGTTATTTTCAATGAAGATACGACTTACGGCAAATAAAAAAGATTTTAATAAACTTTTATCTGCTTGCAGAGAATATTTAAAAACCGAATTTCCGCCCAACAGCAATTTTAATTTACTTTATTTGTCTGTTGAGGAAGCTTTTATTAATATTACAAGCTATGCCTACGACGGGCAGGACGGATATGTTGATTTTGAGATTATCACATTAGACGAAAATCGTGTTAAGGTTATTTTTACTGACGGAGGAAAACCGTTTAATCCAGTTGAATTTAAAAGTGAAATAAATGCAAAAAATAATATTGATAATTTTATTCCCGGCGGACTCGGCATTGACCTAATAAAAAAAACAATGAAAAATTTACAATACAAATACATAAACGAAAAAAACATTTTTTCATATGAGGCAATACTGGAGAAAGATAAATGAAAATAAAAACTATTAAATTTAAAAGACAAATTATCGGTTTTATCATTTGTGTTTTGATACTCGCCGGCTTAAATATATTATCCATAACTGTTCCCGCACTTAAGAATTATGGAAAATTCAGAATATCAGGCTTCTTTTCTGTATTCGCCGGAATGTTCTTCGGTCCGGCAGGAGCTTTAGGGTGTGCGGTCGGAAATTTTATATCGGATTTATACAGTGATTTAGGCGTTGCTGATATATATGGATTTTGGGCAAATTTTCTTTTCGCATGGCTTCCCTACCGATTATGGCATACTTTATTGCCCGTTGAAAATCATAAGTTTCAGTATATTACCTCAAACACTACTCTGATAAAATACATATTGATAACCGTTTTTTCAACTGTTGCTTCAATGTCGTTGTTGTCTTCTTCGTTTGATATTTTAGGGATGTGTAAATTTAATGTTTTTTTCACCCCTGTTATTCTTTATGATACTTACTTTGCCCTTTTCTGGGGAACAACTGCTTTTCTTGTTGCATACAGATTATTCCCCCAATATGTACATATTCCCTATAATATGTATAATTACAGTTATAATCATAAAAGGTATCTGCCCGACTATATAATGTGCCTTATTATAATTATTGCTGTTATATTAAGAATTCTGTTTTCAGAGTCTGATGGAAACAGATCATTGACAGAAGATATTTTAGATGCTGTTATTATATCATTTACAACTGTTCTCGCTTTTCTTCCGATGAGAAGAAGCAGAAAAAAAGAATTAAATCAGCAAACTTTATTTAAAAGAACCGCAGGACTACAATCTCAGATAATAACGGTATTTTTTGTATTTATTACTTTCAGCACAAGTATTTTTGCATTGATAATTTCATATGATACTTTTAATTATATTAACTATTTTACAAACATAAAATATCATTTGAATAATTTGCTTGTCAATATTTTCAGGCAAGTAAACATATGCGGTTTTTTATTTATTCTATTACTAATTATTCTACTTAATTGGATAGAAAAAAGAATAACACGGTCTGTAATAGAAATAGCTGACACCGCAAGTAAATTTGTTGAAAACGGGTTACATACGGAATTGCCTAAATTAAATAATGTATGTGATGAAATTTCTATATTAATAAAATCTTATAATAAAATGTCATCAGATATTATAGGTTATATAACAACAGTTGAAGAACAGGTAAAGCGTGAACAGAATATAAAACTTACCATGGAAATGGCGGCAAATGTACTGTTTGGAATTTTGCCAAAACCGCTTAATGATAATAAGTTTTCTTTATCGGCATACATAAAGCCTGCAAGAACAGTCGGAGGTGATTTCTATGATTACATAAAGCTTGACGACGACAGGCTGCTTATCTGCATAGCAGATGTTTCTTCAAAGGGACTTCCTGCGGCATTTTTTATGGCAGTATCAAGCATACTTGTAAAATGCAACAGAAATTTTTCACCTGAAAAAATATTATATAATGTTAATAATTATTTATATGAAACAAACAGTGAAGGTATGTTTGTAACAATGTTTGTGGGAATTATAGATACAAAAAGAAAAGTATTTGAATTTGCAAATGCAGGACATAATTATCCTATTGTCTGGAACGGCAATACTGCACAATGGCTCAAAACAAAGCCTGACCTTGTACTGGGAATATTTCCCGAAGTCGAATACAAGCTTAACAGCATAGATATATACGACAATTTTCAGATTTTTCTTTATACCGACGGTGTAAACGAAGCTGAAGATAAGGACAATAACTTTTTTGGAAATGAAAGGCTTGAAAATCTTTGCAAATCATTAAATCCGCTTGCTGAAAGCACAAACACCCAGCTTAAAGCGATAAGAAGCAGTCTTGAAGAATTTTCAAAAGGAGCAAGTCAGTCTGACGATATTACAGCGCTTGTAGTAAAAGTCCAAGGAGGTTCAAAAACAGACGAGAGTTAGAATAAAAAATTTCACACATAGCACAATTAACTAATAGAAAATGGTATAAACTATGACACAAAATACTCTGAAACGGAACGGAAATATAATAAATAAAAAGTATCTTGAATACTTTTTGCCTACGGTACTGACGGCAATGGCAAATAATATAGCAATTATGGTTGACTCGGTACTTGTTGGTCAAATGGTCGGCAGTGTTGCGATGGCTGCCATAAATCTGTTGTCGCCGGTCACTCAGCTATACTTCTCAATAACTATTCTCTTTGGTTTGGGAGCATCAACAATCATCTCATATTCAAAGGGAAAAAACGATAAAGAAACTGCAGATAAAACACTCACGGCAGCTTTAATATTGCTGGTAATTTTATGTGTTATACTTATGTCGGCACAATTTTTGTTTATAGACAATATTGCATCAGTCTTAACGTCTATTCCCGAGCTAAAGGAACAGCTTTTACTGTATTATGTTCCGTTTATAATCGGTACTCCATTTTCATTGCTGCTTCCGAGTGCGGTGCATTGTATAAGAAGCGACGGCAGACCCACATTTGCGTCTAATCTGATTATAATTTCCAATGCAATCAATCTTGTAATGGATATTGTTTTAATGGGACCCTTTAAAATGGGTATTATGGGTTCGTCGATTGCAACTGTAATAGGAAATGTGATTGCTTTTGCAATTATGCTTACTCATTTTAAATACAAAAATAACACTCTTCATTTTGATTTTACAATTTTTCGTAATCCTAAAGAGTTTTTATTAAAATTTGCGCAGGTATTTACAACCGGACTTTCCGGTGCTTTGGGAACACTTTTGATAACTGTAAGAATGTTTTATTTAAACAGTATTATACAAAGCCATGCAGGCACAAACGGTATGGTCGCAATGTCTATTGTGACAATGAGCCAGATATTTATTTCTGCATTTGTAACAGGTGCATCTCAGACAATGATACCAATAGTAAGCGTACTGCTCGGAGAAAAAGACTTTAGCGGCATAAAATATGCTCTTAAAAAAGCGATTTTAATTCTTATGATAGCGTCTTCTATTATTGTTATTATTATTGAATGTGCTCCACAAGCGGTTGCTTATATATTCGGAGTAGAAACAACCTCAGAAATGCAGGTTGTCGTACCGGCTTTGATGATAAGTTCTTTGTCATTCCACGGACTTGCACTTTCATTTTTGATTATGTACTACTATATGGCGACAAATAAAAAAATCATTTCTCTCACGATTTCCATTGTAAACGGAATTGTAATTATAATTCCAAGCGCTTATTTTTTGGGAATACTGTTTGGCATTACAGGTATCTGGATCGCTTTTGTAGCAGCGCAGTACGGAACACTTATTGTTATAGCAATTATGGTGCTCGTCATTATAAAAAAATCAAAAGGCAGGTATAAAAACTTTTACTTACTGGAAGACAGTTATAATAATGAAATCATGTCCTTTTCCGTAAATTCACAATTTTCAGAGGATATTGTTGAAAAATATATGACTGAAAATCTGAGTGTATCTGATAATGAAACAAAGCTGCTGATTATTTTAGCCGTAAAGAATATTCTTTCTTACATCATATCAGCAGGCTCAAGAAAAAATAAACCCGTTGATGTGGATTTAAGAATCATAAATGAGGATAATAAATACTTTATTTTTATCCGCAGTAACGGTAATGAGCTTGACGGTGATAATCTTATGACACGAGTCAGCACATACAAAGGCTTTGATTTTACGCGTGTTCTTGGTATGAATGAAATCAAAATTATAATTTAATTTTTAAATTTTAATATAAATCACTGTAATGAGTATTCGAAAGGGGTTTTTAATAAATGAATACAAAACAATATCCGCTGTCAAAAACAGAGTATGGAATGTATCTCTGCTTTGTTTCAGATCCTCAGGGACTTGCATACAATCTGCCGTACACAGTAAAATTCAAAAAACCTATTGATGTTGAAGGCCTTAAGGCGTCATTATTAAAGGTCATACGTAATCATCAAAATTTAAACAGCTGTTTTGTTAAAGATGAAAACGGCAAGGTGTGGAGGCAGATTTCTGACCGGCAAATAGACGTTAAAGTAATTAACACTGATAACGAAGATATTACCCCTTATATAAAACCGTTTGATCTATCAACGGGTCCCTGTATGAGGGCATACATATTCGACCGTCCTGATAATGTTGAAATCCTTTTTGATGTTCACCACATTGTATTTGACGGCACCTCATGCGGTATCTTTATGCGTGAATTTAATGAGGCGTTTCAGGGAGAAAGCTTGATCCCTGAGAAATATTCTGCAATTGATTTCGCTGTTGAAGAACAAAACCGTATTAAGACAAAGGAATTTGAAGAAGGACGCCGCTATTATGCAAATCTGCTTGCTGAAGCAGAACAGGACCTGCTTCCTCTGCCGGATATTGATTCAGACAAATCATCGGCAGACAGCATAAAATATGTACTAAAACACAGAAATCCGGATGAAATACGCACATTTTCACATAAAAACCTGATTAAAACCAGCGCATTATTTTACGCGGCTTTTGGCTATGTTCTTTCTAAATATACAGGTACGAAAAACAGCGTATTTTCCACTGTGTACAACGGGCGCAGCAATCAGAATGCCGACGCTGTAGGTATGTTCGTTAAAACCTTTCCTGTAATTTGCAGTTCAGATGGCGACAAAATTATTGACTATATCAGAGAAATTGATAAACAGATAACCGAAAGCCGGCAGCACGATCTGTTCTCCTATGCGGACATCTGTTCAGAGATGGATATAAATCCACAGGTTTACTTTGCATATCAGGGAGATATCTCAAATACACAGCCTGTATCTGTCTGCGGACAGGATACATACACTGTGCTTCATTTTATGAATGCATTAAAGGCTGAAATGAACTTTATTCTTTACCGCCAGGAAGGAAAATTTGTAATCGAATGTGAATATAACGGCGGCAAGTACAGTGAAGCGTTTATTATCGGCATACTTGAAACATTTGAAAAAGCTCTGTGCGAATTCACGAACAAAAATGATTTTTCAGAAGTCGATATTTTAAGTGAAAACCAGCTTGAACTGCTTAATTCATTTAACAATACCTATGTACCGTATGACGACACAAAAACATTTATAGATTTATTCCGTGAACAGGCAAAACTTCGTCCGGACAAAACTGCTCTTGTATTCAAGGATAACCGCTACACCTACAGAGAGCTTGATGAAATTACAGACAAAATAGCAAATTATCTTCGTGATAATGGATATGGTACAGAAGACGCAATCCCTGTTTTAGTAGAGCGCTGTGAATATATGACAATCTGTGCAATAGGCGTATTGAAATCCGGTGCGGCATATGAGCCTCTTGACCCCACTCATCCTACGGAAAGATTGCAGTTTATGATAAAAGACGCAAACGCAGATATGCTTATTGCGGATGATAAACTTCTTCAGCTCGTGCCTGATTTCAATGGAGATATTTTAAAAATAAGCGATATTGCAGGCTTGCCTGTTTGCAGCACTCCCCTGCCCAATCCTGCTCCTAACGATTTATTCGTTCTTCTCTATACCTCCGGTTCTACAGGAACCCCAAAGGGTTGTATGCTCACACACGGCAACCTGACAAACTTTATTCACTGGTCTCACAGAATTAATGAAATTACAGAAGAAAGCTCATCAGCCGCATACGCAAGCTACGGATTTGACGCTCATATGATGGACATTTATCCGTATTTATCCTTCGGCGGAACAGAGTATATAATTCCCGAAGAAAATCGACTTAATTTAGTGTGGATAAATGATTACTGCAGGGAAAACGGTATTACAAATTTATTTATGACAACTCAAGTCGGCAGGGCGTTTATGACCTCAATAGACAACATTGCGCCTAAGATTATCAGTACAGGCGGAGAAACATTGGTACCCTTTGAGCCTGTTCAGGGAGTTAAATTTTACAACGTTTACGGTCCTACCGAGTGTACTATTATTTCTACTGCCTTTTTTGTAGATAAATATTATGACCCGTTTCCTATAGGAAAACCTGTCAACAACGCCCATATGTATATTGTTGACAAACAGCTTAAACGTTTGCCTGTCGGAGCAGTAGGCGAGCTGTGCATTTCAGGTCCTCTTGTATCTCGCGGTTATCTCAACCGCCCCGACAAAACGGCTGAAACATATGTTGAAAACCCGTTTGAAAGCGATGAAAAACACAAAGTTCTCTATCATACAGGCGATATTGTTAAATTTATGAATGACGGTAATCTCTCCTATGTCGGCAGACGCGACGGAATGGTGAAAATCCGCGGTTATCGCATAGAATTAACCGAGGTTGAATTAGCAATAAGGGATTACGACGGCATCAAAGACGCAACGGTTGTTGCAAAGGATGCACCGAGCGGCGGAAAGAGCATTGTAGCATACATAGTATCTGACAAAAAAGTGGATATTGACAAGCTCAAAAGTTTTATCGCCGAGAAAAAACCGCCGTTTATGGTGCCCGAGGCTATAATGCAGATTGACAGTATTCCGCTGAACGTAAACGGCAAAGTAGATAAACGTAAGCTTCCTGAAATCAAAATAGAAGCCGCTAAAAAATCTGCTGAAAAAATCGACAGACCCCTTAATTCTCTTGAAACAAAAATTATAGATATTATTGCAGGTATAACAGGAACAAAAGACATTGATATTGCCGATGATCTTATGCATGCGGGTGTGACTTCTTTGTCAATAATCAAGCTTGCCGTAGAGATTAATAAGGCTTTCGGTTATAACGCAGACATCAAAAAGCTCATGAAGGGCTGTTCCGTATTATCTCTTGAATCGGATATCATTGATTATTTATTTTCAGAAAGAGAAAGCAAACAGGAAACTTCATCTGAAATTGAAACTACAGAAGAAACTTCTTCGGAAAAAGAAGAAAAAGATTATGCTCCGCTATCATATACTCAGTACGGAGTATATTCGGAATGTATGAAAAATCCCGGTGACACTTTCTATAATATACCGTTTTTCTATACGTTCCCTGTTTCTTTCGATGCTGAAAAGTTAGCAAAATCCGTACAGAAGGTACTTTATGCCCATCCGTATATTTTTACTCGTTTAGGCATTAAAAACGATGATATAGTACAAATTAAGCAAAGCGCTGAAAACTTCAGTGTTCCTATACGAAAAATAAGCGAGCAGGAGCTTGAAAATTACAAAAACAGTTTTATAAAACCTTATAATTTAATAAACTCACAGCTTTTCAAAATTGAAATAGTTAAAACAGAAAGCAGAATTTATCTTTTCTCTGATTTCCATCATATTATCTTTGACGGCGGTTCATTCGGATTATTTATGGATGCGGTCAAGGATTGTTATGAGGGCAGAGAAATCGAGGCAGAGACATATAATTACTTTGATTATGTAAATGATGAAATCAAAAACAAATCAAGTGAAGAGTTTAAAGAAGCAGAAAAGTATATTTCCGATATGCTTTCACAATGCGAGGGTGCTGATGAAATCACTCCTGATTTAGGAGGATTGCCCGAAAGCGGAAATCCTGCAATGGTATCGGTACCTTTCAATATGAAAAAAATATCTGAATTTTGTACTGATAACGGCGTTACTCCTGCACATCTGTTCCTTGCATCGGTTATGTATGCAGTTTCAAGGTTTACAAACAGCCGAAATGCATATATCAACACTATCAGCAACGGCCGTTCCGATATAAGGCTGAGAAACTGCTTCGGTATGTTTGTAAAAACATTGCCTTTGGGTCTTGAAATTGATGATATATCTGCTATTGAACTTGTAAACCGTGCAAAGGAGCTTCTTGTAAATTCAATTTCAAATGAGATTTATCCTTATGCCGAAGTATGCCGTAAATTCAACTATGCTCCAAGCATAATGTATGCCTATCAGATTGGAGTATCAAACGATTTTTACATCAACAATGAAAAAATAGAAAATGATTTTATAGGCGAAAGAAAAGTAAAATTTAAGACAGGCGTCTATATTGAAAAGAACAACGGACAGGAATGTATCGATGTTTTATACAACGACGCTGTATATAGCAAGGCTCTGATGGAATCCTTTGCAAATGCCATAGCAGTTGTAACTGAAAATATAATAGCCTGCCCAGAACAGAAAGTTCGTAAGCTTTCCATGCTTAATGAACAAACCGCAGAAATAATTGAGAACTTCTCGCAAACAGAAATCAAAGAACCTGAAATAAAGCTTTTGCATGAGCTTTTTGAAAATCAGGTCGCTTTACAACCTGATAAAACAGCTCTTATCGCCTGCGACGGTAAATACACATATTCGCAGCTTGATAAAAGAGCAAACACAGTTGCCAATAATCTTATTGCAAAAGGTGTTAAAAAAAGCAGCAGAGTAGTTATTCTGCTTGAAAGAACTTCAAAATTCTTCACTTCGCTGTTTGGTATTCTTAAGGCGGGCGGAGCGTTTATTCCAACCTGCCCGGAATATCCACAAGAGCGCATTGAAAGCATAATTGAGGACAGCGGCGCAGACCTTGTTATAACCTTCGGAGAACTTTTGACACGTTATAACAAAACAGTTGATATAGAAGAGCTTGAAAAAGGCGCCTCTGATGAAAAGCCTCAGATTGATATTACGCCTGAAGACCTTGCATATCTTATTTACACGTCAGGTTCAACAGGAAAACCAAAGGGTGTAATGCTCAGGCACATCGGTATATCAAGCTTTCTTACAAACAACAGTCATAATCTTCCGATAAGCTACGTTACCGAAAACTGCAAATGCTACGGTTCGGTCACAACAATTTCATTTGACTTATCGCTGAAAGAAACTATGGGTTCTTTATGCAACGGGCTTACTCTTGTTTTCGCAAGTGATGATCAGACAATGAATCCTATGTCGCTTGCACAGTTCTTCAAGGAAAATAATGTAGACGCATTTAACTCCACACCGTCAAGATTATTAGTTTATATGGAGCTTCCTGAATTTGCACAAGTGATGAAAAATTGCAAGGTAATTCTTTCTGGCGGAGAAAAATATCCGTATAAGCTGTTGCAGGTTTTAAGAGAAAAAACAAACGCAAAAATCATCAACACCTACGGACCCACCGAAGTAACTGTTTCATCAAACGCAAAGGAACTGACAAATGCAGATAAAATTTCTGTAGGCAAGCCGCTGTTGAATTATAAGGAATACATTGTTGACCTTGACGACAACAAGCTTCCTGCGTGCGTTATGGGCGAACTGATTATCGGCGGTTTAGGCGTTGCTTTGGGATATAATAATCTGCCCGAACAGACGGAGAAATCATTTATAGAATACGAGGGACAAAGATTTTACCGTTCGGGAGACTATGCAAAGTGGACCGAAGACGGCGATGTAATTATACTCGGCAGAAAAGATAATCAGGTAAAACTCAGAGGACTTAGAATTGAGCTGGGCGAGATTGAAAAATGCCTGACAAATATTGAAGGGATACGTTCTGCTGTTGCCGTTATCAAAAAGCTGGGTAATGAGGACAATATCTGCGCTTATTATACTGCCGACAGTAAAATGGATATCGAATATCTTAAAAATGAGTTAAAGAAATCTCTTACCGATTATATGATACCCGCGTCCTTCAATCAGCTTGACGAACTACCGCTTACTCCAAACGGTAAGGTAAATATCAAGGCTTTAAGCGAGCCTGCAATGGCTGATAAAACAGAAAAGAAGATTGAAAAGCCTGTTACAGCAGCAGAAAAGCATTTCTGCAAAATATTCAGCGATATTTTAAATACAGATGAAGTATCCGCAACAGACAGTTTCTTTGATTTAGGAGGTACTTCCCTTACTGTAACAAGAGTAGTAATAGAAGCAAGCAAGCTCAATTACAGTATTGCTTACGGAGATGTATTCACATATCCAACTCCAAGAACGCTTGCAAAGCTTGTAAGCAGTTCGGGTGAAAGCGAATACGGTTTTGATAATCTTGAAAACTACGATTACAGCGCAATTGAAGAAGTACTTTCAAAAAATACAATTGAGAGCTTTATAAACGGCGAAAAACAAGAAATAGGAGATGTTATTCTCACTGGAGCCACAGGATTTTTGGGAGTTCACGTTCTATATGAGCTTTTAAATAATTACAGCGGCAAAATATGCTGTCTGCTCAGAGGAAAAGAAAACGCCTCAGCGGAAGATAGATTAAAGTCACTTTTCTATTATTACTTTGAAGAGAATATTATCGAAAAATACGGCGATAAAATTCTGATAGTTGACGGCGATATTACAAAAAAAGAATCCTTTGAAAAACTTTTATCGTTTAGTGCAGATACATTTATAAACTGCGCAGCAAACGTAAAGCATTTTTCTAAGGGTACCGATATTGAAGATGTAAACTATCACGGAGTGCAGAATATACTTGAATTCTGCAAGAATACAGGAATAAGGCTTGTACATATTTCTACAATGAGCGTGGGCGGACTGTTTATTGACGAGCCGGGAGATGTTACCAATCTTGCTGAAAATCAGTTGTATTTTGGTCAGGTACTCAGCTCAAAATACACAAATGCCAAATTCCTTGCAGAAAGGGAAATCCTTGAAAACGCTGCAAAGGGTATGAATGTAAAGATAATGAGAGTAGGAACTCTTGCCCCGCGTGAAAGCGACGGAGAATATCAGATCAACTTTACAACCAATAGCTTTATGGGCAGATTGAAATCAACATTTATTATAGGCTGTTACCCCTATGAGAATATGGATATGCCGTTTGAGCTTTCGCCAATTGACTATACCGCAAAGGCAATACTTCTTTTGGCACAAACTCCAAAAGAGTGTGTAGTATTCCACCCGTTTAATAATCATTCACTTATTATGAATGACTTGTATTTGGAGATGGACAGAGTGGGACTTAGCGCACATCCTGCAGAGAACGATGAATATGAAAAGGCTTTAAACGAGGCAAAGAAAGATCCTGAAAAGGCAAAGATTTTATCAAGCTTTATTGCATATCAAAACTTTGCTCACGGCAAAAAGACCTATTATGTCGGCAAGAGCAATGCCCTTACAATGCAGGTGCTTTACAGGCTTGGCTTCAGATGGCCCGTAACCTCGCTTGACTATATGAAAAAATTTCTTAATGCATTAGAAGGCCTTGCATATTTTGAATAAGGGTTATTATTAAGTTACGCCGCACCAAATACAGGCAGACAGGCTTTGCAATAGCAAAAAAGACACCGCAGAAAATACTGCGGTGTCTTTTATTGTGTAAAAAATATGAAAAATGAGAGTTTTAGAAAAATTGCGTATAATAATGCAATTTTTTAAATTTTTGTAGGTATAGGTGGAGGAATATGTAAAAAATAAATGTCTTTAATTTAAAAATGACCCAAAATTTCCTTAATTAAACTAATTAATTTACAGGAATTTATCAGTTTTTTGCCTATATAGCTGTGCAAAATATATTATTTTTTATGAGTTATTTTGATGTTATTGTACAAGTTTTCAAGTTTTTTGCTCTTTTTTTACTTTTTTTAAAGTTATAGTTTGTCATAATATGGTCTGAATTGTTTTATTTTATAGATTGGAGTTGATTATTATCAGAACACAAAGAAATATTTACAAAAGAAAAGACGGTCGCTGGGAGGGCAGGTATTTTAAAGAATACGGTGCTGACGGCAAAATTAAGTACAATTCGATATATGGCAAAACATATACCGAGGTTAAAGATAAACTTGAAAAAATTAAATTAGGTATTTTGAATAACCCTAAAACCTATTTAAAAAATGCTAAAGTTAAATTAAAAGATGTTTGCTATGAATGGCTTGAAACAACAAAAATAAATATTAAAGAATCTACTTATGCAAAATATGTGTATATAGTTAAAAATTATATTATTCCCTGTATAGGAAATATCAAGTTATATGAAATAGACAATAACTATACAGATGTGTTTATAAATAAATACAGCAGACTTGCAACATTAACTTTAAGAGATATTATGTCAGTATTTAAAGCAATAATTAAATTTGCAAATGAAAATTATAACACAGATATACAATTAAAAAAATATAGATTAACGACTAAAAACAGCAGAACAATAAGAGTATTGTCGGTTTTAGAACAAAAGAAGCTTGAAGAATATTTAA
>CANQMH010000034.1 GCA_947624865.1 uncultured Clostridia bacterium | reverse complement strand
TATATCACTGGAAAGATATGTACACAGCAGTATGGAACAAAAACGCAAACAAATGAACAAATTAAATTCATTATAATTTCAAAAATCGTCAAACATAAAGTCAAAAAAACGCGAAAACCCGATTAAATGCGGATTTTCGCGGTGTAAAAACAGAATTAGTTTAATTAAGGAAAAATTATAGCGAGTTTTAAGTTTATTTTTTACTTATACTTTTGTTATGTGATATATTGTAACATAGTATAGAGTAAAAGTCAATTCATTTTTTATTTCCTCTTCTGTTTTTCATAATATTTACTTGTTTCAACCGACCTGATGTAACTTTTTATCTCAGAGGCTCTTTGGTGAAGCTCGTGCGCTGAATGAATGTAATTATTATGCTGATGTAAAGCCATCTGCATTGAAACAGGCATTGAAATAAAAAATTCGCGTGAACTTCGGCTGTTTGAAATAAGCTCGTTTAAATCTTTGTACTGCAAATAATCACCGTATTTATTATTTGCAGATTTTTTATATTATACTGAAAAATAGCTGTTTAAATGAACGGAACAAATTATACATTCCTTTACTTCCATTTCAGTTGACTGTCCCATTGCTTCCTTGTACAAATCAAGCTGTTTTTTATATAAGGTAACAAGTTTTTGAATATCTCGCACTCTGTCAGTTTTATAATCAACTATTACAAGTTTGCCGTCCTCCTCAAACGCAAGGTCAACGGCACCCTGCACAATTACAAAGGCATCGGTGCTTATGTCCTTATATTCATCAAAAATCATCGACGGACTTAATTTAACGGTAAACCGCTCTTCACGAAGAACACGCGGAGATTTAATTATTCTTGCGGCTAAATCCGACTTTATAAGTTCGGATATTTTTGTTTTGTCAATCAGCTTGGACTGTTCTTTTGAAAGTTTGCCGTTTTCAACAAGCCTTAAAATTTCCGCTTCGGGATTCTCTCGAGCCGCCGCAAAATCGCAGTATTGCAAAAATTTATGATGAGCTGTTCCGCGTTCAACTGAGGTTGAAACTTCTCTGCTTAAAAACGACGGTTTTAGCAGTATTTTTTCAAAATAATCATTGTTACTGTCATGAGAAATCTGCGACGCACTTACTTTTTGAGGAAGATTTAGTATATCTGCATTTGGATATTTGAACTCAAGATTTTTCCGAAGAAGCTCTGCATAATCAAAGCTGTTTGCGCTCATACCGCGAATATCAGGCATTAAAATATTTTCGCTATCTTCTGCTTCTGCGGAAAATAATTCTTTCTCATCATCAATAATTGTGAATTTACATTCAAGTGTATTATCGTCAAACGGAATAATTTTAGATGACGGATTTAATTTTCTTCTTATTCCATTAAATGACGGATGAACAAGAGCTGCAAGCATGATCCAGTCTGATATACTTTTACTTCTAACAACCGAATACGGCTCGATTATATTATCAAATACGATTTTAGAATAAATGTTTGAAAGATATTTTTCAACATTTTTATGGGACGATACAACTATCAGCTTTTCCTTTGCCCTTGTCAGCGCAACATAAAGCACTCTCATCTCTTCTGCAATTTCGTTGCGCGATATTTCTATCTCTACCGCAAGCCTTGGCAGTGTGTTAAAACGGCATAATCCAACTCTTTTTTTAATGCCGAGTCCTGCGTAACTGTCAATAAGAACATCAGATTTTAAATCTGTTGTGTTAAATTGATGAGCAGTATCTGCAATGAAACAAACGGGATATTCAAGTCCCTTTGAAGCGTGAATACTGAGAACTCGAACACCGTTAAATATATCGGCTTCTCCTGACGACGATGGAAGTTCAGCCTTGTTTTCAATCAGTCTGTCAATATATGATATAAAATCAGAAAGTGTTTTATATCCGTTTGATTCAAACGAGCGTGCATATACTCTGAGAAGATTTAGGTTTCTCAGAGGATCTTCTCCTCCCTTTACGGCAGAGGTTATTGCGCCAAAAGCTGTGGTTTCATAAATTCTGCCCATTAAGTCATCAACTGTACACGTATATGAATATGCGCGAAGCGAGCTTATTTCATTCAAAAAATCAGCCGCTTTTCTGCTTTTTTTAGCATATTTTGTTACGGCACTGTAAAGATTTAAGTATCTCTCATCTGCCCTCATCTGCGCCAGCTCGTCAGGAGTAAATCCGTAAATCGGACTGCACATTACAGACAAAAGAGGAATATCAAGAGTAGGATTGTCAATTACTCTGAGCAAATTAAGCATTACTTTAATTTCCTGTGAGTCAAATGAATTTTCCTTGCTTTCACTATAGGCGGGAATACCATTGTCAATCAGTGTGTTTACATAGGTCTTTGCCGAGGCTTTGGGACTTCTCAATATAACGGCAAAATCTCCGTAGGTTGCTTTTCTCTGTATATCGCCGTCCTTTACAAGAAATCCCGAGCCAATCATACTATGAATTTTTTTAGCTATGTAACTTGCTTCTACAACGGCAGGGTCGTATCCCTCAAACGCTGATTTTTCTATTAAAGAAATTTCAAAATTACAATTATTACTTTCTGGATATGTCGCACCCACGTTAAGCATTTCATCTTTTGTATAATCCATTTGAGCCGCCTGTTTTGTCATAAGACGCGAAAAAATGAAATTAACGGTATTGCAGACCTCTTTTCTGCTTCTGAAATTCTTGTCAAGAATTATAGTGGCAGGATATTCAGGATTGTTTTCATCGAACCTTGAATATGAATTTTTACGGTCAATAAATATCTGAGGCTTAGCCTGCCGGAATCCGTAAATGCTCTGCTTTACGTCACCTACAGCAAAAAGATTGCTCTCATTCGTACTTGTACATTTGAAAATCAAATCCTGAACATCATTTACATCCTGAAATTCATCAACCATAACTGCATCATATCGACTTGAAATTTCATAAGCCTGACTTGTTTTTTTGTAACTGTTTCCCTCAGACTCTGCAAGGAGCTTTACGGCAAGCAGTTCGATGTCAGAAAAAGAAAGAATGTTTTTCTTGTTTTTGAGTATATCAAATTCTTTAATATATTCTCTGACAAGGCTGAACAGAACAGAAACAAGCTTATGTAAATCCGCCATTTCCTCTCTTGCCTCTTGCTCGGTACGGCTGAAATATGTCTGAAGCGATTTTATGGTTGCTTTTACCTCATCTCTATTATCGGAAACCGCAATTTTAAGAGGATCATCTTTATATCCCTTTGGAGAATTGAGCCTGCCTGACGTAAACGTATCAACATGATTAACTATGTCATCCCACGAATCTCCAAGCAGTTTTTCCTGCAAGACCGACAAAAAAGTTAAATCTGTTTCAATTCGGTCTATAAATGAGGATTTCAGCTTTTCGTCCTGCTCAAGGAGCTTTAATGAATTTTCCGTTAAATTAATTGCATGGGAAACAGCAGTTTCGGCATATTCAATTATAATTTTGCCCCAAATTGAATTGGCAACAGAGGTTTCGTCATAATTATTGAGCATATCATCAAGCCACTTTTCGGGAAATGGCTGAGTGGATAAAAATGTGCAGATTTTAAGTACCGTTTCGCGAAGTTTTATATCTCCGCCTTTGCTTGAAAAAGCATTGACAAGTGCGATAAAATCATCACTTTCTGACTGATAAAAGCTTTCAAGTGACTTGTCAAGCGCAATATTCCTTAAAACATCAAGTTCTCCTTTATCGGCAATTCTGAAATCACGAGACACACCGAGTGTATGAAAATATTCCCTTACAATATCTCCGCAAAAGCTGTCAATTGTTGAAATGCTTGCATTATACAGAAGCTGTTTTTGCTTTAACAAATGTGGATTATAGGGGTCTTTTTCAAGGAGAGAATTCAGCGCATCAGAAATCCTCCGACGCATTTCAGCCGCGGCGGCTCTTGTAAAAGTTACGATAAGCAGTCGGTCAACATCAATCGGATTTTCATCACGGGTAATAAGGTTGATTACTCGCTCAACCAAAACCGCTGTTTTGCCTGAACCGGCAGCTGCCGATACAAGCACAGAACCGTCAGTTGCATAAATAGCATTCATCTGCTGTTTTGTCCATTCTCTGCTCATTACTCATCACCGCCTTTTGCTGTTTCTTCGTCAATCTGCTTATAAACCTCATCATTTTTAACATCAAAGGTATTTCTCGGTTCGCTCATACGGTATGCGCACACACTGTCATAAGGGCAATATTCACAGGCATCATGCGCTCCCTTTGCTGGTGACGCCTGAATTTTGCCGTCAAAAAGCTCTTTTCCCATTTCAATTACGGTCATATCAATTTTATTAAATATCTTTCCGAACTGTTCGAGAGTTGCAAGACTTCTTTCCGAAACAGGTTTGTCTAAATTGATTTTTACGGGAATATACTTGCCTTTTTCGGTTTTGTCCATTCCCTTTATAACGGATATATCATCAAGCAGAAGTCCGTTCATTTTGAGTGCCGTATCAATTTTGCCCTCCATTTCTTCATCGGTAATTGTCTTATCGGCTGAAATTACAGGTGAGGTCGCAGGCATATAAAGTATTCCCGCAGCAGTTAATCCACCGTATCTTTCTTTTCCGTTGAGTTTAATAGAATACAGATAGAGAAGCATCTGCAAGTTAAGCCCATAAAGTATATCCGAGAGTTTAAATTTCTTCGCCCCTGTTTTGTAATCAATTACTCTGAGGTATTTTATTCCGTCTTTATTCATTACATCAACACGGTCAACGCTTCCGCATACCGCAATGTTTTGTCCCGTCGGCAGTTTTACAGTATATGACGGTATATCACTGCCGATTTTAAGCTCACAGTCGGATACATAAAAATTACTTTGCGCAAGCTCTTTTACAATATGTCTTAAAAGTACCGAAACATTTTCACCGAGAACAGAAAGTTTGAACAAAAATGATTTTGTTTTGCTCTCCTTGCCTCCAAAATATTCTTCAACATAATTTTGCAGAACTGAACGCACAAATTCAGAAATTTCTTCATCACTCATCAATGAATATTCTTCTTTTTTATAAGCTTTGAAAAATTTTTCAAGTATGTAATGAACAAGCGTTCCGTATTCAAGAGGATTAATTTCAGCTTTTCGGCGTTCTTTTATATTAAGTCCGTAGCTGCAAAAATATGAAAACCTGCATAAATTGAATTTTTCAATCTGGGAAGCGGAAATTCTGAGGTTATCTCCAAAGAGCAGGCCTGCATTTTCAGGATTTTCAATTCTGAACGGTGTTTTGTCAAGCGCACGCATTACAGCCTGACTTTTAGGCTGATAATATTTATCTCTGCTGAAAAACTCTTTGAGTCCGAAAAGTCCGCCATAAGATGTGGAAAGGGATTTTGCATATTCTTCAAATGCAGGCTGAACTGCATACATCGCGCATTTTGAATTTTCAAAATCCGCCTTGTCAAGCATAATTATGTTTGGAAACGCCTTTTTTGTTTCTTCAAAAATAACAGACGGAGAATACGGTGTTCCAAGCAAATCTGTTGCCGGATATGACAGAAAAAGCTTTTCGGAACAGGATGTCATACAGCAGTATGCCATAAAAGTTTCAAGATTTGCCAGACTTGAAAAATCCTCGCTCATCTTAATTTCATTTAGGGAGAGTATTTTTAGCTCAAACGACGAAAACACTCCCGAACAATGAGGCACAGAGGGAAAAATTCCGTCTGCGCAGCCAATTAAAAATGAAATTTTCTGATTGGAAAGCCTTACACGCTGAGCAGTCGTCACCGTTACGCTGTCAATCGTCTGCGGAATTTGCGAAAGCTCAATTGTTGATATTCTGATTGAAAGAAGCTCAAAATATCTTTTTGGTGATAAATACATATCTCCGATTACGGCAACGGTTTTGTCAAGCGCGTCCATAAGCATATTCCATATGCGGATCTGCTCTGCGCCAAGTCCCTTTTCTTCTCTGTTTTCCAACACATCATACATTTTGCTCAATGCACCCTGAACATCAATAATGCAGAACAAATTATACAGACATTCAGTAATTTCACGTCCGTTTTTATCTTTTATCTCATTTTTAAAGCTCAAAACAGGCTCTATTACAGACTTGCGCACTTTTTCCGCTATGCTTAGATTTTTTAAATCATTCTCAGTAAATTTATCCGAAAATCCCGAGGGATTTTGAACAAACTCAGACTTGAACGCAGAATTGTTGATGTTCCATACATACAGATAATTTTCAAAAATACTGATTTCATCAGGCGTATTCTGTGTAAGTCCTGTTTTAAGAATTGCAAGCACATCATCACGTTCAAAGCCGTCCAAAATCATTCTGAATAATGAATTCACAAATCGAATTACAGGCTTTACCTCTACGTCTTTATGAACGTCCATAAAATAAGGAATTTCATATTTATCAAATATTACATTGAGTATTCCGTTATACAGTTCTGTATCGTGGCAAATTACCGAAATCTCGCTGTAAAGGCAGTTTTCCTCAATTACAAGCCGTTTAATCTGCCGGGCAACATACTCACATTCAGAATATGTATCCGAAGCAGAATACAAGGTTATATTTTTAGGAATTATATCGGACGGTGTATAACTGCTTCTGAAAATGCAATTTTCAAGATTTATTAGCTCGTCATTAGAAAATCTTTTACTTTCTGTGAGCTTTATTGGAGTTTTTATATCGACAAAATCCTGCTTTGCTATATTTTTGAGCGTATTGTATGTCTGTTGAGAAGTTGCAAATACCTCTTCTCTGCCGTCAGTCTGCGGGTCAAGAGTAAGTGCGATGCAAGCGTAGGCACAGGATGAAATCATAAGCCTGAGCACTTTTAACTGTTGTGAGGTAAAACCGCTGAACGAGTCGATAAAAAGTGTATAACCGTCAAAAATATTGTTCTCTAAAAGAATATTATAGAGCCTTGTAAGGTCATCAAGAGGGTCAATATAGCTTTGCGACACAAGCGCGTCAAATGTATCAAGCACAAGAGCAGTTTCGTACAATTTTGCTTTGAGTGTTTCGTCGGAAACATTAGATGACGCATTATAAAGCATATCTGTAGTTATATTGTTTTTCTTACAATCCGCAAGCGTTTGAAGCATAACTTCAGATATACTCCTGTTATTGGTATTTTTTAATAGATTGAGCTTTTCTGTGAGCTGTTCGAGTGCAATGCTCATAATTACCGCGCGCGTACCGTTATCTATTACATTGTCAGGAATATTTGAAGTCTGTTCAAAAACATATCTGCATAAACGTGAAAATCCGAAAACCTTTACACTGTTTGACTTATTCGCTCCGAGCATATCAAGAAAGGTCTTTTCGGTTTCAAACGAGCTTTGGTCGGGAACGAGCATAATAATTTTGTCATTTCCGTTTTCAACAAGCTCTTTGATTTTATTGTTAATAAGCGCAGTTTTTCCTGTTCCGCTTTTTCCAAAAACAAATTGAAGCATCTCTTCACCTTCAAAAATAAAAGTATCATTACCTAATGATAATCTCATTAAGATAATGATACCATATTTACTGTGACATTAAAAGGACTTAGCTGAAACAAGAGCATATTTTTTCAAAAATTTCTACTACTTTGAATTTATATTGATATTTTTCGTTCTTCACTATATCATACTGCTGATTATCAAAAACCTCTTTTGCCTTTTCATCCTTGTCTTCCTCCGATGAAATGCAAATTGAAGGGAACATTATACACCACCAATTATGACCTTTTCCGCTGCCTATGGTTATTCTGAGCGCGTCATACATTCCCGACGGAAGTGTATAATTATCATAATATCTTGTTGTAAAGTACATATTTGTGATTTCTGCTTTTACGGTATAATCATATCCGTTATCAAGCACTTCTTTATATGCCGTATTGCTTATGCTCTGTAGATTATCTGATATTAGGCTTTCAGCTTCTTCCTTTGTTTTTGCTTTTTCAAAAAGCGACTGAGTATATAACAAAACTTTATCGCGGACTTTCAGCTTTAGGCTCTGGTCTGCTTCGCTGTCGGAGTTTGCAAGAATGTGAAGCCTGAATACCTCATCTGATATGTCAGAACACTGAGCCTGAAAAGGTATTAGCGAGTAAACGACCGCAAGCACAAAAGCTATACAAGCTGATTTGATAAATAATTTCATAAAAAACCTGTCCTCTCTTAAAATGAGTATGGACAGGTTTTTAATTTTTAATCAAGATTTTATTACTCAACTTTACAGCCGTCTTTAACAGGTCTGCAAAGAAATATCTCATTATAATTTTGTTTCAAAGTTTCGTAACACTTTTTTGCTTTGCGCTCGGATGTAAAAATTCCAAACACAGCAGAACCCGAGCCGCTCATTCCTGCTCCCTGAGCCTTGCATTTAAGCATAATATCTTTTATCTCGTTTACTTCAGGTATCCCAAGTGCAAGTTCAAAATCATTAAAAAGCGTTGTTGAAATAAAAAACATATCGCGGCTGTACAATGCCTTAACCATTTCATCAGTATATGACGGATGAGGATTTAGTGCATCAACCTTTTGATAAGCCTGCGCTGTTGATACGCTTACAGTATCAGGTTTGCATATAACAATCTGAGCACAATTAAATGATGGAAGATTTTTAAGCTTTGTGCCGATTCCCGTTGCAAGCTTTGTACCGCCTGAAAGACAAAACGGAACATCTGCGCCTACTCTTTCGGCAATTTCGTGGAGTTCGGCAGGCTTGAGTGCCGTTGAGAACATATTATTAAGACCGAGAATAGCCGCCGCTCCGTCACTGCTTCCGCCTGCAAGTCCTGCCTGAGTGGGGATTTGTTTTTTTATATCAATATGTACTCCCCTGACGTCCATTCTGCAATAATCAAAGAAACGGTATGCCGCCTTTGCGCAGATATTGCTGTCGTCACACGGTACTCCGTCATAATCGCAAGAGACGGTCACATTATCGCTGTCATTATCTGAAATAGTTACAGTGTCATAAAGGCTTACAGCCTGCATTACGGTAGCTATTTCATGATAACCGTCAGACCGCTTGCCCAGAACGTCAAGCGACAGATTTATTTTTGCCGGAGCAAGAACCTTAACTTCCATAATTTAGCTCCTTTAAAAATTCACGTATGCGTTCAAGTGCGATTTTTAGGTGTTTTATTGAATATGAATATGATACCCTCACAAAACCGTCGCCGCTTTTTCCGAAAGCAGTACCCGGAACTACCGCAACGTGCTTTTCCATGATAAGACGCGTACAGAATTCCTCTGATGTAAGTCCTGTACTCTTTATACAGGGGAATACGTAGAATGCGCCTAACGGTTCAAAACAGGAAAGCCCCATTTCATTAAAGCTGTCTACAATAAGACGGCGACGCATATCATATTCGTCACGCATTTTTTTTACATCACGGTCTCCGTTTCTAAGAGCCTCTATTGCGGCATATTGAGCTGTTGTGGGCGCTGACATAATTCCGTACTGATGAAGTTTTGTCATCTGTGCAATTATAGGAGCAGGGCCGAGAGCATAACCAAGCCTCCAACCAGTCATTGCATATGATTTGGAAAATCCGTTTATTACAACAGTCCGCTCGTACATATCATCAATTGATGATATAGAAACGTGGCGTTTTCCGCCGTATGTAAGCTCAGAATAAATTTCATCAGATAAAATAAGCAAATCGTGTTTTTTTACTACCTCTGCAATTTCTACAAGATCCTGTTTTTCAAGAATAGCACCCGTAGGATTGTTCGGGAACGGAAGAACTAAAAGCTTTGATTTGGGTGTAACAGCTGCCTCAAGGTCAGCGGCTTTCAGTCTGAAATTATCCTCGTTTTTTGTACTTATAATTACAGGAGTACCACCTGCCATAACAGCAAGCGGTTCATAACAGACAAATGACGGTTCGGGGATTATTACTTCATCACCCTCCTGTATCAGAGTGCGAAAGGCAAGGTCGATTGCTTCGCTTCCGCCCACTGTGACAAGCGTCTGTTCATCTGCATCGTACGAAACGCCGAATCTACGTTCATAATAATTCGCAATCTCACGTCTGAGCTCGGCAAATCCTCTGTTGGGCGAATACCAGGTTTTTCCCTTTTCAAGGCTTCTTATGCCTTCATCCCTGATATGCCAAGGCGTCTGAAAATCAGGCTCGCCTATACTAAGCGAAATTACATCGTCCATCTCGTTAGCTATATCAAAAAATTTTCGTATGCCTGACGGTTGGACTTCTTTTATTTTATCATTAAAATACTTATCATAATCTATCACAGGATTAAATTCCTCCCGTCTGCACGGTCGTCAAAATCTGTAAGATTCATTCCCCTATCCTTGTAACGGCGCATTATAAAATGAGTGCCTGTCGAGAGAACTCCGTCGATTGTGGAAAGCTTTTTGGCAACAAACATTGCAATATCCTGCATTGTTTCACCCTTTACTATCAGGGCAAAATCATATGCGCCTGCCATAAGATAAACTGATTCAACTTCTTCAAACGCCATACAAAGCTCTGCCATTTCATCAAAGCCTGTTTCTTTTTTAGGCGTAACTTTAAGCTCTATAAGGGCCTCAACATAGCTGTCCTCGACCTCTTCCCAATTGACAACCGCCTGATAGCCTTTGATTATTCCTCTGTTTTCATATTCCTTAATCTGTGCTTTGATATAATCTTCCGGCTCTCCCAGCATTGTAGCTATTTCCGCAGTTGTAAAGCCTGAATTTGCGGCCAACAGCTGTAACAGTTTATCCATATTGCTGCCTCCTTTAATTAAGTTAATCTATTATACTGCCTGTGCTGCAAGATTGTCAACAGTATTGATCATGCTGACGCATATTGATGTTGCAACACAATACAATTCATTAGTGCTGTCAAAAATTACAAGTTCACAGTTATCCAAATCTTTTTTCTGAGATGAAATAACTGAATTATCTACATCAATGATACTGAAATTTTTTGACATAACATCTCCTGTTATATGCCAGTTATTTCCATAAAAATAACAATACATACCATTTTTTGTAAAAAGCTCTACAAAGGTTAAATGCTTTTTGCCTGCTTTAAAAACAAACGTATTTGTACCGACAATCGGAAGTCGGCGGATTTTCACCATTACATTGTCATCTTTGTCCGTTATAAAAAATCTCACAGGTGTTTTTGCTTTTTGGAATTTGACAAAGTATTTTTCTTTTCCCAGTTCATCAAAAACAGTAAAATTTAAATCAGACGGAGAGATATTGCGTTTTATAAATAACTTCATCTATATCACCGACAATAATAATTTGAGAATATTATATAAATCAAGCATTTTCAAGGTCTTTAAGCCAAGCATTAACCGACGCATCGCTGGGCATTCTCCAGTCGGAGCGCGGTGAAAGCGTAACTGAACCGACCTTTGGCCCGTCAGGCAGGCAGGAACGCTTGAACTGCTGTGCAAAAAATCTTTTTACAAAAACGGTAAGCCATTTTTTGATGACTTCATCTCTGTATTTGCCGCTGAAAGCGATTTTTGCCATATAATATATTTTACTCGGAGCAAAACCGAAACGTACCATATAATACAGAAAAAAATCGTGAAGTTCATACGGCCCTACAACATCCTCTGTCTTTTGAGCAATTTTACCCTGATCGTCGGGCGGCAAAAGCTCAGGACTTACGGGAGTAGCAAGAACATCAAGCAAAACTTCTTTGAGAGTTTCATCAGCAATCTTAGCCTCATATGCCGTAAGATACCTTACAAGCGTCTTGGGGATTGAAACGTTGACCGCATACATACTCATATGGTCGCCGTTATAGGTTGCCCAGCCGAGTGCAAGCTCTGATAAATCGCCAGTGCCGATAACAAGTCCGTTGTACTTATTAGACAAATCCATAAGAATTTGAGTGCGTTCGCGTGCCTGTGAGTTTTCATAAGTGATGTCGGTTATTTTTTCGTCATGCATAATGTCTTTAAAATGCTGAAGCACGGCAACAGATATATTAATTTCTTCAAATGATACTCCGTATGCTTCGGCAAGCTTTTCTGCATTGGACTTTGTGCGCTTTGTTGTGCCGAAACAGGGCATTGTTACAGTATGAATATTTTTTCGGTCAAGCCCGAGCATATCAAATGTATGAACACAGACTATGAGAGCAAGTGTACTGTCAAGTCCTCCGGACAATCCCAAAACTACATTCTTTATTCCCGTGTGTTCAAGGCGTGTTGCAAGACCTGTCGCCTGAATGGTGATTATCTCTTCACATCTGTTTTCAAGGTCGCTCTTATCTGAAGGTACAAACGGAGTCTGAGGAAATTTACGCGTGAGCTTGATTTCTCTTTTATTCATATCAAAGTATTTTACTTTGATATGGTCTATATCGCTGTTGGAATTATATGTGTTTGTTTTGCGGCGTTCCTCCATAAGCTTTTCAACGTCAATGTCAGCATATATAATTCCGTGATTAAAGCGGCAGCTCTCAGAGATGACAGTTGCATTCTCTGAAATTATATTTTGTCCCGAAAAAACCATATCAGTTGTGCTTTCGCCAAATCCGGAATCACTGTAAATATAAGCACAGCACAGTTTTCCGCTTTGCATCTTTACAAGGTCGCGTCTGTATTGAGCCTTTCCGATTACATCATCGGACGAAGATAAATTGCAGATAATTGCAGCTCCGTTTTTTGCGAGATTTATTGACGGAGAATCGGCAACCCACAAATCTTCGCAGATTTCAATGCCAAACGAAAAATCACTCATATGAGAACATTGAAAAAGTAAGTTTTTTGAAATATCAACACATTTTTTACCTGCAAATGAAATACATTCATTTATATTTTTTCCGCTCATAAATTGACGTACTTCGTAAAATTCGCTGTAATTGGGTATATTGACTTTTGGTACGATGCCGAGGATTTCTCCCTTATAAATAGTTATCGCGCAGTTGTAAAGCGACTGCTTAACAGCAACAGGCGCACCGAAAACTATAACAATATCAAGCTCTCTTGTACTGCTGATAATCTTTTCTGCGCCTTTTTCGGCAGAAATAAGCAGTGCCGTCTGAAAAAACAAATCAGAACAGGTATATCCCGTAACACAAAGTTCAGGAAAAACGACAAGCGACGCACCGTTTTCATATGCCTCTTTTGCCAAAGAAATTATCTGTTCTGCGTTATATTCACAATCAGCTACTCTTATTTTTGGAGTTGCCGCCGCAGTTTTTACAAAACCGTACTTCAAAATTATCATCCTTTACAAATGCGGCGTAACGCCGCTCACAATTCGAGCAGACAGGTTCAACAAATCAGAAAAACCTTCTTTCCCCGAGTGTTACCGTGCAGTTTCATATACAGTAAAAAAATACCGCAGGTAAAAAACATACCTACGGTTATTATACATCAATTTTTAAGATTATACAAGCATTACAGCATTGTTCTGGTAAGACGTTTTTTATGAAACAGATACTGAGTTTCAAGCATAGGCTCAAATTTGGCTATGTAACAGCTTATGTAACCCATCATAAGCCAGAACCACATTACCATAAATGATATATCATACAGCAGCGCCTTTTCAAACAGCGCATAAAACAAATAAGCAAAAAGGAACGAAAATAAACAGGGATATACGTCGTTGCGGAAAGTTTTTTTCTGTAAGAATAAATGCTGGGCAGAATGTTTTGCAAATCTGAAACCAAAAATTCCGAACAACAAAAATCCTATTATTCCTGTAGAAACAAGAATAGTCAAAAAACCGTTGTGCAAATCGCTTTTATGATAGGAATAGCTTAATGCTCCGTTTGAATATTCTTCGCTGTAGAATATTATGTTCCCGTTTGAAATACCTATAATAGGAGATATTTTAAACAGATTAATTGATTCCTTCCAGAGCTTTTTTCTTCCGCTGTCAAGGTTTTTATTCTGATGTCCGAAAGTAACATCAGAATTTTTTTCACTATCTTTGGTAACCTGATCACTGTCGCCGGAAACTACATCCTGTTCACCTGTAAGCATATCGACAATTGAAGTCGTCTTTGATACCACTACTGAAAAACCTGCCTGACAAATCGTTCTGAACATAAGCACAGAACCAATCAGGAATACTCCCACAAGCACAAGTGAAATTATTTTCAGAATTATTTTTGAAGTTGACAATCCCGTTTTGTCTGCAAAGAAAATATATACTACATATACTATTGCATATCCCAATGCAAGCACCAAAGAAGCATTTGAGTCACATAAAATAAGAGAAAACAAATTTGTGGCTACGCATGATACTATCCAAATTTTGCTCACGCGCGGCTGATTTACCGCTTTCATCAATCCGTCTTTATACAGCATATGACAGCATACTACCGAAACTACCGAAGAAAATCCAAGCAGATTAGGATTTACATATACTCCAGTAAAGCGATTTTCATAAATCGTAAACTTTACCCAGTACCATTCAAAGCTAATGCCAAGCATAAGGCAAATTATACCGATAATATTTATTACGGTTGTTATATAAACAATAAATCTGGCTATTGAATAAAGCTCATTTTTAAAATCAAAATCAGGCTCTGTATGCATTCCGTAAAAAACGAAGAAGCATATCATCACGTGGAGAAACATTAATACGCTGTAGAGTACGGTTATTGAAAAGTTAATAAGAATAGACAAAAGCGAACAAATCAGAAATGCTCCTATCCACAGACCAAATCTCAGCTTAAAAAAAGTATTGTTTCTGCGCTGATTATAAACTACAAGGCGCAGTCCCCATATAAACAGAAAAAACAAAAGCACATACGCGGGAATTTGCAGGAATGCAATGTTGCAGAAAAATAAATCAATTATGTATATTTTTCTGAATAAAGAAGAATTTTTCAACATTTCCTTAAATGCAGTCATTTCGTTACCTCATAAAATACACTGTTGGGGCATATCAATTAAATTTTTATAAATTTAAAAGTATCAATATACTCAAATCGAGGACTTGTCATATTTATTCGTTCTTCCCCATAATCAACCGAAAACCTCTTTTACGGTTTTAAGCATTAATTTAAGGTCAGAACGAAAACCGAAATTTTTGGTATATTTTAAATTATATTTCATTTTCTCCGGTAAAATTTTTTCAATATATACCCTATCAACATCTTTCTCAGCGCTCAGCAGTTTTTCTTCATCTTTATACATTATCGAAGCGAGAGATGTTATACCCGCAGGCATAAGCAATGTTGCATAATACTCAGGTTCATATCTTTCAACATAACGAGGAACCTCAGGACGTGTTCCCACTACGGACATATTCCCCGAAAGGACATTGAAAATCTGAGGAATTTCATCAAGGCGGTATTTCCTCAAAAACTTGCCGATTTTAGTAACGCGGCTGTCACGGTCGGTTGTAACAAGCGAACCCATTTGGTCGGCATTTTCAATCATTGTTCGGAATTTTAGAATTTTAAAACGCTTTCCGTATGTTGTAACACGCTCCTGCTTATAAAAAACAGCACCCTTTGATGTGGTTTTTACTATGATTGAAATAATTATTATTGGTATAATAAGTATTACAAGCAATATTAATGAAAAAATAATGTCTGTAATCCGTTTAAGGAAAAGACTTGCGGTTTTCTTGCAAAGTATATCATAATATGATTTTACCTCGTCACACTGAAACTGCGACGGAAGCTTATCAAATGATTTCATGCCACAGCTCCTTTTTATGCAATAAATCAGCAATTTGCGCAATAATACTAAATGATTATATCCCTTTTTACGCCGATTTTCAAGAATTATTTCAAAAGATTAATAATTTACGTCATAACGTAAAAACCGACGGTATGCAGCCGTCGGTTTTTAGGTAATTTTATGGAGTAATCAAGCACATAGAAAGGAAGTAATTAGTAAAATAATGTTAAGACTTTTTTTATCTTGAATATATAATATCACAGAGATTGTTTATTGTCAACACTTTTTTTAAAAAAAGTTTAAAAAAAATATATTAAATATTTAATCACATCTAAATTCGCAAATAGCTTGACTAAATGTATAAAAAAATGTACAATTAATTAAAGAGAAATTAAATACTATCTATTATTGAATTACTCTGAGGAGGTAATAAAATGTCTAACGAATACACTCCGGATTTAGTTACACTTATAAGTGATGACGGTGAAGAAATTGAATTTGAAATTCTTGATATTATAGAAAATGATGAAGGCAAATTTTATGTGCTTTATCCCTATTATGAAAACCCTGCCGATTCAGTAAACGATTCGGGCGAGTATTATATATTTGAGGTTCAGGAAGTTGACGGTGAGGAGGAACTTGCTGAAATTGATGACGATGAAAAACTCGACAGAATTGCTGCAATTTTTGAAGAAAATTACAACAGTGAGCTTTACGATGATGAAGATTAATTCAGCATTCTTTTTCATATAATATTAGGGTAGCATCTTAAAAGTATATGGTACACCCTATCGTAATCGGTCTTTCCCCTGCCCGATGCGCGAATGATTTTAAAATAACCCTACAACACTTAAATCGGGAGCTTTACTCTTTAAGTGGTGTGCAGACCTCCCGTACTCGGAAGAAGGGAGCCTGAAGCTTAAAGGAAGGCACCCACCTGCTTTTTTCGTAGGCAGGTTATTATTTAAATCATACGGTTGGGCGGGGCTTTTTGTTGCCTGTTTGATTTTATTTTCTTATTACAGGAGTAAATTTATATGAATATTTCAGTTTTAGGCTGCGGACGCTGGGGCAGCTGTATAGCATGGTATCTTGATAAAATCGGACACAATGTTATGTCTTGCGGACTTGCCGACGCGCCGGAATTTATTCAACTTAAAAAAACTCACAAAAATGATTATCTTGTCTTTCCGCAGTCAATTGAAGTTTCCTCTGATTTGCAGAAAGCCGTTGACAGAGCAGAGATAATTGTTATTTCCATATCTTCACAGTATTTACGCTCATACTTCAGTGAAATTGCAAAGTACAATCTTGACAATAAAACCGTTGTGCTGTGTATGAAAGGCGTTGAAGCAACAACAGGAAAGCGTTTGAGTGAAGTTGTATCGGATTTTGTTGATGAAAACAAAACTCCGATTGCAGTGTGGGTCGGACCCGGACATCCTCAGGATTACGTCAGAGGTATTCCGAACTGTATGGTTATTGACAGCAACAACCATACTGTCAAAGAAAATCTTGTCAAAGAGTTTACAAGCGAGCTTATACGATTTTATCTCGGTACAGATTTAATCGGAAGTGAAATCGGCGCTGCCGCAAAGAATATTATCGGCATAGCCGCAGGTATGCTTGACGGACTTAATTACACCTCTTTAAAAGGCGCGCTTATGGCAAGAGGTACCCGCGAGATTTCAAGGCTTATTAAAGCTTTGGGCGGTAATGAAATGAGCGCCTACGGACTTTGTCATCTCGGCGATTATGAGGCTACTCTGTTTTCGCCTTGGAGTCACAACCGTAAATACGGTGAGGATCTTGTTAAAGGTATAAAATTTGAAAAACTGGCCGAGGGTGTGATGACATCAAAAGCATTGTACAAGCTCGGATGCGATTACGGGGTGGAACTTCCTATTGTTCAGAGCATTTACAGTGTACTTTTTGAAAATGTTGACGCTAAGGAAGCTCTCGGTAAACTGTTTATGCGTTCGGTAAAAAATGAATTTTAAAGCAGGCGGTAGAATAAAATGGGACAAACAAAAAATAAAAAAACCGTAAATCCGGTTAAAAATAAAACGGTTAATTCCTTAAAGAATAAAACAGTCAATACTGTTAAAAAACAAAACACCGTTGAATACGTAGTTGTAAATATTATATGCTTATTTGTATTTATAGCCTTTGGTTACATAGCAATAATGAGCTTTTTCCAGACAAGCATTATTGACCCTCAGAACTACGTCAGTGAAGTGATACAGTATCAGGTTGACAATGTTGCGCTTAATATTTTGTTCACCGTACTGTTTACAGTATTTGTTTTCAGAATGAAACGTCATTATGATTTCTTTGCAAAAATAAATATGAAATATATGGAAATAGGTCTTGTTGCCTTTTCCGTTGTATTAGGCTTGATTTGGATATTCTCTGTAGCCTCTGTGCCTGCTGCCGACAGCTATAACATTTTTGAAACAGCTACCGAAGCCGCCAAGGGCGACTACAGCTCTTTGATTAACGGCTCTCAGTTCTACAACAGTGACTATTACGGAGGTTATTCATATTATAACTTCTATCCTTTTCAGCTTGGTTTTGTATTTATTTGCGAAATGATCTACAGAATTTTCGGAACTGCAAATTCAATGCCGATTCAGGTAATAAATGTTTTTTGTGTGGGTCTTGCTTATCTTGGAATTGCTAAAATTACAAAAATATTGTTTAAAAGACGCAGCATTGAATTTATTGCTATTCTGATGCTTGCAGGATGTTTTCAGCTTATTTTATTCAGCACATTTGCTTACGGTAATATCATAGGTATGTGCGCTGCAATATGGGCAAGCTATTTCCTTATTAAATATTTTCAGACAAACAAATATGTTCTGCTTATTCCCTGCGGAGTTCTGCTTGTGCTCTCAACGCTTGCAAAATATAACAATATGATTTATCTTGTTGCGTTTGTTGTAATGCTTATTGTGCATACAATCAAGAATAAAAAATGGCAGAGCATTGCATTTGCGCTTGCCATATGTATTGCCACGGCAGGTACAAGCAACCTTGTTATTATGAGTTACGAAAGCAGGGCAAATACTGAGTTCTCAAGCGGAGTATCTCAAACGCTTTATCTTGATATGGGACTCAACGAATCTTATATGGCTCCCGGATGGTATAACGGAATTGCTCTTAATACTTTTAAAAACAACAATCTTAATTCTGACGCCGCCTCTGCTCAGGCATGGAACGACATTAATTCAAGACTAAACATTATGGCAAATAATCCCAGTTATGCCGTCGACTTCTTCGGTAAAAAGATTATCAGCCAATGGAACGAACCCACCTTTGAGAGTATTTGGGTAAGCAAAGTAAAACAACATTCATATAACATTAACGGTATTGGAAAAAGTATGTATGAAGGCAGTCTTGGTCAGTTCTTTGAATTGTATTTTAATCTTTATATGCAAATAATCTATATTCTGTTTGCTGTCGGTATTTACTGTATGTTTTTGCATAGAAAGACAAACATTGAAACTGTGCTTCTCCCCCTTGTTATTTTAGGAGGATTCGGTTATCATATGCTGTTTGAGGGCAAATCTCAATATATTCTGACATATATTGTTCTTCTTATCCCTGTTTCTGCGTTTGCTTTAAACTGCATTCTCAATGGAAAATATGTTAAAATTAAAGAATTTGTGGCTAAACTTAAAAAAATTCCTGAAAATAAAGAAGCAAGCACATAATATATCTATAATCATAAACTTGCACTTACAAATTATAATTAAACAGAGTTCAAAATACAAAACCACCGTATTTGTTTTAATACGGTGGTTTTATTACATAATTAAAAGTTTTTAAACTTAATCTAAATCATTAAACCCTACTTCATTTAGTATTCCTTTAAAATACGTTACATCTTCATCTGTATATGAAAGCCTGTTTCTTATTCCCTGCTTAATATGAACATTTTTTTCAATGAAAAATCTTTTGAACCACATTGAAACCCATGAAACAGGAAGAAGAAACGGAAACCTGTTAAGATATGAATGTTCTACTGCCATTAAGCTTTTCTTTGGAAAAACACTTGATATAAAATATAAAAATTTAAACTTTCGCTTACTGCTGTTTTCTGAATTGTTAATAGATTTATATGAGCCTATCATTACTCCTGTACTGACTCTT
Organism: uncultured Clostridia bacterium; assembly: GCA_947624865.1. GTDB lineage: Bacteria > Bacillota > Clostridia > Oscillospirales > Acutalibacteraceae > Ruminococcoides. The sequence goes on along the minus strand of CANQMH010000034.1, from coordinate 3,117 downwards.
CCGAGAGTTGCACTGAGGAGAATATATATTTCAAAATCATCAAAGGTCATCTTCGGTGTCACACCTGAGAACCAACTAAAAGCAATTTCACGTACTCTCTTGTCAAATTTGTCAAGTTTAAAAAGTTTTAACCTGCTGCTCAGATAGTCATAATCAAAATCATTTCTGTGATTTTTATAAAAAAGGTACGTATCAAGCGTCATTCTTATGCCCATACCTCCCATTCGAAAATGATTTGAATTGTGAACAAGCATATAAATATAATAATCTTCAACACTCATTTCATAAGAAAACTCATATTCTTTACGCTTTGCAGAACGGTCAATCTGGTCTGATAGGTAAGGATAATAATGTTCATGTTCATGAACAAGCGTCGAGTGCATTTCAATATATACATACGGCTTCTTCTGAAAATGATATTGATTATCATCATTATGCAAAAAATCGTATCCAATTTCTTCAAATGCTTTTTTTACAACATCAATTTGTTTTATATCAAATAGAATATCAAAATCGCTAATCGAGCGGAAATCAGAGCGTGGATATTCACGCTTCATAAAATATCCTTTCAGCGGGAGATTTTTTACTTTGTATTTATCAAATGTTCTAAGAATATTTTCAATTTCAGAATTTAAAACACTGTCTAAAAATAATTCAACATTTTTTATTCTCTTCAATTTACTGCATATCTCTTCTTCCGGGAGATAATCCTGCGGAAGTTTTAGAACAGCGTTTGCAAACAAAGCATTAACTCCGGAAACTCTCGCATAATAAATAAGATGATCCCAATTTATGCCTTCATAGGGAAATGGAACATCTGTGTCATTTACAGCAGAAGCCAATACTTGAATTAGATATTTATATTCCTTTTTTTCTATATCACTCAGTTTTTTCTTCATCAGTAGTTTTTTCCTTTTTCCCTGAAAAAATTTTTGAAATCTTATTTCTGCCGTACCGATAAGAATGTCTGAAAAATCTGCTGTAATGCCAAAAATTTATATACAGTCTGTATGTTACTGAATTTATTTTGTAAGCCTTGCCTTTTCGGTAAAAAGCAGTAACAACTCCAATTATATCATCATCTTTTACACCGTGTTCAAGCTCAAACTGATTATCTCCGCAAAGCACGTAGCTTCCGTCAGAGTCAAAATTAACCACTCTGTGAAGAACATAAACACCATTGGTTCTTCTGTAAAAAATTACGTCGAAAAGATGTATTCGCCCCGAAGGCTTTGAAAGAACAACTACGTCCTCTCCGTCCCTGAGCATAGGAAGCATACTTTTCCCGCGTGGAGTAAATGTTACTGTACCTCCGCTGTTTAGCTTTTCAATCATAATATCAATAATATCATCAAAAAGCACTTCTTTATTCAATGATGTCCGCTTCCTTTATTTTGCAAATAAATGTATCAATATCTTTTTCTGCCTTATCTCTTGTTACATCGTATTCATCAAGCATTTTCTCAACAAGTTCTTCCCTTTCTGCTCCGTTTTGAAGCAACTCAAATAAAAAAGCTCCTGTTTCATTCAGATTAATTATTCCGTTAAAATCAAGAGTCATTTGGTTTACAGGAACAACTACATATGAATCTGCAATCTTGCGCAGCATAAAATCTTCTTTTATTTTCATAACTCCACCAACTTATATCATTTTACATACTGTAATTATAATATAACGTAAAATAAAAAGCAAGGGTATTGCACAAAGGCAATACCCTAAATCAGTTTTTATATGATTAATTAGTACATTCCGCCCATATCAGGTGCTGCCGGTGCAGCCGGAGCTGCAGGCTCTTTGATGTCAGCAACGAGCGATTCTGTAGTGAGTACCATTGATGCAACCGAAGAAGCATTCTGGAGGGCTGAACGAGTAACCTTTGTCGGGTCAACAATTCCTGCGGCCACCATATCTGTATATTCTTCAGTAAGTGCATTAAAACCGTAACTGAGCTTATTTTCTTTCTTAATATTTTCAGCAATCACGCTGCCCTCAAGACCAGCATTCTCAGCAATCTGGCGAAGAGGTTCTTCAAGAGCCTTGAGAACAATTTTTGCTCCTGTTTTTGCATCGCCTTCAAGAGTTTCAACAAACTCGGCAACAGCCGGAATAGCGTTCATACAAGCAATTCCGCCGCCTGCTACGATACCCTCTTCAACAGCTGCCTTAGTTGCTGCAAGAGCATCCTCTATTCTGAGCTTCTTTTCTTTCATTTCAACCTCAGTAGCTGCGCCTACTTTGATTACTGCTACACCGCCTGCAAGTTTTGCAAGACGTTCCTGGAGCTTTTCACGGTCAAAGTCAGATGTTGTTGTTTCAATCTGCTGTCTGATTTGAGAAACTCTTCCCTTAATTGCATCTTTATCGCCTGCGCCGTCAATAATAATTGTATTTTCCTTTTCAACCTTAACCTGACGTGCTGTACCAAGCTGATCCATAGTTGTATCTTTAAGTTCAAGACCCAAGTCTGAGGTAATTACTGTACCGCCTGTAAGAGTAGCAATATCCTGAAGCATTTCTTTTCTTCTGTCGCCAAATCCGGGAGCCTTGACTGCTACGCAGGTAAATGTTCCGCGAAGTTTATTAAGAACAAGAGTTGTAAGTGCCTCGCCCTCTACATCCTCAGCGATAATAAGGAGCTTTTTGCCGGACTTAACAATCTGTTCGAGCAAAGGCAGAATTTCCTGAGTTGTGGAAATCTTTTTATCTGTGATAAGAATGAGGGGATTATCAAGCTCTGCAACCATCTTATCTGTATCGGTTACCATATAAGGCGCAATGTAACCTCTGTCAAACATCATACCCTCAACTACTTCGCTGTAGGTGTCAGCTGTTTTAGACTCCTCAACTGTAATAACGCCGTCAGTAGTAACCTTTTCCATAGCTTCAGCAATGAGATTACCGATAAACTCGTCCTGAGATGAAACTGTTGCAACTCTTGCAATATCCTCCGTACCCGAAACGCTCTGACTGTTGTCGATAACTGCCTTAACAGCCACATCAACTGCGTCTGCAATTCCCTTTTTAAGAATCATAGGATTTGCACCTGCTGTTACATTCTTCATTCCCTCTCTGATAAGAGCCTGAGCAAGAAGAGTAGCTGTTGTTGAACCGTCGCC
>CANQMH010000033.1 GCA_947624865.1 uncultured Clostridia bacterium | reverse complement strand
TGTTAATAGAAGTATCAGATTTACCGCGGAGCACATATTACTACTATACAAAACACAGAAATGACGAAGATAAGGATACTGAATTGGATTGAAAGTAATCAACTGATTTGAAAATACCACAAAGCGCAATGACAAAATGACTGAGCTTACCATCGTCTTAAAAACATAATCCTTCTTTGAGTTTCTTACTGTTTATCTTAGCAATAAAATCATTCTCATCCTGAGTAAAATAAGACAGAAAACGTTTGTTGACATTCTCCATTGCTTCATTCACTAAATCGGTAATCGTTTCATAGTGCAGATAAAATGTTGATCTGTTTACTCCTGCTTTTTCGCAGATTTCCTTTACGGTTATATATTCTAAATCCTTCAATTCCAGCAAAGCTATAAGTGCCTCGTCCATACAGAGGGCGGTATTGAAATATTTACTTTCAGATCTTTTCATATGCTGCCGCCCTCCTTTCTTTGTTATTCGGCTTCTTCACTGATTTCTTTTGCAAGCTGCATAATTTCAAACGCGTATTGTTTTTTGCTATTTTGTAGCAATTTTCTGTAAATCGGATAATTAACGCTGACGCCCGCAATACCAATGATACCTACAATAATTCCGACAACCATCATAGCTGTGCTTCCATCTCCGATTACTCCCATAGACAGGCACATCCCTGTACCAAGTACAAGTGCCATAATCACCCCAAAAGTATAAGCAAAGATGTTTGCCTTACTTTTTGCTTTTCTGTCCAGCTTCTTTAAAGCAACGACTTTTGACGTATCCTTTGGCGCGTACTCGTTGGCGATTGCCTCTGCATAAATTTTGTCCGTGTTCATAGTGTATTCTCCTCTGAATTAAATTTCAGCCGTGGCTGATAATGTAATTATAGAGGATTTACCCATAAAACTGAACAACACCTTTTCTGTTTTGTGTCGATTTCAAAACAAATCAGTCCGCGATTTATAAACTATGCAGGTCAGTCACGTTCTTTCTCGGAACGAATAATTTCTCCTGTTACAGCGTTAACTTCGTAGTCGTACTCATATCCGCTTGAATTAAAACTAACATCATAAATATTAGTTCCATTTTCACTGTCAAGTTCCGCCTCAAGCTCTTTTGCATTGTTCTCGGACACTCCTGCATGTTTAAGAGCGATTTCTTTTGCCTTCTGCTCGCCGATGTATTTGGAAACTGAATTTGAAGAAGCCTTGTTATTTGAAGAAGTCTTATTATTGGTGTCGTTACGGTAGTCATCGTCAACCTCACGGTCAGAGCGCACTATTTCACCTGTTGTCGCGTTGATTTCGTAATCATACTCGTATCCGCTCGCATTGAAGCTTACATCATAAACAACAGTTCCATTTTCACGGTCAAGCTCTGCCTCAAGCTCTTTTGCATTGTTCCCGGACACTCCTGCATGTTTAAGAGCGATTTCTTTTGCCTTTTGTTCACCGATGTAATTTGCTGAGGCAGATTTGTTGTTTGAAGATGACGACTTGTTATCGGAAGAATTTTTAGAGTCAGAATTATCCGGTGCGGAGGTTGAGGAATCACGATAATCGTCGTCAACCTCTCTGTCATATTTGACTAAATCGCCGGTAAGTGCATCAATTTCATATTCATACTCAAACCCTGAAACTCTGAATTCTACTTCATATACCATTTTGCCGTTCTCAGCGTCAAGCTGTACTTTTCCGAGATTGGCTGAAATGTCGTAATTAGTATCCTTTGGGATAAGATTAGAGATGGCGGTTTTCTGCTCTTGATTATCAGCGTTGTCAGCGGCGTGCTGAACAGCTTTAGTCCAAGCGGACTTCTCGCCGATATATTTGTCGGCGCTGGGAGTTCCTGTAACTTGTAAGTTATCGTTTGTAATACCGCCGCTTTGCCGAATTAAATTAAGTTCGTTTATAGATATTCCTGCAAGATCTTTAAATGTAAGAAGTGAATTCTCCGCCAAAATATCTGAAATAAGTTGTGCCTTTGAGTAGGTAATTCCATACTGCTCGGCAAGATCAGCTATATTTTTATCGTGGGAGAGGGTTTGACTTAGAATTGCTCCGTCGATTGATGCACCGCCGATTATCGCATTGATATTATCTACAAGCTTCTGTTGAAGCTCAGCGGCCTTTTGAGGATCACCGTTATCGACTGAAATGAGAATTGAGTTCGCAATATCGCTTAGATATCCGTTTTTCAGCATTGAACCAATAAGCGCATTTACCGAAACGTCCAAATCTGTTCCTTTAAAGTCCATATCTCCAATGATTGTTTCTCCGTCGGAATTTAAACCATTTACGCCGAGAACTCTCTCATCTCGGTTAAGAAGTATTTCAACACTTGGGTTCACATCGAAGAATACTGTCGTTTCAACGCTGTTGCTGTCTATTGTCGTCAGCACAGCCGCAGTGCCTCCCAAAAGAATAACAAATGCCGCAGCAATAGCTGCTATCTTATAAATTAAACCCTTATTCCTCTTTTTTTCTGTCATTTCAATCACTGTTCTTTTCTGCTCTGAACACTGCTGCAAAACGGAGTCCAGAACATCGGGTACTGCTTTTGAAAATGCGTTTTGTATTTTTCGCTCTATGTCTTTATTAGCCATAGTATCCCTCCATTCCTTAGTCGTCGCTTAGTGTTTTTCGCAATTTTTTTATTGCTCTGTTGTATTTTGACAGAACCGTGGAAAGCGGCATCTTGAGGACTTCTGAAATCTCGCGGTGCTTAAGTCCCGATACTGCGTGCATAATTACAATTTCACGCTCCACATCGCCGAGAGTTTCCATACAAGTGCGTATCACTATTTTATCTTCGCATGTTAGCCCTTCATTTTCCGGCATATATACAGCTGTTTCAAACGGCTCATCGGAAAATCTGTTTTTCCTGCGAAGATTCATAAGACATAGGCTTCGGGCTATCGTTATCACCCAAGCAATCGGCTTTCCCATCTGCTTATATCCCGGCGCTGAGCGCCATATCTCAAGCAGAGTATCCTGCAAAACATCCTCCGCGTCCGAACGGTTCTTTAAAACCGAAAGTGCATAGGAATATACCGAAACGCTGATACAGTTATACAAGACGGCAAGAGCGCTCTTGTCGCCGTCTGCAATTTTAGCTATCTGTTCATCAAGCTCTTTAACACTAATATTTTCAACGTTCGACATTTCCTTTTGCTCCTTTCATTAAGTAAATGCAGCAGAGTGCGATTTTATCGCACCGTAATTGGAAATTTTTATCTTATTATTAAATTATAATAAATAAAATGCAAACAGTAAAGCAAAACCGCAATTTCAATACAATCTGTATCAAAATTGCGGTTTCTATTTGGAGCGGATGATGGGAATCGAACCCTCGAATATAAATTATTTTTTATAAAAATCTATAATTTCAAAATCATTTCGCAATTTATGTCACAATATTATAATATAATTATTAAAATTTACTCATCTCTTACTTTAATTTCATTCTATAATATGTTATAATTTATATAATTTATGAATAAATTGTCATATTTTGAATTTTTAAAGGAAGTGCTAATGTTTTGTATTCTGCTCATAAACTCCCTTCTGGAAATTATCATGTTAGGGTTTTAGATTATGTTGACGAAAATAAGAATTACATAAAAGATATACCTTATAGTGATTTAACACTTGAACAAGCATATCAAAGGTATATTGACAGCAAATCAGCTGTCCTATCCCCTTCTACAATTGTTGGTTATAGAAGATACAAGAAAAATCATTTTAAATGTATTATGACTTTGAAACTCAAAGAGTTGAATCAAGAAATAATTCAAATAGCCGTAAATGAAATGGCCTTAACTTACTCTCCAAAAACCGTGAGGAATTCATATGGATTGTTATCTTCGGTTTTATCTACATATTATCCCTCATTAAAGCCTAATATTAGGCTGCCGCAGAAAGTCACACCGGAATACGTAATTCCAACAACATCAGATATTAATAAGCTGCTAAATGCTGCAAATGATTTTATAAGAGTACCAATTTTATTAGCAGCGTTTGGTTCTTTAAGACGTTCTGAGGTATGTGCATTAACAATAGACGATGTATTAGAGGATGGAATTACAGTAAATAAAGCTGCTGTTTACGGTGAAAATCAAGAAATAGTAATAAAAGCACCAAAAACCAAAGCAGGTCGTCGATTTGTTCCAATGTCAGATGAGATGATTAATGAAATAAAAAAGTGGAAATATTTTGGATGTAAATTATCTTCGATTGACTCTGCTTTTACAAAACTTGTAAAAAAATGTGATGTTCCAAAATTTAGTTTTCATAAGTTAAGACATTATTTTGCTTCTGAACTACACGCTCAAGGATTGCCTGATAAAGAAATTGCTCGAATAGGCGGCTGGGAAACATTAGACACCCTACATAATATATATCAGCACTCAATGCGCGATAAACGAAAAGAATTTGACAATAAGGTAATTAGTATATTTAGTAACAATTTAAAAGGAAACTGATTTTAATAATATAATAATATTTAATAACAACCGATTGCATATGCAGTCGGTCTTTTTATTTTACCAACTGTCCCTCCGAGGGACACATATAAAAACTGAAACCAAAGGAGGTGTAATTATGAGCGCATTTAGCTGCGAACAACCGTATATTGATAATACTGTTGTAGGTTATCACAACGACAAAGTTATTGTCAAGCAGGATGACGGAGCATTGTTTTTTTGCGAAATTCCAGAAAATCTTATAATGCCCGGCGAAACAATGGCACCAAGAGATTTAACCAGTATTTCAGTGCTTCCGGCTGATGAACAGGAAGAAATCAGAATCAAATATGCAGACAGCGAGGTGTAAAAAATGACATATGACCCTTCAAAATCAGAAGAACTTAAAAATGAAATGCAGCAAAAGGTCATAGACCTTGCTAAAAACTTTGAACAAAATCCGCAGGAAATAGCAGAATATCTTAAATTTTCCTCCCGCTTTTATAATTACAGTACCCGAAACTCAATGCTTATCTACTCTCAAAATCAAGGCGCACGGTATTGTAACAGCTTTAAAGCATTTAAGGATATGGGATATTCCGTAAGACGAGGCGAACATGGTATGAAAATACTTGTACCTACTGTAAAAACATATCTGCATATTGGCGATAACCTTGTACCACTCAGCAAAGCAACGGCCGAACAGAAAAAAGACTATAAACTTAATCAAATTCAGGCAGAACAAAAACTCCATTTTAAAGTTGGAACAGTATTTGACATTACGCAGACAAATTGTCCAAAAAATGATTATCCAAAATATTTTGACCTTGGATACTCATCAGAACAGCACGCACAGATTTACAATACAATCAAAAATTATTGTGAACAAAATTTGAATTGTACTGTATATGAAAATTCTTTCAACTCTGTTAAGCTGCGAGGTTATTATGACACGGCAAATAATTCAATATCATTAAGCGGTATGTTTGATGATACAACAAAGCTATCAATCCTAACTCACGAAGCCGGACACGCAATACTGCACAATGATAAAACAAAGAGACACGAACAGCGGTCAAACGCACAAATTGAATTTGAAGCTGATGCCACTTCTGTTATGCTGCAATCATACTTTGGAATTAAAATCACTGAAAGCCGATTACGGCATATGTCAAATTGCTACAAAGTAATTATGTCCGATAAAAACATAACAAGCAAGGATGTTACCGCTTCGCTCGACAGAGCACACAGCGCATTTAAAAATGTTATTGATAATGTTAATCAGGAGTTAAGACCTGATTTTACACAATTTCAAGTGCAAACGCAAAATCAGACACCCACACTGCAAACAGCTTCACCGCAGCAGTCTGTCTTGCCAAGTCAAATTCCGGATATAGGCTTTGGCGGTATGAATTTTTCAATGTAATATATTTACATATGATTGCAAATCGGCAGTCTTTTTTATTGTCATAAAGCACAACTGTCCCTCCGAGGGACACTTGCAAATAAAAATTATTAATTCGGGGGAATTAAAAATGAACGAAACAAAGAACACAAACAAAAAAGCTATTAAAATCGCAGTAACAAATCAAAAGGGCGGTGTAGGCAAAACTACAACCGTTATGAACATAGGAGCTGCACTTGCTATAAACAAGCGCAGAGTTCTTCTTGTTGACTGCGACCCACAACATCATTTGTCAAATTGGTTCGGCTTTGAACCTGACGGCAAACCTACAACATCAGATATAATTTTCAGTGTCGTCACAAATCAGAAGATAAACTACAGCAACTGCATACGGCATAACGAAAATGAAAACATTGATTACATACCATCAATAAATGTTCTTGCCGGTATGCTTGGTATTATCGCTGCCGATAACAACAGTTCTAATGTCATATTGAGGATTTTTGAAGATGACTATTTCAACAACAATTACGATTACATAATATTTGATTGTCAAACCGCGCTTGACTTGCTTGTTACAAACGTACTCAAAGCCTGTGACAAACTGATTATCCCTGTTCAAGCTGACTTGCTCAGCTACGATGGCGTGGAACAGATGACAGAAACATTTATGCGAGTAAAAAACGATACGGATATACGCAAATACTTAATCGGATTGTTGGTAACAATGTATCAGACAAATACAAAACATTCGGCAACTATTTATAATGCACTAAGAGAAAGCTACGGCGACTTGGTTTTTAATACATACATTTCTTTCAGAACTGAAACAAAAAATGCTGTGGGTTTCCACCGCAGCAGCGTTGCCGATTCTAAATCAGTTGTCGGCGCTCAATATATTGAAGTTGCCCATAAGATAATGGAGGTGTGCGAAAATGCCTGAGTTTTTTAAACCTAAAAAACAAGTTCTTAAAACACCTGAACAGGCGTATTCTGAACTCCTAGGCAACAGCTCTGAAAACCAGATTGTTGACTTAGATGTTGATTTGATAGATGAAATTAATGACCAGCCGCATAAAATTCATGAGGATAAAATAAACCGCATCGCTGAAAGTATGAAAATAGTAGGCCAGCTTGACCCTATTATTGTAATACCAAATAATAAAAAAGGCAAAGAAAACAGATATCTATTAATTGCAGGCCGTCACCGCCGCAGAGCTTGCATACAGCTTGGAATTGATACAGTAAAGGCTGTCATCAGAAAGGAAACCAATCCTGACAAACAACGCCTTATGCTTCTTGCTACAAATAATGACCGAAACACGGATTACGCACCGTCTGAGCTTGCATTTTCCTATCTTGAACAAATGCAGCTTTTACAAAAGCTTGGCAGCAAATCTACCGCCAGCCAGATAGCGGAGGAAAACAATACAAACAGAAAAACAGTACATAAATATATTCAGCTGACAAAACTTATTGAGCCTCTGCTTTCAAGAGTTGACAGCAATTCAATTACAGTCGGTGCGGGATATGAATTATCGTTTCTGACACGTCAACAGCAATCAGCTGTTTTCAATTTTATTCTTAATCATTCTGACTGTCATATCACAAAAGAAATTGCAAGAGAAATAAGAGAAAATCCTGATGATATTGAAAACATATTCTATCCCCCTTCTCCCATTTCCAATGATGACGACGATTCAGAAATTACAGATATTCAAGAAAGCCCTAAAGCAGAGAAAAAAATAAATTCAAATTATTCTCAACACAATAAGTGTCCCTCGGAGGGACACTTGACTCCGAAAATTAGTTTTGAAGTATTGATGACTATTGCATATGTGATTAAAAAAGAAGCATATTCGGTTTTCTCTTACATTATTTCAAGTTATCCCACAACAGATGAAGTTATTGAATTTATTAATACAAGATATGTAAAAAACGATTTATTCTATAAAGGCTTTTTAAAAGAAAAAAATAATGAGCACACACCTTTTTATACATATCTGTATTCTGAGTATTCAGTTGCTTTTAAGAAAAAACTTACAGTCAAACTTTTAACAGATACAAAAGAAAAGGAAACATACAATCTAAGTTATGCAGAACTCGACGGAGCATTGAGAACATTTCTCAGAAAATATGTACCTGTAGAGGATAAAATCATCGCAATTAGAGAAACTCAAACTAATTAATTTTCGCTATCTACTCATACATTCTCCCCGAATGTTCTTTGAAAAAGCAGGGGCTTGTATCCTATGCAAGTCCCTGCAAATATTTTAATTAAGGAGAAAATAAAATGAAATTCAAAAAAATTATTTTATCATCAATAATCTTAATGTTATTGATATCATCTGCAACACTTCCGACATTAGCCGCTACAATTCAAATTGGCGATGTCAACGGTGACGGACGTATTTCCGTTATGGATGCAACGCTAATTCAGAAAAAGCTTTCAGGAATGAACACTTCAGAAAAGTATTACAGTCAGTACTCGGATTTTGACCGTTCAGGATATACAAATATAATTGACGTAACGCTTATTCAAAAACAAATTTCGGGAATTATAGAAGTTTATGGTAATTACATTATTTCTTTTAACGGCGGCTCGGCATCAGTATATAAATATTTTGGTACAGAAACCAGTACAACTGTTCCCACTCGCTTGTTCGGACATGATATAACGAGCATAGACCAAGAATCATTTTATAACAACAAAACTCTTACAACTGTTACTCTCCCCTATACAGTAACAAAAATAGATGATTATGCTTTTTCTAATTGCGCTAACCTCAAAACTGTTTATGCTAAAAACAAAAATATTAAATGGGGTAACTCATTTATAAACTGTCCGAAATTCCAGGCGATTAAATTTATATAATAGCTGTCCCTCGGAGGGACAGTTAAAAATATAAAGTAGGTGATCTTACAATAATGAAACCAATTTACATACCTAAAGGCGCTGCAAAAGAATACGGCGATTATGCTTTGAATATTTACACAGGTTGTCCTCACGAATGTTTTTATTGTTTTGCTCCAAGAGTTCTCTTTAAAAAGAAACAAGAATTTCATAATCTTGTAGAACCAAGAAAAAACATTTTCGATGAAACAATAAAGCAAATTGAAAAGGAAAGTATTACAGGCAAACTAATACACCTTTGTTTTAGCTGTGATCCGTACCCTAAAGGTTTTGACAGCTCAACTACAAGAAAAATCATTAAACTATTAAAAAGAAGCGGAAATAATGTTCAGGTGCTAACTAAGAACGGATTGGACGCAATGCGTGACTTTGATTTGCTTGATGGTAATGATTGGTTTGGAATCACTTATGCCGGATATGATGGAAATGTTTCTGATAACAATTTCATTCCGTCAGAAGAACCTAATGCAGGTACCCCTCACGATAGATTGTATGCATTAAAGCAGGCACATAAACTCGGTATAAAAACTTGGGTATCAGCTGAACCTGTAATTAATGAAGCGGATATACTCAGCTTCATTGAATGTGCAGATTATGTTGATATGTGGAAAGTAGGCAAGCTTAATTATTATCAGTCTGAAGTAAATTGGTATAAATTTGGACATACGGTTGAAAATCTGCTTAAAAGTAAAAATCGCATTTATGGAATAAATTTTTATATAAAACAAAGCTTGAGAAAAGAAATGGAGAAATAATTATGGCAATTCAAAATAATGTGCCTATGTCTATCCTTTTATCAATTAAACAAAAATATTGTGAACTTATTGCTAACGGTAAAAAGACCATAGAGATTAGGAAAACCTGCCCTAAAATAGAAACACCATTTAAGTGTTACATATACGAAACAAAAGCAATTAACCGCAATAGCATTATTGTAGATCTTGACGGTGATATGCCTACAACATATAGCAGAGGCAGAGGTAAAGTGATAGGTGAGTTTACTTGCGACAAGATCGAAAAAATCAAAATTTTTGAGAACGGCAACATTCAAAATTGGAATTTTCATGGATTAGAAAAAACTTGCTTATCTTATGAGCAAATTGCAACTTATATTGGTGTAAATAAAACCGGATATGCTTGGTATATAAAAGACTTGAAACTATATAAAATTCCCAATGACATTACATATTATAAACAATGTCATAAATGTGAATATTTTGAACTTTGCAATCAAGCCGAGTTAAGCTGTTCTGGTGAACATACAATACACCGCCCTCCGCAGAGTTGGTGTTATGTAAGAACAATGTGATATGAAAATAAAAAGGCGGCATATTTTATGCCTAAAAAACGCAACTGTTTCAGTATGTGAAACAAATACTAACACCGGCAATAAAAATGAAAACCCTGCGTTTTCACTTTATAAACTGTCCCTCGGAGGGACAGTTAAAGGAATGATAAGTATCTTGTTCAACGGTTTAATCAAAGAAGAAAAGCCTATCAAATTTTATTTTGAAAAATTGGAGAGTGGAAAGTAATGAACGAATCTACCATAATTACAGGAAATGCATTATCCTCACTTAAAAATATTGCCGATGAATGTGTTGATTGTTGTGTAACCTCGCCGCCATATTATGGTTTGCGAGATTATGGAATACAGAATCAAATAGGACTTGAAGAAACCGTACAAGAATATATTGAAAAACTTATTCTTGTATTCCGTGAGGTGCGCCGTGTATTAAAAGATGATGGTACACTATGGCTTAATATTGGGGATAGTTATGCAGGAAGTGGAAAAGGTCGCAACAGTGACGGAAGTGTACCGGATAGCATTTATCATTGTAAAGAGCAAAATGTTAAAGGTAGAATTACAGGTAAATTAACTAAAAATGTTACATCTGACTATAAACCAAAAGACTTAATGGGTGTTCCGTGGTTGCTTGCCTTTGCCCTTCAGGCAAACGGTTGGTACTTGCGCCAGGATATAATTTGGAATAAAACGAATTGTATGCCTGAAAGTGTGAAAGATCGATGTACTCGTTCACATGAATATATTTTTTTATTATCAAAGTCAAGGCGATACTATTTTGATTATGAAGCAATTAAGGAACCAGCAATTACATCAGACAGATCATCACCGAGAGGTTCAAAGGGAACATTTACGAAAAACAGCGGTCGCCGTAAACAAGAAGAATTAGGTAAAAGGACATATACTGGGTTTAATGAGCGGTATTATTCAAAAGAATCTCCACAAATGCGAAACAAGCGTGATGTTTGGAGTGTTCCCACAAGCGGTTGTAAAGATGCTCATTTTGCTACATATCCCGAAAAGCTCATTGAGCCGTGTATTTTAGCAGGTAGCAAAGAGGGTGGTATAGTTCTTGACCCATTTCTTGGAAGCGGAACTACGGCCATAGTTGCTGTAAAAAATGATCGCAAATACATAGGAATAGAAATTAATCCTCAATATGTGGAAATGGCTCAGAGCAGGATTAAAAAATGGTTTAACAAGGAGTAAACGGAAATAAGTACTATATAAATTTATAAGTAAAATTTATTATTGCAGGTGATCTATTTGCGCAGAAAGTTATTAACAGTAGTTGCTGTAATTCTACTTGCAGCAGGGCTGAGTCTAATTTTGTTTCCGCCTGTTTCAAATACTATCGGCACCCAGATTGCCAAATCTGAAATAGAAAAATTCGATAAACAAATTGAAAACGCTGTTGAATATGAAACATTTGAGGAAGCAATAACAAAAGGTGAGATTGATGATGAGGGTTACCCAATTGACAGTTCAGGAAATCGTACAAGCGACATACCGTTACTTTTTACTCCAAACCTCGAACGATTATATCAAGACAGCAATGATTACAATGATAATTTAAAGGATAATCAAAACTCACTGCTCGTTGATGAAACATCATATGTTAATCCGGTGCTTAATCTTGCTGATTATGGTATTTACTCCGGAATATATGGATATGTTTCTGCACCGACAATCGGAATGAAACTGCCTATCTATTTAGGTGCTAATGACAGTAATATGAGTTATGGAGCTGCACATCTTACTTATACCTCACTGCCTTTAGGCGGTGAAAGTACAAATTGTGTGCTTGCAGGTCATACAGGTTATATTGGCAGGATTTTCTTTGATAATATCAGAAAGTTAAATAAGGGCGATACGGTAGAGCTTACAAACTATTGGTACACAATGACTTACAAAGTTATTGATACTAAGGTTTGCAAAGCAACTCAGTCTGAGGCGGTGTTTATCAATTCGGGTAAAGATTTACTCACTATGCTTACCTGTATTTCAGACGGTGCAGGCGGATTTAACAGATATTATGTTATCTGTGCGAGAATATAATTTTTATTTTATATTAGGACGGTGAAAAAATGGCTTGGCTATTTTTAATATTTTCAATTGTGTGTTTTATACTTTTTTTAATTTCATTTAGATATATTCCTCAATATACTCATCTTATTTCAGCTATAGGGACTCTTTTGATTGCTATATTTTTTTTTACAAGAGAAAGGAAAACAAATGGTAGATTACACAAAAGAATTAGGGTTAGACTGTACTAGAGGCACAATAATAACTACTACTTTATTATACGAGGAAGTGATTTTATGATTTGGTGCATTTGTATATTGGCTTTAGTAGGGTTTATATTAATTTTTATTGGATTGAAACATAATAAAAGTAAAGTTTTATTTATCATATCGGGAATAATATTTTGTATAGTTGCTGTTACTACGTGTATATCAATATCATTAAATGGATCAGAAGCAATCGAATTTTTTTCTTCTTCCAAAGTAAATACATATGAAGTTATAGATTATGAGCTCTATAATGTAAATAACAAAACTACAGAGTTTTATTTTTTAAAAACATCTGCAGGAAATTTTGTGATAATACCTGACGACAGTCATATTATCACTGGCTGTATAAATTATCCAATGACTATAGCAATTGAGGAAAAGTCATATGTTGATTTACTTAGTTTTTTACCGAAAGAAAAAACGATATATAACTTTTTTGGTATTAATGTAGATAAACAACTGGAGGATAAATACAATGAGTAATTATGTGAATCCGTTACCTGAAAAGTTAGAATATTTTCGTAAAAGTAAAAGTTTAGCACAACAGAATGTTTCTAATACTCTAAATATGGGAAATCAATAATGTATTTATAAAAAAGCTATTACCTGAACATTTTCCCCCTGATGTTCTTTGAAAACAGGAGCTTGTTTCCTCCTTGGCAAGCTCCTGTAAATATATTATTAAGGTTATAAAAAACAACAAATTTAAAATATACATAAGAAACAACAGAATAAATTGTTATATAACAAATCAAATAAACAATATTTGACAAAATATTTTCTTCAATATAGAATAGAGGTGAAATAAATGGACATTAAGCATCTAATTACTATAGTAATTACAGTAGGAGTTGTTTATTTGAGTATTAAAGTTATTGCTGAACTATTTAAAAAGAAGAAAGCTAATAGAGATAAAAAGAATGAAATCAACTTTAAAATTCAAAATGCATTTGAAGCTCATGAAAATAATATAGAAGAAATGCAAAAGAAGTATGATAAGCTTTATTCTGAATTTATTGCATATAAAAGAGAAACAGAAAAATCACTTTCTCAAATGGAAGAATACACAGACAGAATTATTAAAATAAGTAATGAAATAATCACTTTTGATGAAGCTTTTGAAGAAAAACTATCCCTTTGGTGTGACCTGCTCAATAATTCTGAAACTGTCAAAAAGCAAATTAGAGAGCATTTAGACATAGATATTAAATTCAGGGATGATATTAAGTTAGAGCAAGAACAACAACGTATACAACGTTATCAAAATATAAGACATAGTTTTGGATTGGATAGATAAAAATGGATAAACATGCAATGAAAATAGTTGTTAATATATTTAAGTATATTGCCATAGTAATTTTAATATTTTCTATATTATTTAATACAGATATACCATCTAACTTATGTTCCGGCGAATTTAAAAACTTTTTACAAAGTTTTACAAATCTTATGCGTATAAATATGCAAACAACTTCTATTTTATTATTTATATGTGTAATTGTTATATTAGTCTGCAACATTATTAATAACTTTATAAAATCATATGATGAAAATCATGAGTTAGATAAAATTTATACCGAAAGTATTAACAGAATAGATCGTTGCAAAGCAAAGTATACAAATCTCGCGGAAAAGACAACAAAAATAGAAGATAATCTAAATGAAGCAAAAGAACAACTATCTAAAGAAACATACAGTAAAATTTTTAAATTATCTAATAATTGCAATAGAATTGAAGCTCATTTTGAGCGTAGAAAATCAAATTATTTTGTTACTAATCAAAAGTTTTACGAAGTTGTAAAAACAAGCAAAAACATTGATAATGATACTTTACAACTTATAAACACCTTTGAAAATGAAATATTTAAATAAATAATTATGTTTTCATTAAAGCTAAAACTTCTTGTTTTAGCTTTTTATTTTTGGACATTATTTGACAAAGTATTGTCTTAGATATAGAATAGAGGTGAAATAAATGGACTTTAGTAACTTTGACTGGGGATACATTATGGAAATGGCAATTGCTACAATAGCAGGAGCTTTAATAGCTGTTGCAGGTACAATATTTGTAAATTGGCTCGGCAATCGTAAAGGTTATAAAGATATTGACCGTAAAATCGGTACTCTTGATAATACAACATTAAGCGACCAGCACAAAAAAATAACTGAAGATATTAAGAAATCAATTGATGACAATGCAAAAGAATTTAAAAATAAAATCGGTACTCTTGATAATACTACGCTAAGCGGACAAAACAAAAATATAATAAAAAGAATCGAAAATATATCTCAGTTTTTAGAAAAGGAGCGAGATATAAAACTTCAAAAAAACAATCTTCTTGATTATGATATGCAGAAAATAAACATCAGTATTGATAATCTTTCGGGATTTGCTGAGATTATGAAAGATTTATTCTCTGAAAACTCAGAATTAAAAGCTGAAAATCATAGCATTAAACTTGAAAACCAAAAATTAGCTCAGGACAACACAGAGCTAAGAGAACAGCTTGCACAGTATCAAAAGCAAACACAAACATACACAAATGATTTTACGCAAGGTTTGAATTTATAATTACGCCATATTAGCCTATGGGCTTTATGGATAAGGTTGCAGGGAAGTTAAGGCGGTTAGCACTCCCAAAGGATTGGGGGTGATATGTATGACTGAAATGGTTTTACTTGTCATTGTACTTGTAGCACTCACACATGTCATTAAATACATAAAAAAATAATCGCCCGACAGCCTCCAAGCAATATCGGACGATTATTTTATAATAATCATAAAATATAATTAAGGCTAACCGCTTTATACGGTTTTCCCTGTAATCTTATTATATACTATCGTAAATTAAATGTCAATATACAACCATAGTCCTGCAAATAGTACAGCAGACTATATTACAATAAAAACAAATGAAAAACATAACTCATAAGGAGGTTTTATTTACTATGAAAAAGAGATTATTAACAACAATTATATCAGCAATGCTTATTGCAACAATGGCAGTCGGACTAACAGGCTGCGGCGGCGAAACATCAGGTTCAACACCTGATGAAGCAATTCAAAGCACAAAACAAATTGAAACAGTTGTGGAGTTTTCTACTGATGATCAGGGCAATAACTATAATCAGGAGGCTTCAAGTGTAGCCAATATAAACAGCAGCAACACAGAGAAAGAAAAATCCGAAAGCACTACATCTGAAAGCTCAAAGTCTGACAGTAAAAAAAATAACAATAAAAACAGTTCATCATCTTCAAGGAAGTCAAATACTTCTGTAAACAATGCAAATAATAATTCGTCTCAAAACAATAGTTCTTATGGCACAGCAAATCAGAAGCCAAAATCATCAACTGTTGCTGTTACAAGTGTAAGTCTGAGCAAAAGTTCCCTGAGCGTTACTGTAGGCAGCAGTAATTCATTTAACGTCACAATCAATCCGGGGAATGCTACAAATCGAAATTATACAGCAAGCACAAACAACGGCAATGCTGCTGTAAGCTGTTCAGGTTCAACCGTAACCGTATATGGCAAGAGTGCCGGAAGCTGTACAATTACAGTAACATCAAGTAACGGCAAGACCGCAACTTGCAAGGTTACGGTCAGCAACTCTAAAGATGCGCAGGCAAGGGTAATTGCTCAAGAAATTGCTGACGCTTCATATAAAATTGCACACAAAAAGAATTCCAATCCGTCAGATTTAGAGCTTGTTTCAATTGCCTGTGAACTGGTTTCCGAATATTGCAACGCATGCACATATACAACCAGTGACTCCGATTATAGCACAGCTTACGGTGTGTTTATTAAGAGAGTTTATACCTGCGCAGGCTCTGTCCGCGCTCTCGGAATGGTTCTTGATTGTATGGGCTACTCGTGGAAGCATGTAAATGAAAATCAATGGACTCATCAGTGGTGTGAACTTACTATGGATGGTAAAAAAGGCTGGGCAGACGCTTATAATGGTTATAACGCAGAGTTGGCTATGGGAGCAGGATACGGTGATTACGATTGGAGCGTCGGTGATGATGTGTTTAAACATTTCGGATGGGACAAAACAACATATGTCAGTGGCAGTGAAGAGAGCGGTAAAATTGTATATCAACTAACTACTTGGAAAGCTTACTATGGGCTTGGCGATGAAGAATTAATTGCGTATTTTGACAGTAACGGCAATTTTATTAAAAGGCAGCAAAAAATCAATGGTACTCTTTATTACGAATACAACGTAACTACAGGCAAAAATACCTACTTTAAATCTACCGTTGATTTTCTGTAAAATAACATAAACAGTATTTAAAATTTAGAAGTAAAACTACAAAAGGCAGAGTATTGCAAAAACAATACCCTGCCTTTTTACTTTATCAAGTGTCCCTTATAAAATGGAAAGCTTAGAACATAGATTTAATTTCTCTTAATTATTACACGTGTACTGACTTTCTATTTTATGTACTAACGGTTTTAATGTTTTAAGTGTCTCATAAGAAATTTGACGAATAGTTGCATAAAGTATATCATCTAATTTTGCACTATACAATATTCCATTAAACTCAGTTTTTACTGGATTATCTTCATTCCTCAGTAATAGTGTAAGAGCTTTCGATAAATTTGGATCCACATGTGTTCCACCATTTTTATCACATATCAACCTTACTATTTCTCGACGATGTAAAATTTTATTATTAATATCTATTTCGCCCAAACTTATCGCAGTTGTTCTTTCCCACCATGTTTTATATGATTTAAAACGATACTCCAGATTAGTTACTTTTGCTAATTTAAAAATTGGTATTGGGTATAAATACTCATTGCGACTATTATTAGTAGTATCATGTATAAACTTATATCCACACAGATTGCATCTAACAAACTTCGTGGTCATTTCATTAGGAATATGAGTATTAAATATACTATAATCTAAAAAATCTGGCAAATTAAAGGAAAATACTGAACAAAAATTATTTAACAAAGAACCTTCTTTACTTTTATTTTCAAGCAAAATTCTAAGTTTAGCAGACATCTCAATAGCATACTCAATTTTTCCTGCATCATATTGATAAGTAAAATCTTCTAAACATTTTAAATTGTGTTTCATCTGCATTAACCATTCATTATTATTTCTTTTTGGCATCTTATCACCTCAGAGTATATTTTTATAGGGGACTTTTTTATGACAATATATAATTATCTTATCAGCATTTTATCTAAACACAATAAATCATTAAAGAATATAGATTGGGTTGGATGTAAAAATTTTATAATTAAAAAAGAACTTTTTTACAAACACATAAAAAAACACGGTTATTATGATGATGAAGATGGAACATGTAAGCTTATGCTACCTTATGATTTGCTTATAGTTGGTTCTGATTTCTGGATAGAAGTAGAAACAAATGAATTTAAAGATGATTTATTAGTTTATAGATCCATACCAAACAAACCATCAAAAAAAGAAGATATATTCTTATTTTCTACTATAGATTTTAATTTAGAAAAACTTGACAGAAACAACTTTTATGAAGCAGAGTTATATAATAAATTAAATAGTGGCGGAAATAATATGGAACTATACTTAGAATGTTCAAAAATAATACAAAAAATCCAGATAGATTCTATTTGAGCGTTTTGTTTTTAAATATTAATAATAACCAGTTATAATAATAATATAACTAAAAATCAACAAAATCAATTCTTTTTTTCTCAAAAAACACCAAAATTCAGACAGTTAAGCTAAATACTTAACTGTCTTTTTTATTTACAAAAACAGGAGGTATTAATGTGACTTATCAATTATAAATTTGTATATACACTTTATCACAATAAATAAAATAATATTTTGCAATACATTGCTTGAATAAAGTAATGTTAAGTGATAAAATGTCAATATACAACCATAGTCCTGCAAATAGTACAGCAGACTATATTACAATAAAAACAAATGAAAAACATAACTCATAAGGAGGTTTTATTTACTATGAAAAAGAGATTATTAACAACAATTATATCGGCAATGCTTATTGCAACAATGACAGTCGGACTAACAGGCTGCGGCGGCGAAACATCAGGTTCAACACCTGATGAAGCAATTCAAAGCACAAAGCAAATTGAAACAGCTGAGGAGTTTTCTACCGATGAGCATGGCAATACCTATAATCAGGATGCTTCAAGCGCTGCCAATATGAACAGCAGCAACACAGAGAAAGAAAAATCCGAAAGTACTACATCTGATAACTCAAAGTCTGAAAGCTCAAAATCTGACAGTAAAAAGAATAACAATAAAAACAGTTCAAATGGAAACGGTTCGTCAAGCAGTAAAACTAACAACATTACATCATCAAAGAAATCAAATACTTCTGCCAATAATAATACTTCATCTCAAAGCAATAATTCTTATAACGCAAAGAACAACAGTTTTTCCGGTTCAAATCAGAAGACAAAATCATTAACTGTTGCTGTTACAAGTGTAAGTCTAAGCAAAAGTTCAATGAATGTTACTGTCGGCAGCAGTAATTCATTTAACGTCACAATCAATCCGGGTAATGCTACAAACAGAAACTATACGGTAAACACAAGCAACGGCAATGCTGCTGTAAGCTGTTCGGGGTCGACCGTAACCGTATATGGTAAGAATGCGGGAAGCTGTACAATTACAGTAAAGTCCAACAACGGCAAAACAGCAAAATGTTCTGTAACTGTAAAAGCAAAGCCTACACAAAAACAGACTTATAATTTTGATGCAGATTATTTCTATTCAAAAGTAGTTGCTTATGCTAAATCCAAAGGCTTTAAATTTGATACAAGTTTAACATTAGATAATGCGGCATGGAGAAATCCGAATATAATAACTAAATGGGAAGTTGATAATTATTCTACGGATTATTGGATTAGAGGAGAATATGAGGTTATTGACGGTCTTTGTGAATATATACGTACATTGGATTATGACGATTGGGGAGTATATTATGTTCCCTCCGATTTTTCAATAAACATTATTATGCATCAGCTCCACGAAGGCGTATATTATACAGAGCTGGGGCGTACAGCAACAGCACAAGAGGACGGCGGGTTTACAATTACAATTCCGTATCGTTAATTAAACAATAAAAATTTAATATAAACTTTTTATAAGGCAGAGTATTGCGCAAACAATACCCTGCCTTTTTACTTTATCAAGTGTCCCTCGGAGGGACAGAAAGGATTAATTTATGAAATATGAATATCAAGATGTAATTATCAAAGAGCTAATAAGGCAAAAAGAAGATGAAATTGATAAAAGTTCCTTTAAAAATGCAACGTTAAATGTATTCAATTATCAATTTGGTCACTATGAAGCTAACCCGGAATATAATTTACAAAAAGATAATCCTGATATACATATTCATATAGCAAAAGGCAGCGTTTTGGGAGTTTGCGACACTCAAGGGGCAGAATATTGCATTGACTTTACTGTTTATGAAATAGATAATCCTGCAGGAAGCGAAAATCACGTTTTTTGCTTCCTAAATATTATGTAATGCCAAAAATTTTAAGTATAAACTTAAGAAATTTATTATTTTCAATAGATTTCTTATAATTCAAAAGAATATCATAGTTATACTCAATATTTTTATTTTCTTCTTCTAATTCTTTTATGCGAATGCTCTGTTTACTATTTAAATTCATTAAAATGTTATTACTGCTTTTCAATTCATTGTTTTCATTTCGCAACTCATTATTTTCATTAGTAAGTTTCTCTATCATTTTATATTCCTCTGATTTTGGGTCTGAAAGTAATTTCCCATAAATTTTTTCAATTAATTTTTCTGTAATAAAATTCTTTTGATTTAAAAGGTCTTCTTCAGAAGAAGTATGATTACTCATCATTAGTTTATTACTTATTGTATGTTCAAAAATTGGTATTCCTGCTGCATAGCAGTCATCTATTTTTCTTTTATCTACTGCATGCGTATTTTTAATTTCAAAACAAAGTTTTCCTTTCCATTTGTAAAAATACTCGGCGGGTTCTGATTTATCAAAAAATACAAACACATCAGTTACATAATTATTGCCATTTGCAGAAAATGAAACCTCTATGTCACTATACCAAACATATAATTTAATCTCTTGCTTATTGACTACTAAATTTAAAATATTAATCCCTCGTATAATTTCCTTATATGTACTATGTGAAACTGATTCTAATTTACCATTATTATTAATATTTCCTAAATATCTAAAAAAGCTCTTACCATACGGATGTTTAACAACTAATGACATTGCCATTTTAGTTGATTTATGCGTACTAAAAAGTCTGCCCTTATAAAACTTTTTATAATACTGCTTAAAATCAATACTATAATTCTCATTTTTATAAGCTTTATACCCATTATAAATATCCCAGATATTAATGTTTTTATATCCATTGTATGTTTTATAATCTGCAAATAACTTCATATAATCCACCCTAATATAAACCAATTATTGTCGTATTATATCATAAAAAGCGCAAATATACAACAATATTAAAAATTAATTGCAAAACACATTAACCTTATATCAGTAATTAGACAGTTAAGTTTCTACTTAATTGTCTTTTTTATTTACAAAAACAGGAGGTATTAATATGACTTATCATAGCAGAGACAGACCAGTTTAAGTTTTTTATCAACTGTCTCTTCGAGGGACACTTACAAAAAACAGAAAGGAGACATTCTTTTGAAAAAGAAAACACCTATAAAAATTTTATCAATACTAATAGCTGTTATGGTATTTATGAGCTGCTTTTCAATTAATGCTTTTGCTTATTCAGGTGAAAAAGTCACTGTTGGTCTTAATCAGTCATACGACAGTTCAGGAAATTTGATCACATGGAATTCAAATGTTGAAGCTGGCTCTAAAGGTCAACCTATTTTCCATATTTCAACTACTTCCTCATCAGGAACAAAAGAAGCATACTGTATTCAGCCGGGTACTCATCTTAATTATAATGATGTTCTCACCGAAAGCACGTCATCAGGTGCATGGGGTAATTTGTCCCCAACTAAAAAAACAGCAATAGCCTATGCAATGACTTTTGGTAAAGACGGAAACTCAAAAAACTTAAAAGGAAACAGCGATGAAAAATATGTTGCCACAGCACTTGTAATATGGGAGATTGTAAAAGGTTACCGTAACGTAAATAGTAAGCACATGGAATGTACAAATACAAAATACAGAGACGCAGGCAGTAAGCCCGGAAGCAACATAAGATATAACTACGATGTTATTTCCAAGGGCTTGTATAATGCCAATGTTATACCTTCGTTTACCAAATCATCAGCTGATCATGCCCAAGCAGCATATTTAGCTTATGATTCTTCACAGAAAAAATGGACCGGAAGTATAACCGATACAAATAAAGTTTTGGGGAACTTTAATTATGCAGGTACATATAAAATGGGAAGTTATACGCTTACTGTTACTCAGAGCGGAAATAAACTTACATTCAGCAGTAATGCGCCATCTACCGGAACATATACTACCGACGCTATCGGTTCTAAGAACGTTAAGTGGCCCACAGGCGGAAGCACTTCAGATATAGTGGCATACTCAGACAGCAGTTTGCAGGATTGTGTCGGCTCAGGTTCAGTTGACCCACCATGGGGATATTTTAAGGTTTCAACTGTAGGTTCACAAGGTAATGATTTTTATATAAAAAAAGAAGTTTGGACTCGTTCTCAATTAGACGATGACAGTTTAGAAGAAAGTCCAATAGGCAATGCTGAAACATTATCAGGCTGGTATTTTTATGTTGAGCGAACAGATTCACATCCATTTAGCGCAATAGTAGGTCCGACAGATGATTTAGGACAAACTAAAAAAATAAGCGAATACAGTAAACAGCCCGTTTATAACGGAACTTTTACAATAATGGAATTGGGTAAACTTAAAGACGGAGCAGCAGGCACCAGTAAATCCGATTTTCATATGCCCGGAAATTATAACCCTTTGCAAACCTCAACTCAATACACTTTGGGTATGGATTTATCTGCGGGTTCAACAGGTGTGGTTAGATCAGTTGGATATATAAACTATATTAATAATCCCCATATACAAATTATAAAAAATTCCGATAACGGAGATGTAGAAGGATTTTATTTTAGAATTTATAATAAGAATAATCCTGAAGAAAAGCAGATTATTGGACCTACAGACAATCTTGGAAAAACATCGGTAAAGACTTTAACAGATAAAATAGGCGGAGGTCTTGTTGGCACTCAGTTAGTTATAGAAGAACTCGGCAAACACAACGCTGACGGTACATATACGATTCCGCCTGAATTTGAAACACCTCAGCCTGTAGAAATAACTCTTGAAGCAGACTATTATACTTCAGAAAAACCAATTGAAATAACTTTTTACAATATTTGTTTAGGTAAGTTTAAGATAATAAAACAAGACAAACAAACAGGTAAAAAGCTTGCAGGAGCAACATATGCCGTATATAACTCAAATGCTGTTGACAGTAGCGGAAACCTTCTTGATTACGCATATGTTACAGATTTAACAACAGATTCAGACGGCACAGCTGTAAGCGAGGATCTGCCTTTAAAAACATATTATTTAAAAGAGAAGAAAGCCCCAGCTAATTATAAGCTTGATAATACCATTCATTCCGTTACAGTTACTGCCGGAAGTAATGTAACTCCTGTTGAAATTGTATTAACTGATGAAAATATAACAGGCTCAGTCACACTCTATAAGAAAGATAACAATGGAAATTCTCTTGCAGGGTCTGAATGGGCGTTATACACATCAAGCGGTACACAAGTAAAACTTGCACAGACAGGTAACGGAAGTTACACTTATTCAACATCTGGAAGTGTAACAACGCTTACTACTGATAACAGCGGTAAATTATCTGTTAGCAATTTGCCTCTTGGAAGTTACTACTTTTTAGAGACAAAGGCACCGAGTGGATTTGTTTTATCGACTGCACACCGCAATTTTACAATTTCAGAAAGCACACAAGATGTCACCGTCACTGTAAAGAACACGCCAATCACAGGCTCAGTCACACTCTATAAGAAAGATAACAATGGAAATTCTCTTGCAGGGTCTGAATGGGCGTTATACACATCAAGCGGTACACAAGTAAAACTTGCACAGACAGGTAACGGAAGTTACACTTATTCAACATCTGGAAGTGTAACAACGCTTGCGACTGATAACAGCGGTAAATTATCTGTTAGCAATTTGCCTCTTGGAAGTTACTACTTTTTAGAGACAAAAGCACCCAGCGGATATGTTTTATCGACTGCACACCGCAATTTTACAATTTCAGAAAGCACACAAGATGTCACCGTGAACGTAAAGAACACGTCAATCACGGGTTCAGTCACACTTTACAAGAAAGATAATGATGGTAATTCTCTTGCAGGGTCAGAATGGGCGTTATACACATCAAGCGGTGTAAGAGTATCGTTAGCACAATACACAGGAACAGGGCAGTACATTTATTCAACATCTGGAAGTGTAACAACGCTTGTAACTGACAGTAACGGCAGATTGATTATAAGCAGTTTACCTCTGGGAAGTTACTACTTCGAAGAAACTAAAGCTCCGAATGGATATGTATTATCCACTACGCACCGAAACTTTACAATTACAGAGAGTAA
>CANQMH010000032.1 GCA_947624865.1 uncultured Clostridia bacterium | reverse complement strand
AGTGCCATGAAAAGAAAGGCAAGATTACAGTCCGGGGTTGATAATCGTCTGGTAGTTCTTTATGCGAGGAAATCCCGCATCACGAATAAGGGTGATAGTATCGGCGTGCAATTCAAGCAGAGAGCCGATTATGCGCGTAACCAGCTATATGTAATCAATGTGAGCCTGTGAAGCTTTCTTCGATATCTGAATTCGTTGGTTTGAAACTACCATAAAAACTTGCAAAAACATCTTTTTTGCTCAACCCTGACATAATGCTTAAAAAGTCCGATTTTATCGGGCTTTTTTTGTTGTAATCCCCGTGATTTTTAAAGACATAACCGTAGATTTTTTTTGCCCTTTTTCCCAATTTGGGAGATTTGAACCTTCAAAATTAATTTTTACACCCTTTCACCTATCTTAATTAAGTTAATTTAATATTGTTATGACAGAGTCAATTTTATGGAAATATAAAGTTGGCTCTTTTTTTATTTAGCAATCGTTTTAATTTTTATTAGAACGGATGCTTTTTTATTTTACACAGGAATTTTGAAAGGATGATTAAAATGTATTTTACAGACACTCCTAAACTTAGGAAGTTTGAAAGAGAGATGCAACAGAAACCTAACTTTGACAGGCGAAAAGATAACTGTGATGAAAACGATATTGTTGATTCCCATAATGACAGAAAATCTACTACTAATAGTAAATACAAGGATGGAGGCTGATTTTATGTGGATCATAGTCAATAAAGTGGACAGAAAAACAAGGAAAATCAGATAAAATTAAGCTGTTCAGCTTGATTAGGAGACAAGCCGTTATAGTAAAATCTTCCAGCAGATCTGATATAGGTAAAGTCACATACCCAACAGCATTAGGCTCAGTCTGGTCGAATTTCTGCTTAAGAATATTTTTACACTGTTCATCAGAGGTTGTTCCCGATTTGTGAACAAAAGGTTTTACAGTGCTCATTTTAGGTAAATTCATAGATTTCATTAGGCGGTACACTCTGCCGACACTAATGTTGATGCAATATTCATTTTGAAGACAAATCCTCATCTTTGCGGCACCAAAACGCTTTTTGTATTTTGTGTACAAAGTAAGGATACAAGTGCGTATGTATGCATTTTCTTTTGCTCTGTCAGATTCCTGGTGCTTGATGAATTTGTAGTAAGTGATGCGATTTACTTTGAGAACACGGCATAGTGTGGTAATTGCGTGTTCTCTTGAAAGTAGCTTTACCTGAATGATACAAATTTAAGATTGTCTGCTTGAATTCGCTGCTATATTTAACATTTTTCTTTCCTGACATTTTTATTCCTCCTTGGTTGTCTTTTATTTTATCATACTTGTCCACTTTTTTAGTATACATCCAATGAAAATCCAAACCTAAATTGTCAAAGTGAAGTTTGGATTTTAGAACAAAAAATCGTAAAACAGCCGAAGTTCAGCTTGACAAAAGGGAGGGCGTTATATAGATATTTCAAGATTTTCGGAGCCTGAGGAAGCCGCCACCAACGAAGTTGGCATGAACTTGACGGGTTGGTGATGAAAATGTTAAACTCAAGGGCTAAAAGGCGAGAAAACACTATAGATATTTCTGAGTTTCCGTTGCCTTCGGAGAAAAAAGCATTTTCATCAACGTTCTGTCAAGGTTGGCGGCGGATATGGTAAAATGAAAACGGTTACTGTCTACGGAAAGCAGGAAAATATGAGTCGTTTAACATTATCTGAAAGAATTGTGATTGAGTGCGGCATATATGAAAAATTAAAGCTGAGAGAGATTGCGAAGAAAATCGGCAAATCTCCTGAGAGTGTTTCAAGGGAGATAAGAGCCAACAGAATCATTGCTCCGGGAGAGCATTACTTAGGAAAAGATTGTCACTATGTCGGAGAGTGTAAATCAAAAGGATTATGCGGAAAGGAAGGATGTTCCAAACGGTGTGTAACCTGCCGTGAATACGATTGCAGAGAGATTTGCACCAGATACAACAATACACCATGTGTTGTTCTTTCCAAGCCGCCGTATGTCTGCAATGTCTGTGTGCGAAAAAAGAAGTACAAAGCCGACCGAGCCTACTACATTGCCCGGCAAGCAGATACCATCGCAAAACGCCGATACTCCGATTCCCGAAGCAAGATACAAACCCGTGGGAAAGAGCTTGAAAGATTAGACAAATTGGTTACACCGCTGATTTTGAAAGGACAACCGTTAACACACATATGGTCTGAGCATGAGGAGGAGCTTGGTATTTCACAACGCACCCTTTACCGCAACATTGACCAAGGTGTTTTAAGCGTAGGAAATATTGATCTCAGACGAAAGGTAGCATACAAGCCAAGAAGAAAGAAAAAAGAAGTATCCGAAGGCTTTTTAAACCAAGAATATCGCAAAAACAGAGGCTATGACGATTACCTGAAATACATGGAGAAGTATCTCAACACACCGGTAATACAAATGGATACGGTCAAGGGATGCCGAGAGGAAGGTAAACGCCTCTTAACCCTTCATTTCTGCAACACCAATATTATGCTTATGTTACTGATGCGTGACGGCAAAGCGGACACCGTAGTAGAGCAATTTGATATGCTGACAGGGCTTTTAGGATTGGAAGAATTCCACAAGGTCTTTCCGGTGATTTTGACCGACAATGGCAGCGAATTCAAGCATACAAGAGATTTGGAAACCACCGAGGACGGCAAAAAGCGAACCAAAGTCTTTTACTGCGATCCTCAAGCATCCTGGCAAAAGCCACAGATTGAGAAGAACCACGAATTTATACGCTATGTGCTGCCAAAGGGCAAAACACTTAATCTATACACGCAAGAAGATATACTCCTTCTTGCCAACAACATTAACAGTATCCGCCGAGAGTCTCTCGGAAACAGATCTCCCTATGAAGCTACCACCGACGAAAGCATCCTTCAGTTGATGGAGCTGATGGGCTTACATACCGTACCGGCATATGAGGTGAACTTAACACCGGCTCTGCTGAAACAGGTAATTTAAAACAAAAGCAGATATTGACCGCAACATATATCTCTATCAAGGCAGGTTGCGTTCACTTTGACAAAACAAGGTTTCAATCTGTCTGTTTTGCCGTGCCAAAATGACAGTGAAATATATTATTTTTCGGCTTTTTCGGAGTCCTATACACTATGAAAGTCCATAAATTGACGCTTATTTGAATTTTTGAGGTTCCCTCGGCTATTTACACTAACTTCACTTTTTCATTTAAGCATAAAAATCCAAATTAGAAGTCCAACTCAAATTAAAAGTTATTTATTTACTAAAATTAAGGAGATGTTAAACTTGAACGAATATGAAAGACAGCGAGGAATAGCTGAAAGTACGAAGAAAATGTATCCGCCAGGTACAAGAATTGAGCTTATCAGTATGAAGGATCCTTATGCACCTGTGACCTCAGGCACAAGCGGAACGGTGAAAGTTGTGGATGATATGGCTACAATTCATACTAATTGGGATAACGGTAATTCGCTTGGTATAGTCCCCGGCTAAGACTCATTCAGGAAACTCAAGCAGGAAGAAATTGAAGTGGAAAAGTTGTCAGAGTCGGAAATTGAGGACGAAACTCAAAATCTTGATGAGGGTAACGGAATCGTTAACTTTTTCAAAAATCTGTTCATAACTTAATAAAAAGTTATACGGCTTTATATCAAGACTTTACCACATATCGTAAAAGCATTCATTATGTATATGTTGAAGCATAAACATCCTTTATCTTAATAACGATTCAATAAATATATTACCTTTGTTATTGCCAAAATGCATTAATTCTTTGCGATATTTTTGTGCCAAATATATATTAAAGCTATCAATACTCCAAGCAGTATGTGGTATCATGTCGATAAGCTGAATTGCTTTCATATCAGTAGGTGAAAATGAGAACCCTATTGAATAAATGCAATCAATAGATTCTGGCATATTACTTCCGATAAATTGCGCCAATCTTTGAAGTGCACTTTTAGTATCTTTATGCAACATAGAATGCACTTTTTCAAGTGCTTCTTCTATTTGTAAAAGTGTTTCATTTTCATTATTATGTTCTTTTTGAGTTTTAATTATATTACTGTCTGAACGAAGTAGTAGCTGTTGAATATCCCATAGCTTTGAATATAATAATGTATTAACTGGAATACATCGCATTATCATTGAAATATCATCAAGTGTCAAATAGTTGACAGATAGTGATTTTATATAAGGCTCTTTCTGTATAATAAAGGCATTTTTATCGTCTGCTTTTTTTTGTTCTTTTTGCTTTCTTCTTTGAATAGTATTATTGTTTTTGTTTTTACTGTTAGAAATTATACGCAATTTCTGGGTATTTCCGTGTCCGAATATTATGTCGCCATTGCGAGTGCCATGAATATGACATACTTTTTTTGCACCATATTCAACTTCCAATAAATCTGTATAATTAAAAGTGACAAATAAATCCTCATAAGGATTAATTAAATTTTCAAATTTATTCAGTCTGCAAACCTCTTTTTCGTTTATGCTCTTAATCCAGTCTTCAAATAGAAATTGTATTTTAGGTAATGAACACGCCAACCCTTGTATAACATCTTGATAGTTATTAAAATTTTCTTCAAATAGTGGGGTATAATCGATTTCTCCCAGCGCATGTTCTACATCTCTCCATAATAAGCCTTCCGTTTGGGTTATGATCCTGTAGATAAAAACTGCGGCATCATTAATTGTCACATCTAAGGTATTTTTTCTTATTTGAGGAATTCTTATTGAGCGTGCTCTCTTGACATGAACATAATTGTCCAATAAAAAACTTCTAAAGTCATCATAAGATGTTTTTAAATTATTGGCTAAATCAAAGCCATTCCCTATTATAAATAAATTAGCCATTTTTCCCCTTATACGCTATATTGATAAATTGGTTAATGTATTTTAAACAGTCCAAATAAAGACTGAATTTTTTCATTACCTTCATGAAAATTCCGATTTATCTTTAAGTTTATTATATCATAAATCACCCCCTTTGCAAGTGGCGTGATGACGGTACACTTCTGCGCATTTTTGAAGCATTAAATGAAAATGCTGATTATGAAAATCTCTGTATAGAGAGCACTTCAGTAAAAGCTCGTCCGCAGAGTGCAGGTGCTAAAAAAGGGCTGTAAATTCAGAAAATAACCAGTTTATTGGTGTGAGCAGAGGTGGTAAAACCACTAAAATTCACGCTGTTGTAGACGGTCTTGGAAATCCTGTTAACTTTATTCTTACCGGCGGTGAAGAACACAACTCAAAACAAGCAATACCCTTGCTTTCTCATTTAAAAATCGCCAACAGTAATATACTTGATGACAAGGCCTACGGCACAGCTGATATTCGTAACTACATTTTAGCCCAGGAGACAAACTATGTTATTCTGCCAAAAGCAAATGCTAAAGAACCTTGGGATTATGAAATTTGGCTTTACAAAGAAAGACATTTAATTGAGTGCTTTTTCAACAAAATCAAGACTTTTCGCAGAGTTGCTACTCGTTATGATAAACTCGCTTCCTCTTTTCTTGTCTTTGTTTATATTGCGTCTATTTGGTTTTTGTCTAAATTATACAATCTTTTTGAGTTTTCAGATACGCCCTAGTAAATTTCCTTATTCAAACCCCGTTAGATGAATATTTAAATAACACATTATTTATTTTGAAAGAACTTTTAGCGTATTTTTCATGTGGTATGATGGTCAACAACAATTAAATCATCATTTCTTATCTGAAATTAATGCTGATGACATTGATAACACAA
Organism: uncultured Clostridia bacterium; assembly: GCA_947624865.1. GTDB lineage: Bacteria > Bacillota > Clostridia > Oscillospirales > Acutalibacteraceae > Ruminococcoides. The sequence goes on along the minus strand of CANQMH010000032.1, from coordinate 18,344 downwards.
AAATAACTGCACTTAAAGGTGTTTTTGTGGATTCAAAAGTTATTCTGATTTATGGCGCTGCCGGTACAGGAAAAACAACCTTAATGAATTATCTTTCTAATATGATGGATGGTAGAAGTAAGCTGTTTTTAGCCAAAACTCATACTGCATTAGAAAATTTGCAAAGAAGAATTAAATCGCCTGGATATTCTAGTGAGTTTATAGGAATTGATAAGTTTATAAAATCCAATTCATCAATAAACTATGATGTTATTTTTATTGACGAATACAGTACTATTGACAACAGAACGATGGTTCAGTTTTTAGAGAAAATCAATGGATATCGCTCGCACTTTTATCTAAATGCAAGCGCCATATTATGCTGTCTGTTATTGAATATGTGTTTTATAAAAGCACAAGGGCGGCCATATATTGCCGCCCTTGTAGCAAGAGAATAACCTTGCGATAAATTAATGAAAATTATGTGGATGTTTTTTATTTTATACGATGGTTATAGTTAAACACAAACTTATATTTAACAGTATTTACTTATATTCCTGCCAAGCTCCGCTGTGTTTGCCGTCACCTGACTGACTGTCAAATACATAAACCATATTTTCATTGGATGGTCGGAAAGTAACATTAACTGATGCTGTCTCGCCCCAATGCGCCAGATCATCGTTTGCTCTGAATTAAAACTCAGTTTGTTCTTTAGGAAGATCATAATAGAACAAATGGTCTTTTCCTTCTACTGCTGTCATGGGAACAATGTTTGTTCCGCCAATCCACATAGCAATATAGGGCGTTTCCCATTGAGAATATTCGGTGTTAAGATAAATACGGTAGAAATCTTTTTCTACCGGCGGTTTTCCTTCAAAACCAACCAGCCATTGATATGCCTGTGGAAAATATTTTGACCATGCACTTTCGTTGTGACCTTGAGTAGGATCAGTTAGGGTATTGATTTTTCCTCAGGATAGCCTGCTTCAACCATAGTATCTTTTACAAAGCCGATATAAGATGAGATTCCTGAATGCAGGTTGCATCCAATACCGATATATTGCTGTCACCTGTAACTTCTGCCGCTGTTAAATCAATTTCGTCTTCTGTTATAAGATCTGCAAGATATTTTTGGATTAATGTAGCATCCATAACAGATACATCACCGCTTTTGTCAGCATCTCCGTATACTATGCCGTCGGAAGCAGCGTTAAAGCTTGTGATGGAAAGAATTGTAAGTAACAGCGCGGCTGTTAAAAACAGACTAAAAACTTTTGATATTTTTCTTTTCATAGAGAAAACCTCCTTTGTTTATTTTAGGCATAAAATTGTTTGTTTTCTACAAAATAATTATAACAAATTAAAAATAAAATGTTTATAAATATACTGACATACCTTATTAAAATCCTGATATTCAAAAAAAGCAGCTGTAAACAATCTCATCTTACAGCTGCAATAATTGGTTTATTTTATTTTTCCGTATCTTTATGGATCGATTTTCGAAATTCGCTCGGTGTTACATAAAACATCTCTCGGAATTTGCTGGAAAAATAGCTTGTAGCGGAAAAACCTACCTGATATGCTATTTTTTCAATAGTCAAATCATCTTTTTGCAGGAGTTCTTTCGCTTTTTCAAGCCTGTATTCTGTAATGTATTCGACGATCGTTCTTCCTGTGTACTTTTTAAAAATGCGCATAAAATAATATTCGTTATAATGCACATATTTTGAAATGGATCCGGTTGTAAGCTCACAGCCAAAATTATTCTGAATATAAGTAATGGCAGACTTTACAGCGGCTGTTAATTTATTGCTTTCCAGACTGATTTGGCTGTAGTGTCCTCCGCTTAATATTTGATAAAAGAATTTAAACATCAAATACTTTGCCTCAAGCTGGTAAAAATTCTTCTTGTTATTCCAGCATTCGGCAAGCGCAAAAAAGCAATTTTTAATTTCATCATAGTTTTTATCGTCACGCATAATTTTATCAGAAATCTTCATATGGTGCGATATAAGCGGCTGAGTAACTTTATTTTGGCAGAAGTCATCGGAAGATCCGCTAAGAATTCGAAGATTAAATACCAGAGATTTAAATTCCAGCGGTTCGTTTCCGCTTTTAATATAGTGAACTGTTTCAGGTGCAATGAAAATAAAATCTCCGGCAATGCCTTCCGTAAGGTTGTCATTCAGACGAAGAGTCATTTTCCCCTTAATAACGTAAATAATTTCCATTTGCTTGTGCCAATGCATATATAAATCTTTATAAACATTGTTATTACATTCGTAAAATTCCATAGGAAGGTCAAAGGTACCGTGAAGTTTGATTTCATGTTGTTTGCGATCCGTATCCATAATGCAATATACCTCTTTTATAATTGATTTTCGTATGTTTGGGTGTTTATCTTAATATAGTCTCATAATATGAATAAAAGACAATTTAGGAAGATTATGCTATATTCGCCCATTATGCGGTTATGCGTCAGACACAAAATATAAACAGGAATGTGTGTTGATAATAAGAAAAAACTGCCCCGAAATCAGATTCCGATGCAGTATAAGTTGCATATTTTATTAGATAATCAAAGTTTTGGATAGCCTTAGATGATTTCATAATACTCAATTTCTTTCATTTATTCTAATAGGCAGCAGTAACGCAGGCTGCAATTTTTACTTCCAAATGATTTGTTTTATTTATGAGGCTGTCAGTGTCGTTACAATAATATTACCTATCTTATCGCTTATAATATTTATTTTACACTATATCAATAAAAAAATCAATAATACATATTTTGAATATTGAAAATAAATTTTTGTTTACAAAAAACTCTTGACTTAAAGTAAACTCTGTATAATACTATAAATAAAGCGGTAGAATATGGTAAAATGTATTTTATTTAAAATAAAAATAAGGAGAATTACTTACTATGAACAGCTTTATTTATGATGTGCCTGTAAAAGTATATTTCGGTGAAAATCAGCTTTGCCATCTGGGTGAAGAACTTAAAAAATACGGAAAACGCGTTTTGCTTACCTACGGAGGAGGCTCCATTAAGAAAATAGGACTTTATGACGAGGTTGTATCACAAATCAAAAATGCGGGGCTTGAGCTTTTTGAGTTATCGGGAATTGAACCGAATCCGCGAATTGATTCGGTACGAAAAGGAGCAGAAATCTGTAAAAAGGAAAACATAGATGTTTTGCTTGCAGTCGGAGGCGGATCAACCCTTGACGCGACAAAATATATGGCGGCAGGAGCTTGCGTTGACTTTGACGCGTGGAAATTCTTCTCGGAATGGGCGCCGATTGAAAAGGCACTTCCGATTGTAACGATACTCACGCTTTCTGCTACAGGTTCAGAGATGGACTGCGGAGGAGTTATAAGTAATCCCGAAACAAAAGATAAAATCGGTCGAATGGCTCCTCCGTTGCTTCCAAAAGCCTCGTTCCTTGACCCTACTCTGACCTATACCGTGAGTCCGTACCAGACAGCCTGCGGTGCGGCTGATATGGTGTCGCATATTATAGAAGTGTATTTTAATATGGAACAGGACCTTTATATGCTTGACTGCTTTATGGAGGGAATGATGAAAACCATCATAAAATATGCTCCCATTGCAATGAAAGAGCCTAAAAACTATGAGGCGCGTGCTAATCTTATGTGGACGTCATCATGGGCAATAAACGGATTTGTGAACGGCGGAAAGCAGCAGGAGTGGAGCTGTCATCCTATGGAACACGAGCTTTCGGCGATATATGATATAACGCACGGTTTGGGTCTTGCAATTCTTACTCCGCGCTGGCTGGAGTATTGCCTTGATGAAACTACGGTGTCAAAATATTATCAATTCGGAACAAATGTGTTCGGAATTGATCCTTCGCTTGACGAGATGACCGTAGCTAAAAAGAGTATTGAAATGCTGTCTGATTTTCTGTTTAATACGCTCGGTCTGAAGAGCACATTTACAGAAGTCGGAATAAAGAAAGATGACTTTGAAGTTATGGCAAAGAAAGCCTGCGAAGGCAGTGTGCTTGAGGGCTTTAAGCCGCTTGAGCAGAAAGATATTGAAAAAATCTTTGAAATGTGCATTTAAAAATAATAAATAAGTATAATCAACAATGAAAAAGACGTCGCATCATGTAAAAAGCGGCGTCTTTTTGTTGTATTGTGTATATTGTTGTAAATATATCTTCAGTATATGTGTTTTATCGTTGCAAATACTCTTTGATTTTTCTTACATATTATGTTACAATAATAATATAATTTGTTACAAATTAGTAATATTTGGAAAATCTGAATTTTATCGGCGCGTTATTTGTTTTTATGATGCGTTCGTTAATCAGCAAAAATAATTTACTGAAAAGGGTGTTTAATTTGAAAAATAATTTACTGAAAAAAATACCTGCTGTATTTATTACAGCAGCCATACTTTTTACTGCGGTGTTCTCAATGTCGTTATTTGTAAATGCAGCAACAAATTTTTCACCAAGACTTACTGCACCTTCATCATCCAATCAGTATTATTACAGCGACAAAAATATATTTTACAAATACGGATACGGTATGCCTAACTGTACGGCATACGCTTTTGGCAGGGCATATGAATTGCTGAAGAAAGAGCCTAATCTTTGCCATTTCAATGCAGAGGAATGGTATGATTACAATAAAAACGGCAAATATTACAATTACGGCTCTTCTCCTAAGCTCGGTGCAATTGCGTGCTGGTCTTATAACGGAGGAGGTCATGTTGCCGTAGTTGAAGAAATAAAAAATAATAAGATTACGTTTTCAAATTCAGGATGGGGCTATTTGAATTTCTATCTTACATATGCAGATGTGTCTGACCCTGATGCAGGAGAAAGTCAATGGAACTTTCAGGGATATATTTATATAGGCGATTTCACATCTTCAACTCAGCCTGCAACTCAATCCTCAACATATAAGACGGGAATTTATCAGACAGATGTAGATGATTCTCTAAATATGCGCAGCGGAGTAGGGACAAGCTTCAGCAGAGTTGTATCTGTTCCTGACGGAGTAAAGCTTACGGTTACCGATATTAAGGCAGCAGAAGGATATAATTGGGGCTATACTACGTATAACGGCAAAAATGGTTGGGTTGCATTGGAATATTGTAAATATATTTCCGAGCTTCCCACAACAAAACCTGTTACACAGCCGACAACCAAACAGCCTGCTACACAACCGACAACCAAACAGCCTGCTACTCAGCCTGCAACAAAGCCAACTGAACCGACAACGTTAAATCCGTCAGAGTGCGAAATAGGTGACACTAATTGTGACGGCCTGATAAATGTATTGGATGCTACTATGATTCAGAAGCACATTGCAGATTTGATAGAGATTACCGATGAACAAATAAAATTATGCGACTTTGACGGTGACGGAATTATAACTGTTATGGATGCAACGAGTTTGCAGCAATATATTGTAAAATAAGCTTTTGGTAAAATTGATATAAAATTCATACTGTTTTACCCAATTTATGTATTTTCTGCTTGAATTATTATTCATCAAAGAATATAATTGTCATATAAAATATATCTTTAGTCTATAATAATATTTCGGCGGTGATTAAATGTCCGTATCAGAAAGCAAGAAAAAAACCGAAAAAGCAAAATTGATGTCAAAATGGCTTAATATGCCCTATAATAACAGGGAACTGAGCTGGATTGACTTTAATAAAAGAGTGCTTGAAGAAGCTGTTAAAAAAGACAACCCCATTATGGAAAGATGTAATTTTCTATCAATTACGGCTTCAAATCTTGATGAATTTTTTATGGTGCGAGTTGCAGGTGTGCTTGACAGAATTCATCACGGTACAAAAACGCCCGACGCCTCGGGACTCACTTCGAAAGAGGTTATGAGATTTCTTTCGGAAAAAATACACGATTTTGCTAAAAAACAGTACAACTGCTATAATCGTTCAATAATTCCGACTCTCCGCACAAACGGAATTACATTCAAAGAAATTGATACCCTTGACGGTGACCAGAGGGAATTTACAGATGAATATTTTAAAAAGGTCGCGTTTCCTGTACTGACTCCTATGGCTGTTGATACAAGCAGACCTTTTCCTTTGCTTGCAAACAAAAGTCTTAATATAGCCGTGCGATTGACCAACGCTCAGAACGAAGAGTTTTTTGCCGTAGTTCAGGTGCCGTCTATTTTGCCGAGATTTCTTGAATTGCCGTCGAGGGAAGGCAGAGCGTTCATTTTGCTTGAAAAAGTCATAGCTTCTCATCTGAATGAACTTTTTGAGCTTTATAATATAAAGCAGTACGATGCTTTCAGAATTACAAGAGACTCTGACCTTGATATAGATGAAGATACCGAAGACCTTATGGCTGAAATCAAAAAGTCTATACGAATGAGAAAAAGGGGTGTTCCCGTAAGGCTTGAATTCAGCAAAAAGTGCAACAAGGAAATAAGAAAATTTCTTATTGACGCGCTTGAAGTAACAGAAGATGAAATATACGTTCAGCACGGTCCGCTTGACCTTACGTTTTTGTCAAAGTTTGCCCGTATAAAAGGCTGTGAAAATCTTTGCTTTGAACCGATTACTCCTGTAAATCCGCCGGCAGAATTCTGCGGATATAACGATATTTTCAAGGCTATCCGCGATAAGGACAGACTTGTTCATCATCCGTACGAAAGCTTTGACGTTGTAGTAGGTTTTGTAAGACAGGCGGCTGTTGACCCCAAAGTTCTTGCGATTAAGCAGACATTATACCGTGTCAGCGGCAATTCTCCTATTGTTGCGGCGCTTATTAAAGCTGCTGAAAACGGCAAGCAGGTTACGGTGCTTGTTGAGCTTAAAGCACGTTTTGATGAAGAAAACAATATTCAGTGGGCAAACAAGCTTGAAAAAGCAGGCTGTCATGTTATATACGGACTTACAGGCCTGAAAACCCATTGTAAAATCTGTCTTGTCGTAAGACGTGATGATGACGGAATAAGACGTTACCTGCATATGGGTACGGGCAACTACAACGACAGTACGGCTCGCTTTTATACCGACATAGGTATGTTCACCTGCCGTGAGGAATACGGCGTTGACGCTTCATCGCTGTTTAATGTTCTAACAGGTTATTCGTTCCCGCCTGAATATAACAAATTTATTGTTGCTCCAAACGGAATGAGAACGTTTTTTGAGGCTATGATACTGCACGAAACCGAGAACGCAAAGCTGGGACTTCCGTCGGGAATTACCGCAAAGGTAAATTCTCTTGTTGACCCTCAGATTATCAGTATGCTCTATGACGCGTCAAATGCGGGAGTAAAGATAAATCTGATTGTCAGGGGAATATGCTGTCTTGTACCCGGAGTAAAAGGCTTTAGTGAAAACATAAAGGTTGTATCGATCGTAGGTCAGCTGCTTGAGCACAGCAGAATATTTATATTTGAAAACAACGGAAATCCGCTGTATTATATGGGCAGCGCCGACTGGATGCCCAGAAATCTTGACAGACGTGTTGAGCTTGTTTTTCCTGTTGAGGATGTTGATATTAAAAAACGCGTTCAGGAAATTATGCATGTAATGTTCAGGGACACGGTCAATGCACGCAGACAGCAGAGTAATATGGTTTATACGCCCGTTGAAAAACGAGGGAAAAAACGTATGAACTGTCAGAAATATTTTTCAAAGCTTGCATTAAAAGCTCAGAAAGCGGCTATGAAAGAAACTTATGTAAATACGGTAGGAACACCCATTGTTCCGGTTAAGAAAGGTGAAGCAGAAGAATGAAAAGAGTAGGTATTTTAACAAGCGGAGGAGATTGTCAGGGACTTAACTCGACAATACGTGCGGTTGCCAAAACGCTTTATAATTATTATAGCGCTGACGGAGTTGAAATAATAGGTATCATAGACGGCTATCGAGGACTTATTTACGGAGAGTACAGAAGAATGAAGCCTGAAAATTTTTCGGGTATTCTTACTATGGGCGGTACTATATTGGGAACATCAAGACAACCGTTCAAGCTTATGAGAGTAGTTGACGAAAACAGTGTTGACAAGGTTGCCGCAATGAAGAAGAACTACAAGAAACTCAATCTTGACTGCCTTGTTGTGCTTGGCGGCAACGGCACACAGAAAACAGCCAATCTTCTCAGAGAAGAGGGACTGAATGTTGTTTCGCTTCCAAAGACAATTGACAATGACCTTTGGGGAACAGACAAGACTTTTGGATTTCAGAGTGCCGTTGATATTGCAACAAATGTTATAGACTGCATACACACCACGGCAACATCACACGGACGTGTGTTTATTGTTGAGGTTATGGGTCACAAGGTAGGATGGCTTACTCTTTATGCAGGAATTGCAGGCGGTGCAGATATAATTTTGATCCCCGAAATTCCGTATGATATTAACTCTGTCATAAAAACGATCAAGGCTCGCACAGCTGGAGGCAAAAACTTTTCTATTCTTGCGGTTGCCGAAGGAGCAATTTCAAAGGAACTTGCGTCATTGCCAAAAAAACAGAAGAAAGCCGCAATTGCAGAAATGAAATATCCGTCCATTTCTTATAAAATTGCCGATGAAATAGAGCAGGCTACGGGCCAGGAAACAAGGGTTACAGTTCCGGGACATTTCCAGAGAGGCGGAAGCCCCGACCCGTATGACCGTGTGCTTTCAACACGTTTCGGAGTAGCCGCCGCTCAGCTTATAATTGACAAAAATTACGGCAATATGGTAGCTCTTGAAAACAATAAGATTATTGCCGTTCCTCTGGAGGAAATTGCAGGCAAGCTGAAAGCCGTGCCTGTCGATAGTGATGTCGTTATGGCGGCAAGAAAAATGGGAATTTCATTCGGTGATTAATTAATATAAAATTGAATGTAATAATAAAGAAAACAGGCTGAAGAAATTAATTGCTTCGGCCTGTTTTAATTTTTAAAGCGTAAGTTATGTATAATCAGTAAAAGATGTAAAGAATATAAATTGAATTGGGATAAATAATATTAGGGAACCAACAAAAAATCAGGAAGGAAATGAACAATGGAGCTCAGAACAGACCTTGCCGTTGAAGCAAGAGAAATTGCAGGAGAACACGTTGGAGGCGTTGAGTACAGGTCGTATCATGAAAACGGACTTGAAATATCACGCCTTACTGTAAAAAATCAGAAAGCAAAACAGGCGCTCGGTAAGGAAATAGGCACGTACATTACAATTGAGCTTCCGTCACTTACTGATAATTTTACCGAAACAGACCAACGCCTTGTTACTATCGGCAAGGAAATCAGACGCTTGCTTCCCGTACACGGCCTTGTGCTCGTAGTTGGTTTGGGTAATTTAGAAATAACTCCTGATTCTCTCGGTCCCAAAACAAGTTCACGCGTGCTTGCAACGAGGCATATAACAGGAGAGATTGCAAAAGCAACAGGACTTGACAAGCTCCGCCCCGTTGCCGTAATGCAGACAGGCGTAACAGGTCAGACAGGAATAGAAACAGGTGAATATATTTTGAGCGTGGTAAAGAGAATACGTCCCAATGCCGTTGTGGCAATTGACGCACTTGCTTCACGCAAGCTTGAACGTCTGGGCTGTACGCTTCAGATAAGCGATACGGGAATATCTCCAGGTGCAGGAGTGGGTAATCACAGAACAAAAATTACAAAAGAAACTATAGGAGTTCCCGTAATAGCAATTGGAGTGCCTACTGTTGTTGACGCTCAGACTCTTGCCATTGATCTGCTTAAAGGCGATTGCAGTGCAAAAACACGAAAACTGCTTTCTCCGCAGGGACGTCAGATGGTGGTAATTCCAAGAGAAATAGATTTGCTTACCGAGCGTGCTTCAAGATTAATTGCATTCGCTTTAAACGGTGCGCTGCAAAATGAATTTGACCTTCCCGACCTTGTTTCGCTTATGTGATAAATTACCGCAGCCGCGTTTGTGAGGTTATGGACGAATTATTCATACAAAAAAATCATCGGCATATAAATTGTATGAAGCAGGTGGTTTTTTGAGAAGTAAAGGAAAATTTTTAAAAACAGCAAAATTAATAATTTCTTTTGTTTTGTTCACTGCGGCTGTATTCTGTGTATTATGCCGTCTGCCTGAATGTTTCGGTTCACAAAATCCTGCGGTACTTGCAGCGGCGGCATTTACGCTTACGGACGGCAAATATAAATTAGATGCAGAAGAAGAAACCCAAACACCGTCGGTACAAATTACCGCGTCAGACGAAACAAGCGCTTCTCATTCGGAAGAAATCGCTGCGGTTTTGCCAAAAAAGCGGGATAAATCGGACTATTACGATTCTTTTGCATCTCACGAAGGCGAAGCAAAATATGAAATTGAAGAAAGAAATATTTCAGGCGACGGAACAGAGGTTGACGGATGCTACATAAAGAATAAAACGGGTTTGAATCTTGATTTTGAATCAATACTTAATGAGTCGCTCACCTTTAATGTGAATAAAAATGTAAATTCTCCTCAGGTGTTGATATATCATACACACACAAGCGAGGCATATATGGACGAGGATGTTGATTATTTCTACGACAGTTTTTATTCTCGGACGCAAAATAATGATTTTAATGTTGTGGCTGTAGGAGACGCAATAACAAATGTGCTGAATCAAAAGGGTATAAAAACAATTCACGACAAAACCGTACATGACTCAACTTATAACGGCGCGTATGACAGAAGCGTGCAGACCGTTGAAAGCGATATGAGCGAATACAAGGATATAAAAGTTGTGCTCGACATACACCGCGACGCTATAGGAACTGAGGAACGAAAGACTAAAACAGTGTTTTCATATAATGGGAAAAAGGGCGCTCAGATAATGATTTTGTCGGGCTGTGATACTGACGGAGAACGAGGCTTTGACAATTGGATGAATAATCTGAATTTTGCACTTAAAATTCAACATACCGCCGAAAAGCTGTATCCTGGTATGACGCGTCCGATAAGCTTTGATTATTTTGCCTATAACGAATACGTGTGTGATGGCTCACTGCTTATTGAGGTAGGAACAGAGTCGAATTCAATTGAGGAGGCTGAATATACAGGAAGTCTGCTTGGAAATGTGCTTTATGAAGTCCTGAAATAAAATGAAGTAATGATAATACATTTGTAAATTATGATGTAATCATTGACATTACAACAAAGACAAAGTATAATATACCCAAAGTTAAAAAAGAGGGAAATTGTAATGCAGATTTCAAGCAGATTTACAATGGCAATACATATTTTTGCGTGTATTGATACTTTTCAAAATGATTATAAAATAACGAGTGATTTCTTAGCCGACAGTGTAAATGTTAATCCTGTTGTCATAAGAAGACTATTGTCGCAGTTAAAGTCGGCAGGACTTGTTAATATTACAAGAGGAAGCGGCGGTGCTGCTATTGCAAAACCGCTTGATGAGATTACTTTACTTGATATTTATAATGCCGTCGAATGTGTTGACAACGGAGAACTGTTTCACTTTCATGAAAATCCTAATATGCAATGCCCCGTTGGGAAAAACATTCATAATGCTTTGGATGATAAACTTAGCCGAATACAAAAAGCAATGGAAAACGAAATGCAAAAAATTACTTTGGCGGATGTAATCCGTGACGCTCAGAGTTTTATTAAAAAATAAAATTTTAATTAGATTGAAAAATAAAATAATCAGGGCGTATCCGAATAATATCTTACACACCCGATAAAGCAAGTCATATATCTGTTGTCAATGAGTATGACTTGCTTTTTTATATTTTAAAAAATTTAAAAATTTTTAGTTGTAACTATTGACATTACAACAATGCCGTGTTATATTATAGTTGTAATAATTAATGTTACAACTATAATATAAAATATTTCGGAGGAATTAATTATGAAAATTGCAGTTGTATGTGCAAACGGAAAAGCAGGCAGACTTATTGTTAAGGAGGCTGTCAGCAGAGGCATTGACGTCACGGCAGTAGTAAGAAATGAAAATGCAACCGTCGCTGCAAAATCAATTCAGAAGGATCTTTTTGACCTTACGGCTGAAGATTTGAAAGGATTTGATGTTGTAATAGACGCTTTTGGTGCTTGGACAGCAGATACGCTTCCGCTTCACAGTACTTCGCTCAAAAAACTTTGTGACATATTAAGCGGTACTGATGTCCGTCTGCTGGTAGTAGGCGGTGCAGGAAGCTTGTATGTGAATAAGGAGCATACAGCAGTCGTTGCAGACGGTGCTGATTTTCCTGACGCTTTCAAGCCTCTTGCTGCGGCAATGGCTAAAGCACTTGGTGAGCTTCGTCTGAGAGATGATGTTAAGTGGACTTATATCAGTCCTGCCGGAGATTTTCAGGCAGAGGGCGAGAGAACAGGCGAATATATTCTCGGCGGCGAAGAACTCACTTTAAATTCTAAAGGAGAAAGCGTTATCAGCTATGCCGATTATGCGGTCGCAATGATTGATGAAGCGGAGAAAGGAGCACATATTCAAAAAAGGATAAGTGTTGTGGCTGAATAATTACGTAGCTCTTAAAAACCAAACGGAGCCGTCGTTTTGACAGCTCCGTTTATTTGTGGGGGATACTTTTATGCAGTTAGCAGATTATTTTGATTTTATTGTAAATCAAATTCACACGGTTATTATTTCTACTGTTGATGATGACGGCCTGCCCGTAACAAGTGCCATTGACATTATGTATTATGATGACGACGGTTTGTATTTTCTTACTGCGAAGGGCAAAAATTTTTATGAAAGGCTGAAGAAACGTAAATTTCTTGCCTTAACAGGCATTAAGGGAAAAGATACTATGTCGCGTACTGCAGTTTCAGTCAGAGGAGAAGTACAGGAACTTGGCGCTGTTATGTTGCCGATACTCTTTGAACGAAATCCCTATATGTATGAAATTTACCCTACGGAAAGGTCACGTGAGGCATTAAGCGTTTTTAAAATTTATAAAGGCAGCGGAGAGTGGTTTGACCTTTCTAAAAAACCGATTGAACGCGCAGTATTTTCATTTAACGCTCCTTTGAAAAAGCAAGATAAATACTGCATTACGGATAAATGTATCGGTTGTTGTAATTGTATTTCGGTCTGCCCGCAGAATTGTATCGATACAACAAAAATACCTTTTGAAATACATCAGGAAAATTGCCTGCATTGCGGCAACTGCTTTGAAATTTGTCCTCAAAATTCTGTTATCAGAAAGGAATAATGTTATGACGCAGTCAGAAAGAAGAATATATTTAATTGAAAAATTGCTCAGCGAGAATAAACAATACAGAGAAACGGAGATTCCTGCAAATTCTCACGAGCAAAAACAATTGCTGCGTTCTTTGTTTAATGTTCGTATGCCAAAACCGATAGACAGTGAATTTGTTAAAATCCAGAATGAATATCTGACTGAAGAAACAAAGCAAAAAGGCATTACCGATTTTAACGACTTAGAGCCTGTAAAAAAGGGCATTTATATTTGGCAAGGCGATATTACAACCTTGAAAATTGATGCTGTTGTCAATGCGGCAAATAGTCGGATGCTGGGTTGTTTTTACCCTTGTCACGGCTGTATAGATAATGCCATTCATACCTTTGCAGGAGTTCAATTAAGGCTTGAATGTGCAAGGATTATGGACGATCAGGGTCACGCAGAAGAAACAGGAAAAGCAAAAATTACGCCTGCTTTTAATCTGCCGTGTAAATATGTGCTGCATACGGTTGGACCGATTATCACAAGTGAACTGTCGGAAAAGGATTGCAATTTGCTTGCTTCCTGTTATCATTCCTGTATGGAATTGGCAGATAAAAATAAAATAAAAAGCATAGCTTTTTGCTGTATTTCCACGGGAGAGTTTCATTTCCCGAATGAAAAGGCAGCAGAAATTGCAATAAACACAATAGAAGAATACAGGAAAAAGACAAAAACCGAAATTGAGGTGGTATTCAATGTTTTCAAGCAAAAAGATTACACCGTTTACCGAAAATTACTCAAGGCAGATTGATAAACTGAAAAATGAAATAGAAAACGCAGATGCGGTTGTCATCGGAGCAGGAGCAGGGCTCTCTGCTTCGGCAGGATTTACCTATTCAGGAGAACGTTTTGAAAAATACTTTTTTGATTTCCGTATAAAGTACGGAATAACTGATATGTATTCGGGCGGATTTTATCCGTTCGGCACACCCGAAGAATATTGGGCATGGTGGAGCAGACATATTTATTTTAATCGCTATGATACAGAGGCAGGAAAGCCTTATGTTGATTTACTGTCACTTATAAAAGATAAAGATTATTTTGTGATTACCACAAATGTAGACCATCAATTTCAACTGGCAGGGTTTGATAAAAAACGTCTGTTTTATACACAGGGAGATTACGGATTGTGGCAGTGCTCCAAAGCCTGTCATGATAAGACTTATGACAATGAAGAAACTGTCCGCAAAATGGTTGCCCAGCAGGAAAATATGAAAATTTCATCGGAGCTTCTTCCGTATTGTCCTGTCTGCGGCGCACCTATGACAATGAATTTACGGTGTGACGATAAATTTGTGCAGGATAGCGGCTGGTATGCCGCAGCAGCCCGTTACGACAACTTTATCCGCAGTCGCAAGGATTTGCATATTTTATTTCTTGAACTGGGTGTAGGAGCAAATACTCCTGCAATTATAAAATATCCTTTTTGGCAGATGACGGCAAACAATCCTAAAGCGATATATGCCTGTATAAATCTGGGCGAAGCAATATGCCCCAAGGCAATTGAAAAACAATCTGTTTGTATTAATGCCGACATAAAGGGAATTCTGGAAGCGCTTAAATCATAATTAAAATTTAATATGTGGCTCAAGCTTGTATTTCAGAGTATACTTAACAGATATAAGTTTTGATAAATCTGCAGAGGAATAATGCCTTTGCGGATTTAATTGTATTGTTTTACAGCAACACATAACAAAAATGAATTTATTGCAAATGTAAATGCTCATTAAAAGAGCAGCAGGCGTATTACTACTTATAATCCTGAAATAAAATGCTTGCAATAAGCCTTGCTGTTTGATATAATCAAAATATATACGCCGATAAAATTAATAATGGGGTATTCAAATGAAGTCCGAAAATATGATAAAAAAAGTGCTTTGTATTGTGCTTGTAATATTTACTGCTTTGTTTTGCGGTATAACTGCATTTGCGGTTGACTATGACGGTGACGGAATCGATGATGACGTAACCGAGTATGTTGCCCCTCAAACGGATGTATATACCGAACCGGTTACAGAAACTTATGTTGAGCCTGAAACCGAACCTGTTACAGAACCATATGTTGAACCTGAAACCGAGGAAACTTATGTTGAAGAAACAACTGAGTATGTTGAACCCGAAACCGATTCCGTTCAGGAAGAAACTGAGGCAACTGTTCAGATGCCGCAATATGTCGAGCCTGTACAGCAGGATACAACTGCGGAATTTATTGCTCCAACAGTTGCAAAAACTGTAAGTCAGAAGAAGTATTCAACAAATTACACCGCAGGAATTGTGTCTTGGATTTGCGTTGCGATAGGCGTTATTGTTGTGCTGTCGGTTATTGTCAGTACAAAAGCAAGCGGAAGAAAGGTAAAACGTAACAGGATATGAGCGAATTTATAATAGGCAATGTCAAGCTCCGCTCCCGTGTTCTGCTTGCGCCTATGGCAGGAGTGAGCGACAGGGCTTACCGTGAACTTTGCGTAAAATTCGGCGCAGGCTACTGCGTCAGTGAAATGGTAAGCTCAAAGGCTTTGTCATTTAACAGCAAAAAGAGCGAAGAGCTTATGGATATTTCCGAATATGAACGTCCGTGCGGAATTCAGATTTTCGGAGATGACCCCGAGTGTATGGCTCAGGCGGCAGAGCACGCAATGCTTAATCATCCCGATATAATTGACATTAATATGGGCTGTCCTGCTCCTAAAATCAGTTCAAACGGCAGCGGCAGCGCATTGATGAGAAATCCGCAGCTTTGCGGCGAGATCGTTCGGGCAGTAGTAAAAAGCTGTGATGTGCCCGTTACGGTAAAAATCCGCAAGGGTTGGGATGATGAAAACGCTAATGCCGTTGAGGTCGCAAAAATCTGCGAACAGGCAGGCGCAAGCGCGGTTACCGTTCACGGAAGAACTCGGATGCAGTACTATAAACCGCCTGTTGATTATGATATTATCAGAAAAGTAAAAAGGGCGGTAAGTATTCCCGTAATTGCAAACGGAGACATTGACTCCGCAGAAAAGGCGAAACAGGTTCTTGAACAGACCGAATGTGACCTCATTATGGTGGGAAGGGCAACGCTTGGAAATCCGTGGCTGTTTTCTCAGATTAATACATATATAGATAATCCAAAAGCTGAGCTTGTTTTTCCGACATTTGAAGAAAAACTCGACGTAATGATTGAGCATATAGAAGCAATGGTAAATTACAAGGGCGAGCATATGGCTCTTCTTCAGGCGAGAAAGCTAGTTGTCGGATATTTTAAAGGAATAAGAGGAGCCGCCTCATTAAGAAACGAAGCGGGAAGAATTTCCACACTTGAAGATTTGTACGCATTAAAGGAAAAAGCTTTGACTGTTTCTTCGGCGTGCTGATTATAAAAATAATTAAGTAAATAAGGGGATTTTTTACATGAGTGAAAAAACAAATATTGCATCACTTGACTATCTTAATAACTATGACCCTGCAGTAGGACAGGCTATGACTGACGAACTTAAAAGACAGCGCAGAAACCTTGAACTTATTGCAAGTGAAAATATTGTTTCTCCTGCGGTAATGGCGGCTATGGGAAGTCTGCTCACCAATAAGTATGCCGAGGGCTATCCCGGAAAGCGTTATTACGGCGGATGTGAGTGTGTTGACGTTGTTGAGGAAATTGCACGTCAGCGTGCCTGCGAGCTTTTCGGTGCAGAACACGCAAATGTTCAGCCTCATTCGGGCGCACAGGCTAACACGGCAGTTTACTTTGCAATGCTTGAACCGGGCGATACGGTAATGGGAATGAACTTAAACGAGGGAGGTCACCTTACCCACGGTTCGCCTGTAAATATTTCGGGTAAATACTTTAACTTTGTTCCTTACGGAGTGGATCCCGAAACACACAGAATTGACTATGACAAGGTTCTTGAGATTGCAAAAGAGTGTAAGCCAAGGCTTATTGTTGCAGGAGCTTCAGCTTATCCGAGAATTATTGATTTTGCAAAGCTCAGAGAAATTGCAGACGCTGTAGGAGCATATCTTATGGTAGATATGGCGCATATTGCAGGTCTTGTTGCCGCAGGTGTTCATCCGAATCCCGTGCCATACTGCGAATTTGTTACTACAACAACTCATAAAACCCTCAGAGGTCCGCGCGGCGGCCTTATTCTCTGTCGTGAGGAGTTTGCTAAGCAGATTGACAAGGCTATTTTCCCGGGTACTCAGGGCGGTCCTCTTATGCACACAATTGCTGCAAAGGCTGTATGCTTCGGCGAGGCTTTGAAACCCGAATTTAAAGAATACGGCGCAAAGATCGTCTCAAACTGTAAGGCTCTTGCCGACGGTCTTTTAAAGAGAGGAAACAAGCTTGTATCAGGCGGTACCGACAATCACGTTCTTCTGCTTGACCTTCGTGACACAGATGTTACTGGCAAGGAGCTTGAAGCTCGTCTTGATGACTGTTATATAACCGTCAACAAGAATACGATTCCGGGAGAACCTCGTTCTCCGTTTGTAACAAGCGGTGTAAGAATAGGAACTGCGGCTGTTACTACAAGAGGTCTTAATGAGAAAGATATGGACAAAATTGCCGAGTACATTACCCTTGTGCTTAATGATTATGAAAGCAGCAAGGAAATGGTAAGAGCAGGCGTTGAGGAAATTTGTAAGAAGTATCCGCTTTACGAATAATTTTATATGAATAAATATAGGGGCATTCTCCGTAAGGAGGATGCCCCGTAGACTATCGAAAAAGGTTCAGCTTTTGCTGGACCTTTTTTCTGTATAGGAAATTGCTCGGTGATACTCTGGCAAATAAGGTATTTAATTTGTCGAACCTGTCTGCTAAATTATGAGCTACATCATCTCGTTTTTTTGCGTAAAAATATGAAAAAAAGTTTTAGGAAAGTTGCGTATTATAATGCAATTTTTTATATTTTTGTATGTATAGGTGAAGAAATATGTAAAAAATAATGTCTTTATTTAAAAATGACCCAAAATTTCCTTAATTAAACTAATTAATTTTCAGGAATTTATCAGTTTTATGCCCATATAACTGTGCAGAATATATTATTTTTTATGATATATTTCGCTAAATTTGTGCTTCATTTTTATTAATTTGCTCTATTTTTACTTTTTTTGAGGTTATAGTTTGTCATAATATGGTCTGAATTGTTTTATTTTATAGATTGGAGTTGATTA
>CANQMH010000031.1 GCA_947624865.1 uncultured Clostridia bacterium | reverse complement strand
TACAGGGTCTCGTCCCCGTCGGCATGCAGGATGCGCAGGTAGTTGCCGTAGCCGGTGCCCCGCCCGGCCCGGCGCACAATGCCGTCCGCCTTTATGAAGATAATCAATGCTGTCAATTACAAATCCTACCTCTACCTTTGGTATAATCTCAGAACAGGATTTTACTATTTCTTCAGCAGTGAAGCCTGATTGCGCCATTTCAGCTCCGTGCATCACAACAACACCTTGTCCGGTTGAAAGATTTCGTGAGTCAACTACGTAAACTCCTCCTGCTTCCTGTGCGGCAATACAGGCATTTTGATAGGTTACTGAAAATTCGCTGCTGATGCAAAAATGTACGATTTCATATCCCTGCTCACGCCAATACTTAAATGCCTCGATATAATCATTAATGTTGACAGCGCTGGTCTTTGGAAGATTTCCGCTTTCATCTACGTAATCATATATTTCTTCGGGAACAACCTCTTCACCGTCTTTTTTTACTTTATCTCGCATTAATATATATAACGGAACAATTGATATATCATATTTATCAAGCAGTTCCTTTGAAAGGTCGCAGGTACTGTCTGACATTATTTTTATTTTCATAATTTATCCTCCATACGGATTTTATTTCCCGTCATAATTACTTTTATTTTTTATAGTATATCATTAAAAATAATTATATTCAATATTTTCCATTACATAATTATCAAACTAAAGTTGTTCTTTAAAAATAAATTTATTGCAAATTTCACCTAAACGCACATTGGAACAAAACCTTAAAAAGGGTTTGGAATATTGCAGAAAAGCAAAACAAAACAGACCGTCTTTCGACGGTCTGTTTTGCGATTGTGTGTTTTATGAAAATGAATGTTTCAATATATGAACCAATTCATTTTCAATTATTATACTATTAAAAAGCCTGAATTTCAAGGTTAAAATGGCAGTTTTGACCTTTTTTACAGTTCGAATGACAAGTTGCACAATAATTGCTTAGTTTGTTTGTGCAATATTTTTTGCATAATTGTTTGCATTCATTTATTATTCCATATTATAAAAAACTGACTGGACAAATAATACAAAAAATTTTTTGAACTGTATTTCTCTATTTTATAATTTTATGTTATTTATATAGTTTATTTTGTCTTTGAGCAATTCTCTTAATAATATTAAGTTGTGTGCATCTTTGAAAAGCTTTGACATTATTCTACACTATTTTGTAAAACTTTATATTTCGTTTCATTTTTCGTTTCATTGTCCTGACAATGGGACTTTGGCATGGAATTTGAATTTTTTTAGAACTTTTGTTCGAAAAGTTCTTGATTTTCACCAAAAAATCAAATATAATTATATTAAGAGGCGAAGTAAGCCCCGCTCCGACTCTTAGGTAGAAGAATGAAACTGTCAAAGGAAGGAAAAGATAATGAATTATTTTGAATGGTCAAATGAATACAGCAATACGGCAAAGGAAATTGCCTGTGTAATAGACAAGCTTAAAACAAGGCGTAAAATTGCTCCTGTTTCCGAAAAGAAAGCAATTGATTTAAAACTGACAAAATACAGAATGTATTATAAAGAATGCATTAATATTGCAAATCACCTTATGCTAAGACACGAAGGAGTTGCATAATGAGAACACAATTGTCACACTTTAACGACAGGAATGTTGATAAAATATTATATTCAAAGTATCTGTCGTCAGGCAACACAAACAATGAAAGCAGACGGCAAATGAAACAAATTTTATCAAAAGCAATTACCGAAGAACTAACCGAAATGCAGCGTATTTGTATTGTAGAACATTATCTTAACAGAAAAAAACAAAAGGATATTGCTGCCGAGCTTGGTCTAAATGCTTCTACAGTTTCACGCCATATTAATGCAGCAAAACATAAGCTCAAAAATATTGCGTCATATTATATTACCAATCACTGACAGCAAGCTATAAATTATTAAAGCAGAGTGTTATCATTCAGATAACACTCTGCTTTTTTTGTTTTTTACGCCATATTATTTATCAAATATTTTTATTCACTGAACAGAAAACTATTCCTGTTCAATAAAAGTCCTTTCAACCTGAATCACAGGTACCAGCTTCGAATCTATTTTACGTATATTATCTTTTGCAAGACTGCGTATTTCATCTTCACTCATTTTACAATTATACGGTACAGCCAAATCAAATATAACATTTGTGTGCGTTTCTCCCTGAACTATTCTGAAATCGTGAATTGAAAATTCCTGACTAATGCCACAGAGTATATTCTGTATTTCTTCTTTCAAATTCAAAGTGTATTCATCGTCTGTAGCAATCGGATCCATATGAATCGTAGCCATACAGTTAAATTTTCGTTCAAGCGTCTTTTCAACAATATCAATTGTATCGTGCGCCCTGAGAAAATCCTCATTGTCGGGAATTTCAGCATGGAGAGAGATTATACATCTTCCGGGGCCGTAGTCATGAACGATTAAATCATGTACTCCGACTATCATTTTCTCCTGCAAAACTGTATCTTTAATGTTTCTGACAAATTCGGGAGCAGGAGGATTGCCGAGCAGAGGTGAAAGGCTTTCTCGAAATGTGCTTACCCCGGTAAATAAAATAAATATAGCCACCAATGTGCCGAGATAGCCGTCAATATTAAACCCGGTTAAATTTGAAATTAAAAGACCGACAAGCACTATTGAAGTAGCCGCGCAGTCTGTAAGCGAATCAAGTGAGGTTGCCTTTAATGCGGCTGAGCTTATTTTCTTTGAAAGAATTTTATTAAAAAAGAACATCCACAGTTTTATACCTACCGATACTGCAAGAATACATATTGATAAAACCGTTATATTCGAACTGTTATCGGGATTAAATATTTTTTCAGCAGAGCTTTTCATAAGTTCAATTCCCACGAGAAGAATGACTACAGATATTCCCATACCGGCAACATATTCATATCTGCCGTGTCCGAAAGGATGCTCTTTATCAGCAGGGCGGTTTGCAAGTTTAAATCCCAGAAATGTAACTACAGAGCTGCCTGCATCGGATAAATTATTGAAAGCATCTGCGGTAACTGAAATTGACGCTGACAATACGCCTGCTGTGAGCTTAGCCAAAAACAAACACATATTAAGAAAAATGCCTACTATTCCCGACATATTACCATATGCAGTACGCACGTCGGGATCGTTTACGTTGTCGCTGTTTTTTACAAACAGCCTTGTAAGTAGTTTTGTCAATAGCAACACCGCTTATAATATAATTGGTTAATATAAATGATTTTATATTAGTGTATGCAGGTTAGTCAAGAGAAACCACATTTACGACAGTATAATTTTATAAAGTAAAACAGACTGCTATTTGCAGTCTGTTTCGGAGGTTATATTTAAAATAAGCTGTTATCAGAGTGTTACGTTATATCCTGCAAGATATCTCTGGAGCAATGTTACGTCAAGAATTGATACTCTGCCGTCACCGTTTACATCACACTGAGGATTTTGTTCAACCATATTCAATCCTGCTTTCTGAATATAGGTTGCATCCATAATATCAATGTCAGTATCTCCGTCAGCGTCACCCATTCTGCCATAGATTGATGTGTATCCTTCTCGGTAAATAACAGCAAGTTCATCGTACATCTTTGACAGCAGTCTTGCCTGGAAGTTTGTAAGGCTGAATCCGCATCCGCTTAAATTCATTTTTGCAATTTCAAGACCTTCAGGACTTGTTTTGCGCTCGGCAAATCCCTCTGACGCCGAACCTGTGCCGTTGAGGTCAATTGCATAGCCTGTTTTCGGGTCAAACGAGGTTCTGCCGTTTTCATCGTGATATTTTGTTATAATCAAACTTGTTGATGCGAATACGCCGCCTGACCAACTGTCAGTTTCTTCGTCATATGTACCGTCGGGACCTAAGAGGTTACAGGTAATTGCAGCCATTCCGTCACGGTCTGTATATGATCCTATTCTTGTTTCTCTGTACCATGGGTCGCCGGTCGTTGCTGTAGGATGAATAAGAATTGAACAACCCATTGCTGCATAGTATCTGCCAAGCTCAGGATAAAAATGACCGTCACGGCAGATGTCAACACCTATTTTCCCCCACTCTGTGTCTAACATATAAGGTGTGTCGCCGCATACAGACCACATTGACTCATAGTCTGCACGGTGCATTTTCTGATATGAATCAATCTTGCCGTCAGGATACAAAATCGCTGCTGAGTTATAAACCTTTTCAATTCCGCCGTCTGTCATATCATAAATCGGTTCATCCTCTTTTTCTGTCATGCCGAATATAATATACATTCCGTACTTCTTTGCGTACTCTGAAAAATAATTTGTTGTTGGACCGGGAACCGTTTCTGCAAGCGCTACCTGCATTGCAACACCTGTTTCTTGGTAATACGGATCGTCTTTTGGGGCTTTCCATTCATATCCTGTAAGAACAGTTTCTGGGAATACAAGGATATCTACTCCCTTTTCTCCAGCTTCTGCAATGTACTTTTCCATAACCTCAATATTGGCCTCTTTATCGCCCCATACAGCGGACATATTTACAACTGCCGCTGTCGGTCCGTCTGTAATGTTGTTCCTGTAGGAAAGACTTTCCCCTGCGTCCTGTTTATCAGCAAGCTCATCATACAACAACGCGTAATCTTCAGGTCTGAAATCCTGATTTCTGCAGGTTGAGCCTGTGCTTGCCGTAAGAGGAGCTTTATTTGTAAGAAGTCCCTCCTGACCTGTTATTATGTCTGCTTCGGTATTTGAAATAACTGTTTCGTCAGTTGTGCCGGCATAATATACCGTTCCGTTATTTAGGATTACCGAACCTCCCGGAAAATCATATGCCTGACTTCCATTCGAATTTGCCGGTCCGTCTGCCCCTACAAGGTTTGAACTGAGCAATGTATAGCCGTCACGGCTTGTATTACTTTCAATTCTGTTTTTGTAGTACCATTCCCAGCCCTCGTCATTCTTTACGCCGTCACCGTCGGTATCGGTGTAGCTTCTGGAGGTTGCTGTGGGATTAAGCAAAATATTGCATCCTTTTGCAGCGTAATATCTTCCGATTTCAGGCATTGCATATGTATCATAGCATATGCTTACACCCAGTAATCCGTATTCGCCTGCATCAACAAGTACGGGTGTTTCACCGGGAGTACACCATGAACCCTCAACAGGACTGATTTTCTGATAGGTTGTGATTTCTCCGTCCGGTGAACAGATAAACGCCGAATTATAAGCATGCTCGCTGTCGTCGGGTATTGTTTCTGTTGCACCGTAAATAATCCACATATCGTACGTATCAGAAACTTCAGCAAACTTTGTCGCTGTCGGTCCGTCAGTTGTTTCTGCAAGATTTACGGCAGTCTGATAAGCCAGCGACTCAGGATTGCTTGAAGATACATAGCCGGTTACGCACATCTCCGGGAACAGCAATATTTTTACGCCCTTTTCGTGTGCTTCGTCCACATATTTAAGCATTGAACTTACGTTTGCTTCTTTGTTGCCCCAAGTTGATTTGAAGTTTACAACACCAAGCTCGTCCTTTTCAAATTTGTGCGATACTCTGGGCTGTGTTATTCTTCCTTCTCTTGTGTACTCGGTTGCAAATGCAGTAACCGATGCTGTCACAATAATTGTTGATGCAATGGCAATCGAAACAATTCTTTTTGACAGTTTTTTTGACTTCTTCATAAAACCACCCCATGTTACTTAAAATGCATAAAGCATTTTAAAAAAATATAAAAAAGGCACAAATAAAAATATTTGTGCCCCTTTACACTTTTGCAATATCCTTATTTAATTCTTGCATAAATATCAGGTGTTTAGAAAATTTTGCGTAATTATTTATTAAAAATGAATTTTAATTAAATAAAACTTTCATTTACAACTTTATTATACACCTTAAAAGCATAATGTCAACAGCAAAAATGTTTTTTGTAAATATTATTGTAAAATCATTATTAATGATGAATATATTTTAAAACTATTCTTCAAAATCTGACGGTTCTTCAAACGCTTTTGTCGGCGATTGAACATTTTTCAGCTTTCTCTGAATTTGACGTGTACGAACTCCGACAAGCTTGTCAAGCTCCTTGTTAGCTTGGTCAAGCCGCTGCTGCGTAAGTACAAGCACATCGTTAAATTTGTCAAATTCCTGCTTTACGCCTCCTAAGACCTCCCATACCTCTGCACTTCGCTTTTGTACGGCAAGAGTCTTGAATCCCATCTGAAGGGAATTGAGAAGCGCCGCCATTGTGCTTGGACCTGCAATATTCACCTTATAGTCACGCTGTAAAACCTCAACAAGACCTCTGTTTACGACCTCGCTGTAAAGGCCCTCAAACGGCAAAAACATAATTGCAAATTCCGTGGTATTTGGCGGATCGATATATTTATCACGTATATCTTTTGCCTCGTTTTTGATTGTGGATATAAGCAGTTTTGCAGCCGAGTCAATCTTTTCCTTGTCACCATCATCTATTGCATCACGCAAAGCTGAATATGTATCGCCGGGGAACTTAGAATCTATAGGCAGATAAATAAATCCGTCGTCATCTGACGGAAGCTTTATTGCAAACTCAACAACATTTTTTGAGCCTTTTTTTGTTGCTACGTTTTCTTCATACTGTTCGGGAGAAAGTATCTCTGAAAGTATTCCCCCAAGCTGAATTTCTCCGAGTATGCCCCTTGTTTTTACATTGGACAATACTTTTTTCAAATCGCCTACGCCTACTGCAAGATTCTGCATATCGCCGAGTCCCTTGTAAACCTGTTCAAGCCTTTCGTTTACAAGCGAAAACGATTTATTCATCTTCTCTTCAAGAGTTTTCTGAAGCTTTTCGTCAACGGTTTTTCGCATTTCCTCAAGCTGGCGGTTATTATCCTTTTGCAGATATTCAAGTCGTTTTTCAACCGATTGCCTGATGTTTTCAAGCTTTTGTTCATTTTCAAGCGAAAAAGTTTTCAGACGTTCTTCAAGCTGTGACATTTTTTCGGTCTGATGCTGCGAAAAACTGCGCTGGTTTTCCACAATCATATCTCCCATAGTTTTTACTGAAAGCTGCGTCTGAGATGAAAGCTCCTGGCGAAGTGAGCTTTGCTGCTGAACTATTTCTGTTCTTACTGCATCAATTACTCCATCTTTAGCATTGTTATTATTCTTTTTTAGAAGTATAACAAGAATAATTATACAAAATAAAAGAGTAAGAACGCAAACGGCAATTGTAATAATATCTGAAATCTGCATTTTATCACTCCGAAACCATGATCCATTACGATAGCTGAATAAACGACATCTGAGCGTCGCCGTTTATTCAGCAAATACTTTATATTATGATAACATCGGAGCTATTTTATGTCAACCTAATCAGCTGAATACTGTTTCCACTCTTTTTGAGCAGTTTTCAGGGGAATACAAAAATTTGTCTATATGCTCGTCATCACAAAAATACTTAGGTTTTTGCGGATTGTATTTATAGTCAAACGTATCTATTATTATAAGCTTGATTTTCATTTTCTCGGGAATTATGCTTTTTATGTAAACGCTTGCCTGCTGTCCTGCCTTTACCCCCTCTTTGCTTTCGGCAAGCCCTGCAAGATTAGGCGCAAGCTCAACAAATGCGCCGTAATTTTCTACGCTTCTTACAATTCCTGCAACTGTTTCACCCGAAGAAAAATTCATTGCGTTCTGTTCCCATGTTCCCAGAAGCTCTTTGTGGCTTAGACTGATTCTGCCGTTTTCAATTGATTTTATGACTGCTTTAATATCCATTCCTACGGTAAAGCGTTCGCGCGGATGTTCAATTCTCGATACAGAAATCGTGTCAATCGGCATAAGCGCGACTATTCCGCAGCCTATGTCGGCAAACGCGCCGAAATTTTCAAGATGCGTTATGCGTGCATTTACCACATCTCCGCACACTAAATTAGAAATAAAATTATCAATACATTTTTTCTGTGCTTTTTCACGTGACAAAACAGCATACTGCGTTCCGCTTTCATCTGTCCTGAAATCAGTTATAATAAAACTCACAGGTCTGTTGACCCTTGAAATTACAGCTATATCCCTGACTGTTCCCTCTTTTATTCCCAGAGCGCCTTCTTCTCGTGGAATTATTCCTTTCATTACACCGAGGTCTACTACAAGATTATGCTGAGAATCACATATGCACGCTCTGGCTTCAAGTATCTTTTCACTCCTTTTGGCTTCATTCAAAAGCTGTTGTGAACACAATGTATTTATATTCTCCTGAGTCGAAATAAGTTTTCCTTCGGGCAGATATTCTGACATTTTAAAACCTCCGTTGTATTAAGTAATAATTGGTTACAGATAAACATATGAAAAATTTGTGCGACATATTCCATTTCATTAAATTTATTGAGAAGTGTGGCGAAACATAAATCTTCGCATCAACTTGCAAAAAATACCATAACTTGCAATTTTACTGTGTTTATGGTATTATATATATGTATGTTTTAGAATACAATCCGAAAGGAAATTTATTATGAATTCTAAAAAATTCAGAAAAGCATTATGTATTGTCCTCAGCGCACTTCTTTGCGTTGTTTCTGCCATTTCGTTTTCGGGATGTGAAAACGAAAAAACTCAGTCAACTACTCCGGACGAGGTCAGCACAACGGCCGTCTTACCTGTCAGCACTGCTGACGAAGCCTCTGCTGTGGACGCACTTAATAGTCTGGGAATTGACGCTGAATCACTCGGAATTGAACCCAATATTTTGCATGATACCGAAAATGAAGTTGGATTCCAGCTTGAAATGCCGGGTGAAGGCGACACCATTGCCATTATTCACACTTCAAAGGGAGATATATCCCTGCGATTTTTCCCCGAACAGGCTCCAAAGTCTGTCACAAATTTCATAAATCTTGCAAAAGACGGAAAATATGACAACACTACCTTTCACCGAGTAATTAAAGATTTCATTATTCAGGGCGGACACTGCGGAACAGATGAAAACAGCCCCAACGGAACAAGTTCATACGGCTCGGAATTTGAGGATGAATTCTGCGACAAGCTGTTTAATATCAGAGGCGCAGTTTCCATGGCCAATAATGAGGCAGACTCAAACGGAAGCCAGTTTTTTATTAATCAGACTAATGCTGAAGCCTACAAAAAAAGCGGAGGCTGGAAAAATCTTGAAAATATGTGGAAAAACGTAAAAACACAGCTTGCCAATTACAAGGATTCAAATTTGCTTTCTGCATTCATTCAGCAAAACGGCAATAACTGTTATGATACGGACATTGTACCGCAAGAGGTTCAAAAGCTCTATGAAACATACGGAGGAAATGCTTATCTTGACGGCGCATACAACGCTGTTGACAGAGGTCACACAGTATTTGCACAGGTAATTGACGGAATGGATGTTGTCGATAAAATTGCGGCGGTAAAGGTTGATGACGACAACAAACCAGTGGAAAACATTGTTATTAATTCAATAGAGATTACATCATATTCTGCTTCTGACAGCACTCAGAACACATCATCGGCATCAGCCGAATAATATTTTAGGAGTATTGTATGAGCAATTATCCCATTGTTGCCATAATGTATGACTTTGACAAAACTCTTTGCACAAAAGATATGCAGGACTATAGCTTTATTCCGAGTCTCGGACTGACTGAAAGCGAGTTCTGGCAGTTTGCTAATTCACTCGGCGATAAAGAGCATATGGATTCTGTTCTTGCCTATATGTATGCAATGGTGAAAATCTCAAAGGATAAAAACATTCCGATTTTGCGCAAAAACCTTGTTGATATGGGCAAAAACGTAGAACTGTTCAAAGGCGTTGAAGGCTGGTTTGAGCGTATTACGGCATTTGGCAGGTCACACGATATGCAGATTGAGCATTATGTTATTTCCTCAGGTATGAAAGAGATTATTGAAGGCACGAAGATAAGCAAATATTTTAAAAGTATTTTTGCCTGTGAGTTTCTTTATGATGAAAACGGAAACGGCATCTGGCCGAAAACTGATGTAAACTATACTAATAAAACTCAGTTTGTTTACAGAATTAATAAAGGCGTGCTTGATATTTCCAACGACAATGACCTTAACCGTTCAATGCCTGACGACAGTAAACGCGTTCCGTTCAGCAATATGATTTATATAGGCGACGGACTTTCCGATGTACCGTGTATGAAGATGATGAAGTCATACGGAGGATATTCAATAGCTGTTTATCAGAAAAGGGACAGCAAAGTTGAAGATTTGCTGAGAAAAGACAGGGTCGATTTTATCTATCCTGCCGATTACAGTGAAAACACGGGACTTGATATTACGGTAAAAAATATTATAAGAAAAATGTCTGTCTGTGATATACTCTACAACGAATACAGCAAACAGAAAAAGGAAATTGGGAATTGAATAATTTATTATAGTATAATTTTTTCAGGGCGGTTTTATCCGCCCTTTTTCATTCTAAAAATTGATTTATAATCATCGAAAAAGCAAAATGTGATTATATCTCTACATATTGAGAAAACTATTAAAAAACTATAAAGAAAACCGCAGTTTTATTTCCTTTTATTGTTGCAATACGACGGATTATGAAATATAATTATTAATACATATATATGCAAAATGTAAAAGTATTTTGATGCGTTTCAGCATTTCTCAGCAATAAACTCATATAAAAGAATAATTATAGAAAAGAAAACTCAGGTGAAATAATGAACACTTTTCAAAAGATAACAAATGAAGTAAAAAAAGCAATAAACGGTAAAGACAGGGCGATTGTAACGACATTGCTTGCAATTCTTGCCAATGGAAATATTTTGATTGAGGATATTCCCGGCGTAGGAAAAACTACAATGGCGGTCGCCTTTTCAAAGGCTCTGGGACTTAAATACGGACGAGTACAGTTTACTCCCGATACTCTGCCGTCAGATATTACGGGATTTGCGGTTTACAATAAAGATACCAACACAATTATTTTTAACAGGGGCGCGATTTTCTGCAATCTTTTTCTTGCGGACGAGCTTAACCGAACATCAAGCCGCACTCAGGCGGCTCTGCTTGAAGCAATGGAGGAACATCAGGTTACGGTTGAGGGCAAATCTTATCCTCTTGAAAATCCTTTTTGCGTTATAGCCACACAAAATCCTGTTGGCGCCTCGGGCACACAGCTTCTTCCCGATTCGCAGACGGACCGTTTTATGGTAAGAATTTCTATGGGATATCCTGACAGCGAAGCTGAATGTAAAATGCTTTTAAACAGAAGCAGTATAAATCCTATTGACAGCATAGAAACTGTTGTTACAAAAGAACAGCTTTTGGAAATGCAGCAAAATGTAAAGGATGTATTTGTCAAAAAAGATATGGCAAGTTATATTGTTTCTCTTGTATCGGCGACAAGAAACAATAATCTCATAAGCAGAGGCGCAAGTCCGAGAGCTACGCTTTCCCTTACCGATATGGCAAAGGCTGTTGCGTTTGCAGAAAACAGAGATTATGTAATTCCGAGAGATGTTCACAATATATTCTTAAATACAATCAGCCACCGCATTATTCTAAGCCCAGAAGCAACTTCAAGGCATCTGAGTACGGAACAGGTGCTAAAAGATATTCTTTCAAGGGTAAAACCTCCGAGGATTTAACAGATGATAAAAAATATTCTTGTTTATTTGGGAATTTTAACAGGTGCTTTTGCGTTCAATATTTTCTATTACGCTTGGTTTTCATGGTTTTTGCTTGTCCTGACAATATGTGTTCCTTTTCTTTCTCTTGCTGTTAGCCTGCCGTTTATGATTTCAAGCGCGGTAAACAGTTTCATTGTTTTTTCTAATAAAAGCCTAAATATTAATGATGAATTTTATATCGGCGTTACCGCAAAAAAACGCAGAACTTCTTTTTGCCCTTTGCTGAAAATTAATCTTAAATCTGAAAATAGATTTGCAAACCAGTACGATAAAATCAAAATTACTTACGGCGGTAAGCTAATTAAACCCGTTTATAAAAAATTCAACAAGCTGTCCTCTCACTGCGGAATTGTTGAAATGAGTGCAAAATACTGCAAGGTATATGACTTTACGGGCATATTTTTTATTCCCGTCAAAATCAACTGCAACTTTAATTGCATTATTATGCCGAAATCTCAGAAGCCTGCACTGCTTCCTGACTGCGATAAAATTGCGATTAAGGGTTATAAACCGAAAAGCGGCGGCGGTTTTTCAGATTTTTACGAACTAAGACAATATCAAAGCGGTGACAGTCTGAAAAATATACACTGGAAGCTTTCGTCAAAATATGACGACCTCATTGTGCGCGAACCGAGCCAGCCTGTATATAAACAATTTGCCGTTAAAATTGCACTTAATTCAAACAGCAGCGACAATGACTATATACTCGCACGACTGATGTATGTATGCAGGTATTTTAACAAAAACGGTTCTTTATGCTATATTTTATCAGATATAGACGGTTCGGTTTCCTCTGTCGGCAGTGACAGCGAGCTTAAAATGTACTTTAAATCGCTTTACACAAATACACCTTACAATCTGTGTGCAATTGACCGTGCAAATACATTGCTTTATTCTATTTTTGCCGATTGCGAGGGGGTGAATGAAGCGTGAAAAACAAGGCTTCCTTTTTTGTGGATTTCTTTCTTACCGTAATGCTTGTACTCGGAGTTTTATGGTGTAATATTACAGCTTTTCAGGTTAATGTAAATACTATTGTTATTATTGTTTCAACTCTGATATTCACCTCAATATTCAGCTTGATTTCAGCTTTAATCAAAAATAAAACTAAGTTTTTGCTGAGTATTGCAGTTATATCAATTATTTTTATTTTCACCGTTTTGTTTTCACTTAAAAGCATACTTTCACAAACAGGCTATTTTATAAACCAAATTTTATCCTATTATTCAAAATACCTTGCTGTTCCCGATTATATTATTCTCGGAACAGAAAATTCAAATGATGCAACTTTATTTTTAGTATTTATTGCATTTATTTTGTGTTCAGTTATTGCTGTTTCGCTAATACGTGCAAGACGGCTTTTACCTGTTTCTATAATAAGTATTGCGCCTATTATTCCCTGCTTTATACTGGTAAACACGCTTCCGTCACTTATACCGTTGATTTTAGTCGTTTCAATACTGTTTTCACTGTATATCACTGCATTTTTCAGAAGAAAAAATCCGTCACAAAACGGAATAGTTACAATTATAATCACATCTCTTACAATATTTACAGCCATTGTAATATGTCTTATAAATCCTGTAGAAGGATATGAAAGATATGAATGGCAGGATAATTTGCTCAGTTATATGCATGAGCTTACAGGCTTTACAAGTAATGACAGTCTGAAAAATAATATTTCAAAATCCCTTGATGAAATAGGAAATTCTTTGTCCGAAAAAGAAAACCTTGCTGAAATAGGACCGCTTAAACAAAAAAACGATAAAGTAATGAGGATTTTTACCGAAACAAACGGTCCTATACATCTTAAAGGACTTGCCTATGCAGACTTCAATAACAATGAATGGTCGATTCTATCTGACGAGCAGTCAAATATTTTCCCTAAAGATTTTAACCCATTTACTATGACGAAATGCCACATTGCAAACGATAAAGAAATCGGCATTATAACCGAAAATAGTCTTGATATTATGTATTCGCCGTATTTTTCGCATGACATCCCCGAAAATTTTTCACCGCTGGGTGATGTATGTATCAGAAACAACAACAAGTTGTTATCCTATGACATTAATTACAGTCCGTATTCTGAAAGTCTTGCATATTTTACCGACGAAACTTCAAAGGAATACAATAACTTTGTCGAGGCAGCCTATCTTGGTCTGCCCGATGATACAAAACAAAAAATGCGTGAAATTGCTGATAGAAACGGTCTTACAGCGCTTAAAAAGTCGGAAATACCAAATGCAGTAAAGGAATTTGTATCTAAGAAAGGATATTATTCTCTCAATACGCCTAAAATGCCCGACGGAAAGGATTTTCCCGTGTGGTTTCTTGAAGAAGCAGAGTCAGGATACTGCGTTCATTATGCTACAGCCGCCGCAGTTATGCTGAGGGCGCTTGGGATCCCTGCAAGATATGTAACAGGCTACTATGTAAATGCAGAATCCGGCAGATGGACAACCGTTACTTCCGATAATGCTCACGCTTGGGCTGAATACTATGACAGTACGGCAGGATGGATCCCACTGGAGGCAACACCTTCTTCATTCAGACCTTGGGAACACAATAACGCACCGACAGATGCCCAAGCAGAACAAACAACGCAACAGCCGGCTGCTGCTCAGTCGGTTACAGAGCAAACTACCAATGCACCTGATTTTTCGCAGAACAGTACTGAGGCTGTTCAGATTGACAAAAATGAAAACATCAATATAAATACATTCGATTACGGTACGCTGACTGCAATTTTAATTTCAGCTGGAATTGTACTTGCGATATTACTGATAATCATAATAAGAAGAATTATTATATTGAGAACCCGCGCAAGTCAATTTAAAAAAGGCAGAAACAACAGGCGCGCGCAGTATATTTA
The DNA here is from genome assembly GCA_947624865.1 of uncultured Clostridia bacterium. Lineage (GTDB taxonomy): Bacteria > Bacillota > Clostridia > Oscillospirales > Acutalibacteraceae > Ruminococcoides. The sequence continues at coordinate 9,802 of CANQMH010000031.1, read as the reverse complement.
CAGGTATATTCAGAAAATAATGAGATTTTCAAACAACCCCATACCTAATGAAGTAGTAGAAACGGCGCTCAAAGCAAAATTCAGCAACCATTCTATTGATAAAAAAGAGCTTGAAACATTGCTCAATTACGCCAATAATGCAAAAAATGAGCTGTATAATAACAGTTCATTAATAAAACGGGTATATTTAAGATTTATTGTTGTTGTCTGACTCAGCATCGCAAAAATCCCCTGCACTCTAAAAAGTGCAGGGGATAATTTTATATTTTCTGTTATTCAGCAGGTCGCTGAGAATAATTATGAGCCTTGTCAAGCAGCATATCTTTAACCTTCATCAGCCTTGTACGGCTGCTGCGGTCATTTTCCTCAAGCTTCATTGAAATGTACTTGATAGTTTCCTGATAACGAGGTATCATAACGTGTTCAAGTGAATTTACTCTTCTGCGGGTCTTTTCAATTTCTGCCGACATCATCTCACAGCTTTTTTCAATTTGTGCAAGATGTATCATATCGGGCAAAAGCTCGTTCAGCGACATTACCGCGTCATCAAGCTCAAACGAAGTAAACGCAAAGCCATACGGAAAAATATCACCGCTGTCGCTTGTGCGTGTTACCGCAGAAAATTCGGGAATATCTACACTCATTACGTTGCGTGAGGAAACTTCGAGACTCACCTGCTGTTTGGGCGACATAAGCGACGCGTCGAGTGCCTCGGCAGACATAACCGCACTTGCGTTTACAAAATGAGCGTTACAAGCAGACAGCTCCTTTTCCACCTTATCTCTAAGCTCTCTTGTTTCTTTTACAAGGTCAAGAAAACGGCGCATAAGCTCGTCGCGTTTGTCCTTTAACATTTTATGTCCGCGCACGGCGGTTGTAAGCTGTTTTTTCAGCTTTGACAACTGCATTCGTGTGGGATTTACATTCATAATTGCCATAAATCAGCACCTTCAATGCAGTTATTATTCGCCGTAGAATTCATCAAGCATATCGTCCTTAATACGTTTAAGCTCGCTTCTCGGAAGAATATGGAGCAGCTTCCAACCGATATCAAGCGTTTCTTCAATTGAACGGTTGGCGTCATATCCCTGCGAAACATACTCGTTTTCAAATGCTTCTGCAAATTCTGCGTATTTCTTATCCATATCGGTGAGCGCCGCCTCGCCGAGAATTACCATAAGTTCTCTTGCGTCCTTGCCACGCGCATATGCAGCAAACAGCTGGTTCATTGTAGCCGCATGGTCTTTACGTGTACGGTCAGGACCGATACCCTTGTCTTTCAGTCGGGAAAGCGACGGAAGAACGTCAATAGGCGGAGTTACTCCCTTGCGGTAAAGCTCACGTGACAGAATAATCTGACCTTCCGTGATGTATCCCGTAAGGTCGGGAATTGGGTGTGTTTTATCATCTTCGGGCATTGTGAGGATTGGAATCAGCGTAATTGAGCCTTCCTTTCCCTTCAAACGTCCTGCACGTTCATACAAAGTTGCAAGATCCGTGTACATATAGCCCGGATAACCTCTTCGTCCAGGTACCTCTTTTCTTGCGGCGGAAACCTCACGCAAAGCGTCGGCATAGTTTGTAATGTCAGTCATAATTACAAGGACGTGCATTCCCAAGTCAAATGCAAGATATTCCGCTGCGGTAAGAGCCATTTTCGGTGTTGCAATACGCTCAATTGCAGGGTCGTTTGCAAGATTTACAAACATAACCGTTCTGTCGATTGCGCCTGTTTCCTTAAAGGACTGCACAAAATAGTCTGATTCCTCAAATGTAATACCCATAGCCGCAAAAACAACGGCAAACTGCTCGTTTTTGCCTCTTACTGCTGCCTGACGTGCAATCTGTGCCGCAAGCTGAGCGTGCGGCAGTCCTGAAGCCGAGAAAATCGGCAATTTCTGTCCTCTTACAAGTGTATTAAGTCCGTCAATAGCTGAAATACCCGTCTGAATAAATTCCTGCGGGTAGTTTCTTGCCGCCGGATTCATAGGAGTTCCGTTGATGTCAAGACGCTTTTCGGGAATCAGCGCAGGACCGTCGTCAATGGGATTGCCAAGACCGTCAAATACTCGCGAGAGCATATCGGGCGATACGGGAAGCTCCATTGACCTGCCGAGAAAACGCACTTTTGAGCCTGCAAGGTTAATGCCTGCCGAAGATTCAAAAAGCTGAACAAGCGCGTTGCTTCCGTTTACTTCAAGAACTCTGCAACGGCGTGTTTCTCCGTTGGGAAGCTCAATTTCACCAAGCTCGTCATACGTTACGCCTTCAACGTCGCTTATCATCATCAGAGGGCCGGCAACCTCTTTTATGGTGCGGTATTCCTTTGGCATCAGTCATCACTCCTTTTCAGCACGTCATTAATTTCACTGTCAAGCTGAGCCTCTATTGACTCAAACTCGGCATTTATCTTATCTTCCTGTTCGTATTTAAAACGGCCGATGCGTTCACGCACGGGAATATTTACAAGCATTTCTATGTCTGCACCCTTTTCAAGCGCATCTGACGCCTTGTCATAATAACTTAAAATTGAGCGCATCATAAGCACCTGTTTTTTCAGCGAGGTGTATGTGTCGGTCGGGTCAAACGCATTCTGGTGCAGATAGTCCTCACGAATTGAGCGCGAGGTCTCAAGCTTTAGTCTGTCGGGAGCGGAAAGTGCGTCCATACCTACAAGGTTTACTATTTCCTGTAATTCCGATTCATCCTGCAAAAGTGACATAAGTCTGCCTCTGAGCTCCATAAAGTCGGGAGCGGCATTTTCGGCAAACCAATCTTTAAGCTGGTCTGTATAAAGCGAATAACTTGTCAGCCAGTTAATTGCAGGAAAGTGACGTTTGTATGCAAGATTTGCGTCAAGTCCCCAGAATACCTTAACAATTCTGAGCGTAGCCTGCGAAACAGGCTCGGAAATATCACCGCCCGGAGGTGAAACCGCGCCGATTACCGACAGCGCACCTTCGGTGTCCTCGCTTCCGTTTACTATTACTCGGCCTGCACGCTCATAGAACTGAGCAAGACGGCTTCCGAGATATGCAGGATAACCCTCTTCGCCGGGCATTTCTTCAAGTCGTCCTGACATTTCACGCAGAGCCTCTGCCCAGCGTGAGGTTGAGTCAGCCATAAGAGCAACGGTATAGCCCATATCACGGAAATATTCGGCGATTGTAATACCTGTATAAATTGAGGCTTCACGCGCCGCAACAGGCATATCTGATGTGTTTGCGATAAGCACGGTACGTTCCATAAGCGAGTTGCCTGTGCGAGGGTCTTTAAGCTCGGGAAATTCATTTAAAACATCGGTCATTTCGTTTCCGCGTTCGCCGCAGCCGATATAAACAATAATATCGGCGGCAGCCCATTTTGCAAGCTGGTGCTGCACAACGGTCTTGCCCGAACCGAACGGGCCCGGAACTGCCGCAACTCCGCCTTTAGCAAGCGGAAACAGAGTATCAATGGGTCGCTGACCCGTAGTGAGAAGAATATCGGGAGAAAGCTTTCTCTTGTACGGACGTCCTACACGAACAGGCCAAGTTGTGAACATTTTAATCTGTTCACTGCCCTTATCGCTTTTTATTACAGCGACTACTTCATCAATTGTAAAATCGCCTTCAGCTATTTTTTCTACAGTTCCGTTTATTTTATTTGGCACGAGAATTTTATGAAGAACGGCGTTCGTTTCCTGAACCGTTCCGAGTACATCTCCCGAAACGACCTTATCTCCTGCTTTAACAACAGGAGTAAAATTCCATTTCTTTTCGTGATTAAGAGAAGGTACGTCAACGCCTCGTTTAAGATTTGTGCCCGCAACCTTCATAATTTCATTCAGAGGGCGCTGAATACCGTCATATATCGAGCCGATAAGACCGGGACCAAGCTCTACCGAAAGCGGAGCACCCGTAGATTCAACCTCTTCGCCCGGTCCGAGTCCCGAAGTTTCCTCATATACCTGAATTGAAGCACGGTCGTCGTGCATTTCTATTATTTCACCGATAAGACGCTGTTTGCTTACACGAACAACGTCAAACATATTTGCGTCACGCATTCCGTCTGCAATTACCAGAGGACCTGCAACTTTTGTAATTATTCCTGATTTCAAATTATACACCTCAATCGTTGAAGATTATATCGGAACCGACCGCCTGTTCAACAAATGATGACAGACGTTTTGTGCCTATTCCGGAATTTCCCTTTACGCCGGGGATCGGAATTATGGCAGGAGTCAGCTTTTCTTCATAGCGTTTGCGTTCTTTTTCAACTAATTCAAACAATTCTTCAGTAAGATAAATTACAGCGTAATTGTCGCTGTCTGCAAGTCTGCGCAGTAAATGCTGTGCCTTGTCAGAATCGGTACAGGGAAATATGTCAAGTCCGATTGCGCAAAATCCCTTGATGCTTTCGGAATCTCCTATCACTGCAATGTTTTTAGCCATATATCTCACGCAGCCTTTCCCTGATTATTTCCGTATCGGAGTTAGTCCTGATGCCGCTTGCAATTATGTGGATTACCTTCTTTTCCGCTTCACAGCCAAGATAATATCCGATTATCGGTTCTGCGCCTTCGCTTGCGCGTTTGCAGATTTCAACCGCCATTCCTATCAGTTTGTTGTCAACAAATCTTTCAAACGCAGACGGAGATTTTTTATATTCGTCAATTGCGGTTTTGCAGTCGTATTCGCTGTATTTTGAAATCTCATCAATCAAAGCGTCGCAGCCTTTGAGAGCTGAATTTATTACCGACGTTTTTCTGAAGTTTTCAACATCACACAGAGCTTTAAGCAGATAATCTCTGTCTGTGCCCGTTCTTGAACTGCGTATTGCAATTTTTAAATTATTGTAAAATACAAGTGTTTTAAAATAGCTGCTTAAAAATTCCGAACCTGACTTTTCGGAATCGGCAAGCATTTTTTCCATAACCGCTCTGTCGATTATTGCGTCGCACATTCGTGCGTCGCCTGTATGCGCCAATATTTCATATGCTTCATCAGCCGCATTTCCGAGCCATTCAGGAAGAAGCGAAAACTTTCTGTTTTCAACGGCTTTCTTCATAACATCGGCGTCAATCGTATATGGAGCGATAAGCAATTCATCATATTTTCGGTCTGCCATAGTGCCCTTGAGGACAACCTTTAGATTATGAATATCATTCTGATATATAAAAGGCGCAAAAATGTCAAAATCGGGAGCAATGCTTTTAAGATAATTCCAGACTGAGTCTGCGTGGCTGCTTAAAATCTCATCAATTTCGTTTCCGTCGCCGTATCCCTTGTCATTTAAAAATCGACAAAGTTCATCTGTACTTTTGAACGAAAGCATTTGCTCAATATCAGAACCCGTTAAAAGAGATTTTTCCTTTGCGCGCACAGAGCCGATGGAAAATTCATATGATAAAGCCATAAATCCTCCTTACTCCGCAAACAGTTCACGATTTATCAAATCCTCTGTTTCATCGCGCTTGTCCGCAATTATTGCCGCAAAATCCATATTTTCTTCAATATCTCCGCATTTAAGAATAAATCCGCCAGATATTTCAGCAGGAGTTTTGCTGACATTTGCACTAAGTCCGTTTTGCTCAAGCTTTTGCCCGAAATCGGACGGAAGTCTTGAAATATCCTTTGCGTTAAGCAGGATTTCACCCTGCCTGCCGCTCAGCTTTGATGCAAGCCTGTAAATTATATTAAAATACTCATTATCATCAAGATTTATAAGGTAGTCAAGAATTGCGTCTACCGTAATATCAATTTCCCTGCGGCGCCTTTTAAGCAGTGCATTTCTTATTTCAAGCTCTGCGCGGCTTTTTGACGAAGCGTTAATCTGACTTACCTTAACCTCAGCCTTTTGAGCAATTTCAAGCGCGGCTTTGTCAGCCTGCACCCTGCCCTCTTCAAGTATCTGTGAGCAGGTATCTGCGGCTTCTTTTTCAATTGCTCTGATATTTTCGTCGCAGTCTGATTTTATACGGCTGAGAATTTTGTCACCGCCGTTCATACAAACCCCACCTTTCTGTTCAAATATTTCTCATACTATCACCGTTTAAAAACGATATAATATTAATGCAAATTTGCCTGAATAATATCAGTTATTATTGGGGGTTAGTATCAGATTTTAAGTCCCGGAACAGCGATTACTACGAGAAGTGAAACAATAAAAGAAAGGAGAGCGTAAATCTCAACAAGAGTTACCGAAACCATTGCCTTTGAGAAGTTTCTGTCATCTTTAGCGCTCATAGCAACACCCGAAACGGCTGCTTTACCCTGTGCAAAGCCTGAAACCATACCGCCGATACCGATTGCAAGCGAAGCGCCTAAGAATGCAAGTCCCTGTCCGAGAGTAGGCATATTGCCGCCGAGAACTCCGCAGTTAACAAGAATTAAGAAACCTACGATAAATCCGTAAAGTCCCTGAGTACCCGGAAGAAGTGTGAGTACAAGCATTTTACCGAATTTTGAAGGATCCTCAGAGAGAACTCCCATTGATGCCTGAGCGGCACCGCCTACGCCTTTTGCTGAGCCGAAGCCTGCAAGAGCAGTTGCGATTGAAGCACCTAAAAGTGCAAAAAATAATCCATTCATTATGATTTTTCCTCCTGAATTTTAATATATTTGCTTTTAAGCGAGAACGGTTCAAACGGTTGCCCGCCGCCCTCGTAGAATTTACTGAACATTTCAACGTACTGCAATCTCATTGTATGAACATATGAACCGAGTGCGTTGAGTCCTATGTTGATTGCGTGACCTATTATAAGAATTACAACCATTATAATGCTGCCTGCAATACCTGTTCCGAACATTGTTGCAAGCATATTGAACACCTGAGCCATTACGCCTGTTGTAAGTCCGAGCGCAAGCAATCTTGAATAACTCAGCAAGTCGCTGATGTAGCTTGTAATATCATAAAGAGAAGCAAGCCCTCCGATTACTTTTCCGAAGCCTTTTTTGCCTCTTCCCTGCGTCAGGACAAGACCGACTGCGCTTGCTATTGCAATTCCTGCGCCGATAATCATAACGGTCTGACTTACGGCAATGCCTGCGGCAAGAACCGCAAAACCTATCAGCATAAGCATCCAAAGTCCCGTATCAAAAAAAGCGCCTGCATAGTCCTTTTGTTTTAAGCATACGTAGAATTTACAGCCCATACCCACAAGAATATGAATAAGTCCGAATGCTATTGAAATTATCATCAGCAGCAAAGCGTCTTTCTGAGGGTCAATGGTAGGCCACGGGAGAATATCTGCCATTGTGACCGACGCGCCTGTAAAGTGATTGTATAAAACTGCCGGAGCGTCTCCGAAAATGCTTCCGAATACAAGTCCCCATATAAAGGTGGATACGCCGCAGTATTGAAACAGCTTTAAATTGTTTCTCATCTGAGTGTCTGGCTTAAATACTTTAAGAACAATTCCTATGACTATTGTCATAAGCAGTCCGTAGCCTGCGTCCGAGAACATCATTCCGAAGAAGAAATAAAAGAAGAATGCAAGAATAGGCGTTGGGTCAATGTCTGCGTGCGACGGTGGTGCGTACATATTGACAATTCCCTGTGCCGGCTCAGCAAACTTGTTGTTTTTGAGCTTTACGGGAGCGTCATCACCTGCGTCGCCGAATTCAATATAACAAGCTGCGACCCTGTTGCAAAGCTGTTCAAGCTTTTCGCAGTCCTCTTCGGGAACATATCCCGTAATAACAAAGACGTGGCGCGAATGGTCAAGCTCGCCTATTACGTTATATTTGTCGGCTCTTATTCTGAAATAATCCTGTGTATTTCTTATGTCCTCTCGCCTGTCGGCATATGTTATTATCTCTTGTTTTGCCTTCTCGGTTTCTTCAAGAAGTCTTTTGCTTTTTTCTCTGAGCCTTTCAGCCTTAACTTTCGGTATTCGGCTTGTAGGGCTCATAGGTCTTGAAAAACCTATATTTCTCAACACATCTTCAGCCATAGCTTTCTGGCTTATCGGTGTAAAAATTACAACACAAGTCATTCCGTCAGCCGAATACTGAATTTCAAATTCAAATTCAAGCTTTGGATTTTCTTCTGCAATTCTTTTTGAAAGGCTTTCATCTGTATATTCGTCCGAAAGAGTTCCTATGAAAACCGCAGCCGACTTCGTATCTGATGTGTTCAGAGGAATGTCAAGTTTTTTCCACGCCTCAAGCTGTGCAAGAGAAGTCTTTATTCTGACCTGCTCGGCAGAATTGTCGGCGCACCGCTTGTTAAGCTCGGTTATCCGCGCACATACATTGATTACATCGCCTGCGCCTGTGGCTATTACTCCGATTTCGTCAGGGTCAATTTCACGCCTTCCCGAAAAGGCCGAAAGCATTCCCTTTTTCTCACGAACATTATCATCAAGTATTCTTAATGCCTGTTCAGTTAGAGTTACATTGCGTTCAAAAATCTGCATTTGCGAGGTCATATTGACCTTGTCAAATCCCTTTTCGGATTTCTCATTTTTCTTAATCTGAATTAATCCGCTGTCCTGCAAATGCTCCAAAAGCCGCTTTCGGTCCTGCCGCAGGGCAATAATCCGAACCGACTTCATTTTTAATTTTGCCAATTAACATCACCACATTTTCAAATTAACGGTCAAATCAGCCAATTAAATGGTTTACGGCATTTTTGATTACTTTTGTACGGTTATTATCCGCTCTTGCGGATATTTTCGCACATTCTTTTTCGGCATTTTCTACTGCTTTTTCAAGCTCGGTATTGCCGTTTGACTTAGCAGCTTCATAAAGCGCGTCAGCCTTTGCATTTGCTTTATCTTCTGCGTCTTTTATCAGCTGAGCGGCATCCTTTTTTGCTTGTTGCACCATTTCTGCCGCTTTTGATTTTGCGTCGGCTTCACGCAGTCGACATTCCTCTTCGGCATTATAAATGGCTTCTAACATATCCTTTGCCATATTTTTGCTCCTCTTTGCTATATAATTTGTATTGAAATAAAACTATATATTTTATCTCAAATTTAAAATATTCAAATCAAAAATGTACTAATCCAAAATATACCACATTTTCAGTAAAAAATCAACTTACAAATATTATATTTTGTTAATTTTCAGATATTTTTATTTTAACTCTTTTAATTAACTCTTTAAATTCAGCCTATTTCATTCGTTATTATTCCAAATATATATAATTTAATTAACTGCCCTATTCTTGACATTACAAATGCAACTAATTAAAATTAAATAAAAATATAATTATCAGGGTGACATTATGGCAGAGTTTAAAACTAATGTTATGAGAATACTTGAAAAAGCAAATATCGAATATACAGCACATCAATACCCTCACGGTAAAGAAGCCGTTGACGGAGTAACAGTTGCTGAGCTTTTAAATCAAAATCCCGACTATGTTTTCAAAACGCTTGTAACAAAGGGCAGCAAAGACTATTATGTTTTTGTTGTTCCCGTCAAAGGAGAACTTGACCTTAAAAAATGTGCAAAAAGCGTGGGAGAAAAATCAGTTGAAATGATACACGTTAAAGATATTACAAAAGTAACGGGTTATGTACGAGGCGGCTGTTCTCCTGTCGGAATGAAAAAGCAATACAGAACCACTTTTCATATTACCGCTGAGAAAATTCCCCGTATTATTGTAAGCGCAGGAAAAATCGGTTATCAAATTGACTTGGCTCCCCAAAAATTAATTGAACTTACAAACGCGCAGTGTGCGGATATTATTAGGTGAAGTAAACAATTTACCGTAAAATATTTACAAATTTATTTTAAATCAAAATATAGTTTTTGACTATCTCTTTATAAGTTCTCATAAGCCGGTATAGCCTGTATTTACAGGCTTTCCG
>CANQMH010000030.1 GCA_947624865.1 uncultured Clostridia bacterium | reverse complement strand
AACCCCGCCGAAAGTCTTGATTTTTCAAGGTTTTCGGCGTTTCTTATTTCCAGAGGTTAGCTGAACGCATATCAAATTCCGATTAGCAAAGACGGTTTCTGCTAATCAGAACGTCTGGAATGAAACTGAACGCCTGTTATCTGAATGCCGATTAGCCAGCTAATGGTTAGCAAGAAATTCAAGCGGTTTGCTAATGAAAACGCTCTCTCTACTAATTTGCGGCAAAAACCCGTTAAATAGCGTGCTAATTGAAAAGGCGATTGTTACGAGTTCAAAAGCCTGTTAAACTGTATCAGCCAGCACATACGCACTTAAATCATATCATAGCTACAAGAAGTTTTCTATATGTAAATGCCCACCTGTAATGCAAATTTCACATTTGAGCGACCATACCACCCCTATGTATAATGAAGCCATAGGAGGTGCAGACATGAAAGAGCCAATCTATCACATCTATCTGGACAGCCACGAAAGGACGCTGTTGCTACATATTCTTGTGGAGCTGAAAAATGTACTGCTCCGGCAAGGCAGATATACGGACTGCGTTGACGAGCTTATTTGCAAGGCCGCAGGCGCACCCGCCAAGAGAATGAAAATTGAATATGTTTAAGGCACACCGCCATGAGCCGTGAGCGAGTTCTGAAATGTCAACTTATGAAGCAAGACGGAGCTTGATATTCAACTATATCAATCCACTCATTGGCGATATGAAGTTGGAGGACATTACCCCCAGAACGATGGACAAATTCTATCAGAGCTTACTTTCTGTCAAAGTGAAGGTAGTCAATAACCGCAAACCAAATAATGAATTTCTTACTGCCCACACGGTCAGAGAAATTCACAAGCTACTGCGAAATGCGTTTAATCAAGGTGTGAAGTGGGAGTTAATGTCAAGAAACCCTGTGCTTAATGCTACCTTGCCGAAAGAAGAACACAAGCAGCGTGATATATGGACTGCTGATACTTTGTTTAAGGCTCTGGAAAACTGTGACGATGATAATCTGGCATTGGCGTTGAATTTGGCATTTTCCTGTTCGCTTCGCATGGGCGAGTTGCTTGGCTTGACATGGGATTGCATAGACATAACCGAGGAAAGCATTAAGACTGGAAGCGCATATATCTTTGTCAACAAGGAATTGCAGAGAGTCAACCGAGATGCATTGGCACAATTAGGCGATAAAGGCGTAATCTTCAAATTTTCGCCTGCGCTTTCAAGTACACATACTGTACTTGTGTTAAAAGAGCCAAAAACAAAGACCAGTGTACGAAAGGTATTCCTACCAAAAACCATAGCAGAAATGCTTGCTCAACACCGCAAGGAAATGGATAACCTCAAAGAGTTGTTTGGTGATGAATATACCGATTTCAATCTGGTATTTGCTTCGACCTGCGGTAGACCGATTGAGGGGCAGGTTATCAACCGTGCATTGAAAAAGCTCATTACGGAAAACAATTTGCCGCCCGTGGTATTTCACAGCTTCCGTCATTCAAGCATTACCTATAAGCTAAAGCTCAATGGTGGTGATATGAAATCTGTGCAGGGTGACTCTGGGCACGCACAGGTTAAAATGGTAGCTGATGTATATTCGCATATTATTGACGAGGATCGGCGGTTAAATGCTCAACGGTTTGAGGAACAGTTTTATCAGACAAAACCTACGACAGAAGAAGCAGAAAGCGCACAGGAAACACCAGTGACACCGAGTGAGCAGGAGCTTTTACTTAAATTGCTTGCGAATCCAGAGATGGCATCACTTCTGAAATCCCTCGCTAAAAACCTCTAAAGCCAAAACAAGGCAGTCCGAAAGGATTGCCTTGTTGTTACATACCGCTGATTGCAAAATCACAGTTGGTATGCTATAATTCTTTTGTAAGCTGCAAGATCATGAGAGAATATAGTAGCTTTGGTATGTTTCAGACTGGAGCGAGCTTTACACCGTAACATTTCCCAAATGAAAGGCTTGAAGCTAATCGCCCGCTAAAAAGAAGGTCTAAAACACCGCAAAATTAGTGGGTAGCCGCAGGTATGAGATGACATCTCAAATCTGTGAAAAGCAAGGAAATACGGGGATTTGTTATACCTATAAGGGAGCCGCTTGTGGCTTTGGATCGGCTCTCCTAAGCGAAAGGCCGTGGGTTCGAATCCCGCCGAGGACGCCATTATAAGCCGATTTTGATGATTTTTCATCGAAGTCGGCTCTTTTTTTGCGGCATTTTAGCGAAAATTAAGCTAACAAAGTTTAAATGTTATCTAACAGATGTTAGCAGAAAATCCCCTTTTTTGATAACAGCAAAAATTTTTTCAAAAAAATACTGCTAACAAAAGCGGTGTACGGTCAAGTGGTAATTCAATCATTATATATATAATTAGTATAATGACAGCAAGGAGAAATTGATTATGAAAGAACTCGGTTTTCGCAAACTGAGTTCTTTATTTTTCAATAATACATCTGACATCTGACAATTCTTATTTAGAATATTTTGACGTTAAAAATAGCACAGTCTATTGACTGTGCTGTTTATGTTTATTTTAAAATTTGTTTGCAAGTGCTCTTTCAAGCCATATGTCGGCAATGTCCATTGCAAGGAACATACCTTTTTTTTCGCTTGATTTTATAAGCTGTTTTCTCGGTGAAAGATAAGGGTCGGTAGCTACGAGCTGAACAGTAACCTTTTCGGCAAGTTCAATTCCGTTTCCCTCTTTTTTGGACTTTACAAGCATTCTAATAACATACGGCTCTTCCATATTGCCGTAGTAAATCTCGTCACCGCAGCGTACAAGAGGTCTGCCTTTATAGGTTGAAAACTCCTGCACCTGAACTTCCTTTTTTGAATTTGCCACGAGGAATCATCCTTTCTTAAACATTAAGATACGATTTTACCAGTGCTTCAAGTAGGTCGTCGCGGTCAATTTTGCTTATAATATTACGTGCGTTGTTATATGTTGTAATATATGTGGGATCTTCACTCAGAATGTAACCTACAATCTGATTGATAGGATTGTAGCCTTTTTGCCTGAGTGCATCATAAACGATAGTAAGACTTGTTTTAATATGATCGTCCTTTTCCTCGCCGAGTGAGAAAATCATTGTCTTATCCAACATACTGAAACACCTCCTATTTGACTATTATAATATATAATAAAATAAATTTCAAGCATTATTCGGCACTTCAGAAAATATTATGCCCGACTTGTTGCTGAATATTGATTTTGTTCTGAATAAAACTGCCCGGCTTTACAATAGTCGGGCAGTAAAATCAACTGTTTCTTAAATTTACACCGATTTGTTTAAGATTAGCTATAACCTTATCCATAATATCCTGAACTTCCGAAGATGAAAGTGTTCGTTCATTTGATGAGAATTCAAATCTTACGGTAATACTGTGTACTGTGTCGGTGTCATAGGTATCAACGATTTTAGTGTTTTTAAGAATTTCTCCGCCTTCATTTTTCCAACATTCGGTCAGACTGCTGTAGAAAACTCCGCTCGGAATATCAAGGCTTATATCATAATCTATGGGCGGGAATTTTGACGGTTCTTCATAAATTATACCTAAACTGTCGGAGGATGAAAATTCATTCATATCAATTTCAGCAAATACTATATTTGTTTTTTTATCAACCTTTTTGGATACAGTAGGATGCACAATGCCAATTGTACCGATTTCTTTGCCGTCAATAAGAATTGTGTTTAGGTTTACGGGATGTTCATAGCTATGCTTTGCTTCTGCTGTCTGATAAGAAAGCTGTTTATGCTTTATGTCGTCAGTAATAACTGCAAGCATATCTCTTAACTCAAAATAGAGTGTTTTTATATCCTTGGTTTTGCTGAACAGAGTTACTGCAAGCTTTTTGTTTTCAATGCAAAGATTGTTTTCATCAACTCCATTTACCACTCTGCCGATTTCAAATATTCCGAAGTCGGCAGAATAGGAGGAGTTTAATTTAACCTGACAAAGCTGAGTGGGAATAATTGAATTTCTGATAGTTTCAATATTAGGATTTGTAGCGTTTGCAAGCTTAACATTATTCTCCACAGGAATATTAAGTGTTTTCAGTTCATCGTTATATGCCCATACATATGAATGAAGCTCGTGCAGATTATATTTCTTAACAAGAATATCTTTTATTCTGTCCTCATTGTTTTTGACTGTCGCTGTTCTCACGGGATAAAGCGGTGAACGTGTGGTGTTAATGTCAAAATTATCATAGCCGTAAATACGTGTGATTTCTTCGATTATGTCAGCTTTTATCGTAACGTCCTTAGTAGCTCTCCACGACGGCACGCCTACAGTAAAGTTATCATTGTCAAGAGTTACCTTAAAACCAAGACTTGTAAGTGTTTTTACAATTTCATCATTATTGATTTCAATGCCGGTGTAGCGGTCAACAAATTTTTTGTCGAAATTAAGCGTTACATTGTCATAGTGAAATGCATATTCATCGGTTAAAGAGGAAACAATTTTAATACCGCTGTCATATTTTTTGAGCAGGTTTACAAATCTTGCTATTGCGACGTCTGTCATTTCAGGGTCAAGGCTTTTTTCATAACGCATTGACGCGTCGGTTCTGTGTGAAAGTCTTACAGTAGATTTGCGTATTGAAGCAGCATCGAAAGTTGCAGATTCAAGCGTAAGAGTTGTTGTGTCGTCAACGATTTCCGAATCAAGACCGCCCATAATACCTGCAATGGCAACAGGCAAATCGCCGTTGCAAATCATAAGTGTGTTTTCATCAATGTTTCTGTCAGCTCCGTCAAGAGTGCGGAATACAAAAGGCTTGTCAAAGCGCTTAATTCTTATTTTTTCAACCTTGCGCGAGTCAAAAGCGTGCATTGGCTGTCCCATTTCAAGCATAAGGTAGTTTGTAAGGTCGGCAAGGAAATTAATTCCTCTCATACCGCAGTAATAGAGCCTTATTCTCATATTGACGGGACTTACTGTTCTTGTGATATTTTCTACCTGTAAACAGCTGTATCGCTGGCAAAGAGGATCCTCAATCTTCATATCAATTTTGGCAAGGCTGTCATATGCCTTTAGATCATCAACCGCAATAGGTTTCAGCTTTCTTCCTGCAAGAGCGGCAAATTCTCTTGCAATACCGTAATGTCCCCAAAGGTCGGGGCGATTTGTAAGAGATTTGTTGTCAACTTCAAATATTATATCTTCAATTTCGTAGATTTCTTTTAAATCTGTGCCGTTTGGTACATCGTCGCAGATTTCCATAATTCCCGAATTATCGTCGCTTATACCGATTTCAGCCTCGCTGCAGCACATACCGTTTGATGTGTATCCTGCGAGGGGACGGGGAGAGATTGTTATTTCACCGATTTTTGCGCCTATTTTTGCAAATGCGGTTTTCATACCCTCTCTTACGTTAGGCGCACCGCAGACAACATCTGTAAGCTCACCGCCGCCTGCGTCAACTTTAAGAAGATGAAGTTTTTTTGAATCGGGGTGCGGCTCTACCGATTTGATTTCAGCGACAACGATACCGCTGATGTCCGAGCCTTTATAAAATATTTCATTTTCTACTTCGGCAGTAGAAAGAGAAAATTTGTGGATAAGCTCAATTTTGTCAAGATCGCTGAGGTCAACAAAATCCTGAATCCAGTTCATTGATAAAAACATATTTATTCTCCTTTATAAAGAGTAGTAATTATTTTTGTCCCTCTCGGGGAATTTTAAAATCGTAACTAATCACATTTAAAACATATGGGAACATCAGAGCAAAAAATTTATTCGTCATCCGTAAACTGTGAAAGTGATTTAAGATTTCCGCTGTTTAAATCTCTTATGTCTTTAATTCCGTACTTCATCATAGCAAGCCGTGTAAGTCCCAAACCGAAAGCAAAGCCTGTGTATTTTTCGGGGTCAATTCCGCCTTCGCTGAGTACGTTGGGATGAATCATACCGCAGGGGCAAAGTTCAAGCCAGCCGCTGTGCTTGCAGGAAGGACAGCCGTCGCCTCCGCAGATAAGACAGCTTATATCAAGCTCAAAGCCCGGTTCCACAAACGGGAAGAAGCCGGGACGAAGTCTTACTTTAATGTCCTTTTGGAACACTTCGGAAAGCATAGTTTTCATAAAGAAAATGAGGTTTGAAATCGAAATATCCTTATCAACCATAACACCCTCCATCTGGAAAAAGGTGTTTTCATGACAGGCGTCGGTAGCTTCGTTCCTGAAACATCTGCCAGGGAAGATTGCCTTAATCGGAACTCCGTTTTCAATAAGGTTTTTTCCGTACTTTTTAAGAATGGCATTCTGAGCGGCAGAGGTCTGCGATTTGAGAAGCTGACCGTTGTCGAGATAGTAGGTGTCCTGCATATCTCGCGCGGGGTGATGTTTTGGAATGTTGAGCGACTCAAAGCACTCATAGTCTGTTACAACTTCGGGATAATCCTCAACGGTAAATCCCATTGATTTAAAAATCGTTTCGCATTGTCTTTGTACCAGCGTGATAGGATGATATGAACCTCTTGTGAGGTCAACGGGAGTTGATACATCAAACTGCGGCATAGACGCTATTTCTTTTTCAACTTCCTTTTCCTTGAGCTCGGTTATTTTCTCTTCAATTTTTTCAGCCGCAAAGGCTTTGAGCTTATTTACTTCCGCACCGAACGACTTTCTTTCTTCGGCAGATAAATCCTTCATTCCCTTAAGCAGAGCAGTAATGCTGCCCTTTTTGCCGAGATATGCGACTCTGATTTTATCGAGGTCAATAAGGTTGGCAGTTTTGGCGAGTTTGTCATTAATTTCATCTTTAAGTATTGTAATTTTGTTGTCCATGAAATACCTCCGTTAATAAAATAAAAAGCCCTGCGTAATTAACTACGCAGGGACGAAATAATCCGCGGTACCACCCTGATTTTTGCATCAAAATTAGAAGCAAACACTTCCTTGACATATAACGGCGTCAACCGTTGAAGCTTACTGCTTTCAGCCTCACCACTCGTGAGTGAACTTCGCATTCAAAGCACCGAAACGCACTTTCAGCCAAGGCGCGTATTCTCTGACTCGGCACACACCGAATGTTACTTTCTCAGTCAATGTGTTATCTCTTTATATGATAACATTATTATTTTGTTTTTGCAATACCTTTTTATGGAATAATTTTAATTTATGAAATCGTTTTAAGCGGATTTATAATGTAATTAATCTTTATGTAATGTTATTTATATCGCTCCATTTATGATTATGAAGCTCGCCCTTGTTTAAAAGTTCCGGATAATCCCACTGCCTTAAAACCTCGTACGCAGCAATTGCAACCGAGTTGGAAAGATTAAGACTTCTTGCTTCGTCAATCATTGGGATTCTCAATGTGTTTTCGGGATGCTTCATAAGCAGTTCTTCAGGCAGTCCTTTTGTTTCCTTTCCGAAAAGCAGATAGCAGTTGTCGGGATATTCAACATCCGAGTGTCTGTGAGTTCCTTTTGTAGAGAAAAAGTAATATATGCCGCCCTTTGTTTTTTCAAAAAAGTCATCCGTATTTTCATAATAGGTTATGTCAAGAAGATGCCAGTAATCAAGTCCTGCCCGCTTTAATTTACGGTCGTCAACGGTAAATCCCATAGGCTTTACCAAATGAAGGCTTGCACCTGTTGCGGCGCACGTTCGTGCAATATTTCCTGTGTTCTGTGGGATTTCAGGCTCAACAAGTACAAGATTTAATTTTGCCAAAAGTTATCACTCCGATTTTTTATTATTGTGTTTTATTACATTTTAAAACGTAAACAATAATATTGCAAGATGTAATCTTGTAAAAGTACAGGGAGGTGTGTTTATGAATTCAAGACCGGTAATGAACATGGTAAAGGGTGCTGCAATCGGACTTGCAGCAGGAATGGCTGTAGGATATGCAGGAAAAAAGGTGTTTGAAAATAATCCCAAGCTGAAGAAAAAGGCTAATAAGGCGTTCAGAACAGTTGAGTCAATTATGGACACCGCACAGTATATGTTTAAATAAATATATAGATTAAAAGGCTGACATAAGTGTAATTCTTATGTCAGCCTTAAAAATCAGCTTACAAACTGTAACGGATCAAGTTTGTTTGAATTGTATATTATTTCAAAGTGGAGGTGGGGTCCTGTTGAGTTGCCGGTTGAGCCGACATAACCGATCGTCTCACCCTTTGAAACATATTGTCCTGATGATACCGCCAGTGAACTGCAATGTCCGTAAAGCGTCTGATAACCGTTGCCGTGGTCAATTATTACATAATTGCCGTATCCGTCGCCGAGATCACCTGAATGAATTACAGTACCGCCGTCTGATGCAGAAATCGGCTGACCGTAAACACCACCGTCTGAGATGTCAATTCCCCAGTGCATTCTGCCCCATCGCCATTCGTAGAGGCTTGTGATGTTGTGAGTGTAGGAAAGAGGCCAACTGAAAGTGCCTGATGATGAAGAATCCGACGAGGATGAAGAGCTTTCATTTGAAGAATAAACGCCGTCCTTAGAGCCTCTTACAACAACCTTGTCAACTGCTTCTTTAAGCACCTCAACATCTGTTTCAACTGCGTCTGTCTGTACGCCGTCAGTAAAGGTAGTTCTTACGGTAACCTTTTCTTTGCCGTTTTGACCCTCTGTTTTAACTTCTTCATATGAAGAAGTTTCTGAGTCGTCATATTCTGTTTTTTCTTCGTATTTAATTTCTCTTGTATAAACAATATCTGTTGACAGAGCAATTGAGAATTTGCCGTCTGCCGCATTAATAATATCTTCAGCGCTCATTATCTGGCTGTCGGTGAAATCGCCGCTCTTTACAACGACGTCGTTTGCAAATTCGGTAGTTGTTTTATCATCATAATCGGCACGATAATCTTCAAGAACTTTTTCAAGAGCGTCCTTAAGTGCTGCAACTTCATTTGTTGCACCAATAAGCTCGCCGTCAATATAGAGTCCGCAGCATTCCGTCTGGATGTTGTCGTTAATAAGTGCTTTTGCAATTGAAACATATGCTTCGGAACGGAAAGCCTCGTCAGATGTCGAAGCGTGAAAATCACTGCTTTCGGGACTTCTGTTATTGTTATTTGCCGCCGTATTGGTGTAAATATTATTTGACATTGCGGCAACTGTTGCGTTGTTACCGGAAAAATCAAGTGCGCTGGCAACAGTAACACAAGAGAGAGTCACCGCAATTAAGCAGGTAACAACTGCAAGTAATGCTCTTTTCTTTAATATAGTATGGGCGCGGAATCCCGCATTAGCGGTACTGTGTGCGTATTTTTTGCCGCTTGAAAAAGAAATGCTCGAAATGGCTTCCTTTGCCGAACTGTTAAATTCGGTGGAATTGCCTGTTCTGTTATCACGATAGCACTTGTCTAATAAAGAAATCTGAGTGATTTTAGCTTTTACAGTTTTAGCAGAAACAGTTTTGTTGCCAGAAAATTTTGTTTGATTTATCTTTTTAATTATAAAAGATAAAAGTTTTTTTGATTTTTTCTTAAATGATTTTGCAAAAAAAACAGAAGCTCTTTTTACAAACCGAACAGTTTTCTGAACTGTTGTAAGCTTTACGGAATTTTTGCCGTATGCTTTTTTATTTGTTGTCGAAAGACTTTCTATTTCATTGAAACCTTCCAAACCAATGAACTTTGTATTCAAAATAATTTCTCCTATCTCATTAACCGTTACATTTTTGTAACAAACTCATTGGTTTTATTATACCAAAATGTAACGAAATTGCAATACAAGAATTAAAAAATGTAACCTTTAATAGTTTTTAAGTAATTTCAGGAGAAATATTCCATTAATCTGCACAATAATTCTTATAATTAATTATACTTTAAGTTATCAACCTTATAATCAATCAACAAATTGTAATATTCTTTTAAAGCATTTATAGCACCGTTTTTGTCGTGTTCCTTATAATTTCCGCATTCTATGGCGGTTGTTCCCGGAATTTCACCGCTGTGTTCACAGCACTTTTTAATAGTATCTCTGATTAAATCAAGGGCCTGCTGTTCGCTTAGATTTCTGACAAGAAAGTAAAAACCTGTTCGGCAACCCATAGGACCGAAATAAATTACATTATCGGCATATTCGCTGTTGCGTGAGTATGTTGCAAAAAGGTGTTCAATTGTGTGCATAACAGGACTTGGAAGAAAGGGAGGGGTATTCGGCTTTACAAATCTCATATCATAAGTGGTAATGTCGCCGTCTATTCTTGAAATATACACTCCCGGATTTAGCGTGTTGTGGTTTATGGTAAAGCTTGCAATCTTTTTCATTTTATCGTATCCTTATTAGTATAATTAATCATAGTCTGCTACATTTGTAAAACATATATTCAAATCAACCTGTCCGTCAATTCCGTCAACTGTTGCTGTTGTGGAATACTGCCACATTGAAAACTGATAATAAAATGTAGGCACGTCTGCATATTCGCAGTACCAGATGTCAATATCAGCAAGGCGCGACAAATCATATTTAAAATACAGTTCTCTGCTGGGCGAGTAAATCATCGGCGTGTATCCGTGCTTTTTTACTCTGTCGCAGAATGCTCTTGCACATTCCGTTGCCTGAGTTGCCGAAACGCCGTCGGTTCTTGCGCTGTCATCCTTAATGATTTCCCAGTCATATGCAACAGGGTAGTCAAGCTTTATGTCGCCGAGAATCGTCTTTATGTAATCAGCTTCTTCCACAGCCTCTTGCGTTGAAATTGCCTGAGAGAAGAAATAACCCCCTACCTTGATTCCTGCTTCTTTTGCTCCGTTTATATATTCAACTGCTCTGTCGTCAGCATACATTGTTCCGTCATCGCCGTATCCTCTTCCGCCTATGCGTATCATTGCAAAGTCGACGCCGCTTGCTTTGACTTTTTTCCAGTCAATATCTCCGCTGTATGACGAAATGTCAATACCCTCTGCTGATGCTGAATTTCCGTTTTCATTGTAATATTTAAACGTATTATCCGATGTGAAATTGGAGTTGTCAATATTGTTTACCGGGACGCCTTCAAGCTCGGTAATCCAGATTTCTCCAAGAGTGCTGTCGTTCATATGTATTTTTTCGCCGGTAGTTTTAACGGTGGTGTCAGTAGCCGCGGTTGACTGAGAGGAGGAAGAGGAACCGTTTTCTTCGCCGTCTGAACAGCCGTTAAGAACAGCACATAATGCTATTACGGCAGACAAAAACAAATATAAAAACTTTTTCATTCTCAAATCTCCATTCCTTATTTGTTAAAATCATAGCATAATTTTATATTTATGTAAATAAAATACGTCGAAAATTGTATTGAAAATAATGTGAATATTAAGTATAATAAAAAACAATGGTATATAATGAATGCTTGGCCGAAAGACAGGTGATGTGGTGAAAAGTACAGGCGTAAGCGGATATTGTAAGAAAAACAAGAAACAACTGCTGAAAGCAATTGACGAATGTAAGTCGCTTAGCCAGCTTTTTGCACTCATTCAGCATGAGCATATTGTAATTCAAATGCACAGTCAGCCCGGCGCATCAAATCTTTCGCCCAAAAAACTCGGGCCGAAAGAAATTATCGACAAAAAGGATACTCCTTTCGAAAGGCTTAGAACGCAGGTAAGAAAGGCTGTATCGGATTCCTAAAAATAGAAATAAATCAATCACCAAAAAATCAAATGAATAATTAAACGAGCATTTGGAAAAAATTTGAATATTTTTTCCAAATGCTCTTTATTTTTTGCAATTTATAGTTTATAATATAATTAATTTATTGCATATATTTAGTTTTTAAAAAATTAGGTTTGAGAGGGAATGTTATGAAAAGTAAAATGAAAAGATTTTTTTCGTTTTTTCTTGTTGCATTAATGGTGTCAAGTTCAGTTTTCTGCCTTAATTTCAGTGCGGCTGCTGCTGAAACATCAGACAGTGATATTGGGGCAGTTATTGAATTTGAGGGCGAAGATGAAACTTCTGATGTAAAACCGATTGTACAGTCCGATATGACTGCACCTGCGGTAACCGAACCGGCAGAAAGTACCGTTGCTACAGAACCAGCCACAGAGCCTATTACAGAACCGACTACAGCTGTACCTACAACAGTACCACCTACTACGGCAAAACCTGCACCGACTGTAGGAGCTGTAAAAAACCTGAAGAAAACGAGCTTTGAAACAAATAAAATAACTCTTGCTTGGGATAAAGTAAGCGGTGCTACCGGATATTATATTTACTATTGCAACGCCGACAATAATACAAAATATACAAAAATCGGAGATATCAAAACAAACGCCTGCACAGTGTCGAATCTTTCACACACAACCTCTTATTACTTTAAGGTTTCTGCATATATTGTGCAAGACGGTAAGAGATATGAGGGAAAAACCGCTTTTAGAAAAACGGCAACACAGCCTGGCAATATAGAAAATTTAAAAATTTGCCGTTCTTCAAATGAGATTGAATTTTCATGGAAGCGCAACCCAAAGGCTACTGGTTATAAAATTTATCGTGCCTGTGCAAAATCTAATGACAAATCTGTATTGTACAAAGTAATAACCAATAACAAAACGACTTCTTTTATTGACAAAAATATTGAGGGCGGAAGAACATATTATTACAGGGTCAAGGCGTACAGGGATTTGTATGGAACCACCTATAATGGCGTTTCTTCTGTTACAAGAGCAGCTTGTGGACTTTGCGCTCCGAACTTTTCTATGACTACTCAGCTTTCCAGAGTAAGTCTTACATGGAAAAAGAATAAGTATGCAAACGGTTATGATGTTTACTATGCAGCTTCAAAGAATGGCAAATATACAAAGCTTTGCAATACTACAAAGGATTTTTATAATACATCTAAGCTTTCAAACAACAAAACATATTATTTTCGTGTTCAGCCGTACAAATATGTAGGTAAGAGTAAAACGAAAGTTCTTGGAACATATCATACCAAATCGATAAAGGTCACTAATAAGGCATATGGAAAGAGTATTGGCAACACGTATATAGAAATCAGTATTCAGCAACAGCATATGTGGTTTTATCTGAACGGAAAGCTTTATTGTGAAACAGATGTCGTAACGGGTAATAATGACGGTTACCATAACACGCCTAAAGGAGCATATAAGATATGGCAGCGTCAGTCGCCGACAACTTTGATAGGTCCGGGATATGCTTCATATGTTAATTATTGGCTTGCGTTTACTTATTCGGGAGTGGGTATTCATGACGCAAGCTGGCGGTCCTCAAAGGAATACGGAGGAACAACATATAAAGGTAACGGTTCTCACGGTTGTGTAAATACTCCGTATAATGCAGTTAAAAAGATTTATCAAAAAGCAAAAATCGGTTATAATGTAGTAGTATATTAAATGTTATAAACAAATAATGCCGCCTCACAAATTGAAGTGAGGCGGCTTTTTTGTGCAACGAATAAGATAAAGGGTTTAAGTTATTAAAATCAAAATATATTTATAGAAAATAAAATGCAGACTCATTTGAGTCTGCATTAAACATTAAAAATACAAGGAGATTAATTTATTTTTTCGGCAACAGCTGCCATAACTGTTCTGCCCTGCATAGCAATGCGTCTGTTGTAAAGATAAATATTTTTATGTTCTGTGATTACATTATCAGCACTTCTGCCGGTGTCAACATAAAGCTTCCAGACATATCCCTCCGGCAAAGCAGGCAATTCAACATCAACCTTTTCCCAATATGCGTTGATGCCGAAGTAAACTATCTGGTCAAGAGAACTGTTGTTTTTATCTGCACCAGCATACATAACGCCAATCATTCGGGTGTTTCCGTCAAAGTCAGTGTTCCATGGAATACATGAATGGATACTTTCGGGAGGAAAGCTGCACGTGGCAACTCCGTTGTTATCGGTAATAACGTGAAAACGCTTGCGGAACGCAATCATATATTTGAAAAATTCAAAAACATCACTGTATTTTTCTTTTCTGCTCCAATCCAGCCACGAAATAATGCTGTCCTGACAATATGCATTGTTGTTTCCGAATTGTGTGTTGCAGAATTCATCTCCTGCAAGGAACAGCGCAGCTCCTTTACTGCACATAAGAGTAGCAAATGCGTTTTTGCACAGCTTTAAACGCAGTTCGTTTACATAAGGGTCGCTGGTTTCGCCCTCTGCGCCGCAGTTCCAACTGTTATTGTCATTTGCTCCGTCGGTATTGTTCCAGCCGTTTTGGTAATTGTGCTTTTCATTATATGAATACATATCGTAAAGTGTAAAACCGTCGTGACATGTAAGGAAGTTTACCGACGCATTATTGCCTCGGTAGGCTGGGTCATACAAATCCTTTGAACCCGTAAGCCTGTGCGCAGCATCCCACGCAAGATAACCGTCGCCTTTAAGAAAACGGCGCAAATCGTCACGGTATTTTCCGTTCCATTCTGCCCATCTGTTCCATGACGGAAAGCTTCCTACCTGATAAAGTCCGCCTGCATCCCATGCTTCGGCAATAAGTTTTACGTTTCCGAGAATCGGGTCAAACGCAAGACTTTTCAGAAGCGGAGGTTTATCCATAGGCGAGCCGTCCTCGTTTCTTCCCAGAATTGAAGCAAGGTCAAAACGAAAACCGTCAACTCTGTATTCCGTCACCCAATAACGCAGACAGTCAAGAATAAATTGCTGTACTATAGGCTGATTACAGTTGAGCACGTTTCCGCATCCGCTGAAATTGTAGTATTTTCCATCGGGCGTTAGCATATAGTATATATTGTTGTCAAGTCCTTTAAATGAAAAGAACGGTCCTTTTTCGTTACCTTCAGCAGTGTGATTGAAAACAACGTCAAGAATAACCTCGATTCCATTTTCATTAAGCTCACGTATAAGCTGTTTCAGCTCGGTACCCTCGCGGTTGTGTTCGTGGTCTGACTCGTAGCTGGTGTTAGGGGCAAAGAAACAAACGGTATTATATCCCCAATAATCATAAAGCTGTTTGCCGTTAAATGTTCGGTATGCTCCCATTTCGTCAAATTCAAAAATTGGCATAAGTTCAACCGCATTAATGCCGAGCTCTTTCAGATATGGTATTTTTTCTCTGATTCCGGCAAATGTTCCTGGATTATTTACTCCCGAAGATTTATCTTGAGTAAAACCTCTGACGTGCATCTCATAAATTATAAGTTCTTCAAGAGGACGCGTAGATTTCTTAAAATTTCCCCAGTCATAGTCATCAAAAACTACACGCGCCTTGTATACGCAGTCGTTTGCCTGTTTTTCTCCCCATCCGCTCTGTCCTGTGACAGCCTTTGCGTAAGGGTCTAATATATATTTGTTTTTATCAAAGATAAGTCCTTTGTTTTCATCATGCGGACCGTCAAAAGAATATGCGTACTCAAAATCGTTTATTTCAAGATTGAATACAATCATTGAATATGTATTGCCTATGCGGTAAGACTCGGGAAAAGGAAGTCTTGCATAAGGTTCTCTTGCCTGAGGTTTAAAAAGCAGAAGAGTACAGGAAGTTGCATAAACAGAGTGTATTGTAAAATTTACTCCGCCTCTGACGGGTGTAGCGCCGTTTAGCAGATAGTTTCCGGGTCTGACATCATAACCGCAGACTTTATCTGTCGGCTTTAAGTCCCTTAACATTCTAAAATCCTCCCCAAAAGACTATTAATCGGTCGAAAAATGTCATACACATTTATTTTATCACTTTTACTTGTTAATTCAACGAAATATTTGTTATATTGTTGTTTTTATTTGCTTTTTATATAATTGTAATTAGGGATAATACATTTATATTGTATAGTTAGTATAATCTATACTATTATTTTAACGGATTTTTAATGTGTTCTCAATAATGTATTTTTAGTAAAATTGTTAAATAATAGTTTTTTTTGGCTTATTTCTAAACAAGAAAAAAGAAAAAACAATTTTTTATATTAAAAAAGTTGTGATAAATTTATAAAAATTATATAAATATATTATGTATATTGCAAATGATAAATGCAATATATACAATATTTCGTCAAAATAATGTAAAAAACGCGCAAAAATTTCAAAAAAATATGCCAAAATAAAATTAGAAATTGTTGCTATCTTAAAAAAAATAATTGTATTAATCGACATAATATTGTATAATTGTATTCAATGATGTAAATATTGATGTACTGGAGGTATTTAAATGACAGAAGCGTCTCTTAACACATTTAAGGGCACAGCTGCTCAGGAAGAAAAGCTGCAAGAAGTTATAGCAAAGCACAAGGATATGCCGGGTGCATTGCTTCCTGTTTTGCAGGAGGCTCAGGGAATTTACGGCTATCTGCCGATTGAGGTTCAGCAGATGGTTGCCGACGGCCTTGGAATTTCTTTGAGCGAGGTGTACGGTGTAGCTACATTTTATTCACAGTTCAGCCTTACACCAAAAGGTAAACACAGAATAAGCGTTTGTCTTGGTACGGCATGTTATGTAAAGGGTGCTGACAAAATTTTAGCTGAGATTGAAAACAAGCTCGGAATAAAGAGCGGTGAGTGTACTCCCGACGGACTTTTCTCAATTGATTCGTGCCGCTGCGTCGGTGCGTGCGGTCTTGCGCCGGTAATGATGATTGATGATGAAGTTTACGGTAAGCTTACACCTGACCAGGTTGGCGCAATAATTGATAAGTATGCTGAGGAAGGTGGCAAATAATAATGAAACTTGAAGAGCTTAACAAGATAAAAAAAGAGCACGAACAGATTGTTAAGGTAAGAAAGCTTATTGCCTCAGAGGGCGAAAAGCTTGCAAAGGAAACAGGCTACCGCAAGCAGGTGCTTGTATGCGGAGGTACAGGATGTACTTCTTCCGGAAGTAAAAAAGTTATAGCTGCTCTTGAAAAATCACTTAAGGAAAACGGGCTTGAAGACGAGATCCTTGTTGTAAGAACAGGCTGTTTCGGACTTTGCTCACTTGGTCCGATTCTTATTGTCTATCCTGAGGGCGCATTCTATTCTCAGGCTACAACAGAAGGTGTTGAAAGAATTGTTAAGGAACACCTTAAAGAGGGAAATGTTGTAAAGGATCTTCTTTATCAGGAAACAGTTCACGAGGACGGTTCAATTATATCGCTTTCTGAAACTGCTTTCTATAAAAAACAGCTCAGGGTTGCACTTAGAAACTGCGGTGTTATCGACCCTGAAGATATAAATGAATACATAGCTGTTGACGGTTATCAGGCACTTGCTAAGGTGCTTACAAGTATGACGCCTGATGATGTTATAAATGAAATTACCGCTTCAGGACTCAGAGGCCGCGGCGGCGGCGGATTCCCTACCGGCAGAAAATGGTCTTTTGCAAAAGCAAGCCAGAATGATATAAAATATGTTTGCTGTAACGCCGACGAGGGTGACCCTGGTGCGTTTATGGACCGTTCAATTCTTGAGGGTGACCCGCAGTGTATTATCGAAGCAATGATAATTGCCGGATATGCAATAGGCGCACATCAGGGCTTTGTATATATCAGAGCTGAGTATCCTATTGCCGTTGAAAGACTTCAGAAGGCTATTGACCAGGCGAGAGAATACGGATTCCTCGGAAAAGATATTTTCGGATCAGGCTTTGACTTTGATATGGAAATCAGACTTGGTGCCGGAGCATTTGTATGCGGTGAGGAAACTGCTCTTATGACATCAATTGAAGGCAACAGAGGCGAACCGCGTCCGCGTCCGCCGTTCCCTGCTGTCAAGGGTCTTTTCGGCAAGCCTACCGTACTTAATAACGTAGAAACCTATGCAAACATAGCACAAATCATATTAAACGGAAGCGATTGGTTTACCTCAATGGGTACGCCAAAGAGCCCGGGAACAAAGGTATTTGCTCTCGGCGGTAAAATTACCAACGTCGGTCTTGTTGAAATTCCTATGGGAACAACGCTGCGTGAAATCGTTGAAGAAATCGGCGGCGGTATTCCGAACGGCAAAAAGTTCAAAGCTGCTCAGACAGGCGGTCCTTCGGGCGGATGTATTCCTGCGCAGCATATTGATACACCTATTGATTACGACAGCCTGATTGAACTCGGTTCAATGATGGGTTCAGGCGGTATGATTATTCTTGACGAAGATACCTGTATGGTTGATATTGCAAAGTTCTATCTTGAATTTACCGTTGACGAAAGCTGCGGAAAATGTACTCCGTGCAGAGTGGGAACACGCAGACTTCTCCAATATCTTGATAAAATAACTGAAGGTAAGGGAGAAATGGAGGACCTTGAAAGAATTGAAGAGCTTGCAAATCATATGCAGTCATCTTCTCTCTGCGCTCTCGGTCAGACTGCTCCAAACCCCGTATTGTCAACAATGGGATATTTTAAAGACGAATATATTGCTCATATTAAGGATAAAACCTGCCCTGCAGGCGTATGCAAGGCATTGACCAAGTATGAAATTATCCCTGAAAAATGTAAGGGCTGTACTTTATGTGCAAGAAACTGCCCGGTAGGAGCAATTTCCGGAACAGTTAAACAGCCGCATGTCATTGACCAGGATAAGTGTATTAAGTGCGGACTTTGTATGAGTAACTGCAAATTCAGCGCGATTCACACACACTAAGGAGGGATAGTGATGGATATGATACATCTTAAAATAAATGGAATTCCTGTAGAAGTACCGAAAGGTTATACAATTTTGCAGGCGGCTAAAGAAGCTAAAATTGAAATACCGTCTCTTTGCTATCTTAAGGATATTAACTGCATCGGTTCGTGCCGAGTTTGTGTAGTTGAGGTTAAGGGAAGAAAAGGTCTTACTGCCGCATGTGTTTATCCCGTTGAAGAGGGAATGGAAGTATTTACAAACACACCAAAGGTAAGGACTTCCCGCAAGACTACACTTGAACTTATACTTTCTACTCACCATAAAAAATGTCTTTCCTGCGAAAGAAGCACAAACTGCGAGCTTCAGAAACTTTCGGCAGCCTATGGCGTAGATGAAGACAGATTTAAAACCGAAGAGCCTATTTATGAAATTGACGACCAGTCACCATATATTGTACGAGACAATAACAAGTGTATTAATTGTATGAGATGCGTTGCAGCCTGCAAGAAGGTTCAGAGCGTTTCCGTAATCGGTCCTATTAAAAGAGGATTTAAGGTGCATGTAGGCTGTGCGTTTGAAAAGGGTCTTGGTGATTCTCCGTGCGTTGGCTGCGGTCAGTGTATTGTAAGCTGTCCTGTAGGCGCGCTGAGTGAAAAAAGCCAGGTAAGCGAGGTTTGGGACGCTATTTCAAATCCCGATAAGCACGTTTTGTTCTATACCGCACCGTCAATAAAGGCTACTCTCGGCGAGAGCTTTGGTATGCCTATCGGCACAAATGTTGAAGGCAAAATGGTTTCGGCAATAAGAAGACTTGGCGCTGACAAAGTATTCAATATGGACTTCACTGCTGACCTTACTATTCTTGAAGAGGCTAATGAGCTTGTTGAAAGAATTAAAAATAAGGAAACATTGCCAATGTTTACTTCATGCTGTCCGGGATGGGTAAAATTTGTAGAGCATTATTATCCTGAAATGATACCTCACCTTTCAACCTGCAAATCTCCGCAGGGTATGTTTGGTGCAGTTCTCAAAAATTATTATGCTCAGAAATACAATATTGCTCCTGAAAATATGTTTGTTGTCAGTGTGATTCCTTGTACTGCAAAGAAATTTGAAGTAACACGTCCTGAACTCAGAACAGCCGATTACGATGATGTTGATGTTGCACTTACAACACGTGAACTCGCAAGAATGATAAAGGGCGCAGGAATTAATCTTGAAGATTTGGACGACGAGGATTACGATGCACCGTTCAACAAAGCTACAGGCGGTGGCGTTATTTTCGGCGCAACAGGCGGTGTTCTTGAGGCCGCTTTGCGTACAGCTGCAAGAATGCTTGACGGCGAGTTTAAGAAAGTTGATTTTGAAGAGGTAAGAGGTCCTGAGGAAATCAGAGAGGCAACGTACAATGTTGCAGGTGTTGACATTAAGGTTGCTGTAACATCGGGACTTGGCAATGCAAGAAAACTCATTGATAAAATCAAGAAGGGCGAAGCTGATTATCAGATGGTTGAGATTATGGCTTGTCCCGGCGGATGTATCAACGGCGGCGGCCAGCCTGTTCAGAGCGACAGCGTTAGAAATAATGTTGACCTCAAAGCTTTACGTTCAAAGGCTTTATATGACTATGACAAAAACTGCGAATACAGAAGCAGTAACGAAAGTCCGGTTATTAAGATGATTTATGATGATTATTTTGAAGCTCCGGGCAAACCGCTTGCACACAAGCTGCTTCATACCTCTTATGTAAGCAGGGGCAAGAACTACTAATAATAGAATTTTGTATCTATATTCGGTACAGCAAACTATAAGGCAGAGA
The DNA here is from genome assembly GCA_947624865.1 of uncultured Clostridia bacterium. Lineage (GTDB taxonomy): Bacteria > Bacillota > Clostridia > Oscillospirales > Acutalibacteraceae > Ruminococcoides. The sequence continues at coordinate 4,049 of CANQMH010000030.1, read as the reverse complement.
GTTTAGCTCTCTGCCTTTTTATTATGCAGCGGCAAACCAGCAATTGTATGTAATTAGTTTGGATTTATATTGAATTTTCAGATTATAAAAAAATTAAAAATCAAGGTAAGAAAAAGTCAAAAAAATTTTTAAAATTAGAAAACAAGAGCATATGCAAGAAAATCAAAGAATACTAAAGATTTACAATTAATATTTGACTTTATTTGACTTTGACTTTCTCTGACCTTGTGATTATAATATAATCAAAGGTTAAAAACCGAATAAAAAGAGGCGATAGGTATGAGGATGAGCGATTTGGTAGCTCGATATATTATGGAAATGCTTGATGAGCAAAACGGAATTGCGGAAATTCAGCGAAATGAGCTGGCAGGAACACTGGGGTGCGTTCCAAGCCAGATTAACTATGTAATAACCTCACGTTTTACTCCAGAGCAGGGCTATATTGTTGAAAGCCGCAGGGGCGGCGGAGGTTACATAAGAATAAGCCGTGTAAAAATGGATAGAGGAACGGCTCTTATGCATATAATAAACTCTATAGGCAATACACTTGATAAGGCAACTGCCGAGGCAATGCTCAATAATATGCTGCAGCGTCAGATAATGGATTTGCAGTCCGCAAAAATAATTGCTTCGGCATTGTCCGACAGAACACTTTCACAGGTTGAACAGGAAAAGCGCGATTTAATCCGCGCCGACCTTTTTAAAAATATGCTGCTGACGCTCAGCAGCTGACAGGAGGCAATAATATGAAATGTCAAAAATGCGGCGCAAACAACGCCAATACACATGTAAAAACTATAATTAACGGTGAATTTAAAGAATATGACCTTTGCAGCGAATGTGCTCAGAAAATGGGTTATACAAATGTTTTCGGGGACATAGAAAGTGAGTTTTCAAATTTCCTCGGCAGCTTTTTCGGAAATGTTCTTCCTGCAAGAACTCAGGCAACAAGATGCGAGTTTTGCGGAAGCACCTATTCTGATATAGCAAAGTCAGGGCACGTAGGATGTGCGCATTGCTACGAAATTTTCACAGATGAGCTTATGCCGTCAATACGCAGAATTCACGGAAACACAACACACTGCGGAAAAAACAGCCGTATAACCGGTAACTCAGCACTGCAGTCGAAACCGCAGGAAGAAACAAAAGAGGATAAAATCAAAAAGCTAAAGACAGAGCTTGACAAGGCTGTAAAGGAACAGAATTTTGAATACGCCGCAGAGTTAAGGGATAAGATAAAGGAATTGGAGGCATAAATATGAACAGCGAAGTAGTTATATCAACAAGAGTAAGACTTGCAAGAAACCTCAAGGATTATCCGTTTCCGTGCAAACTCAATACGCAGGGAAGAGAAAAGGTAATTGAAAAGGTAAAAGACGCAGTCAAAAACAGCAATAGTTCAATTGCTTCCGACTTTTCATTCATTAAAATGGGCGAGCTTACTCCCCGACAGAGCGTTTCGCTTGTTGAAAGACGTCTGGTAAGTCCCGAGTTTATAAGCGAGGAACAGGGACGCGCGCTTATGCTGAGCAGTAATGAAAGCCTGAGTATTATGATTAATGAAGAGGATCATATTAGACTTCAGGTAATTACTAAGGGTCTCTCGCTTGATGAGGCATACGATACGGCAGATAAACTGGACACCTTGCTTGATGAAAATCTGGACTTCGCTTTTAATGAAAAGTTAGGCTATCTTACTCAGTGTCCTACAAATCTCGGAACAGGAATGAGAGCTTCGGTAATGCTTCATCTTCCCGCACTTGAAAAAAGCAGAGCAATCAACAGAATTGCAGGCAACCTTTCAAAACTCGGACTCACAATACGCGGAGCCCACGGAGAGGGAACAGAACCGAAAGGCGCGCTTTATCAGCTCTCAAATCAGGTTACGCTCGGAATATCCGAAAAGGCTGCAATAGAGAACCTCAAGAATATAACCGAACAGCTTATAAATCAGGAAAATCAGGCAAGAAAAAGGCTTTGCTCAAGCATTGAAATACAGGACACAATCAGCAGAAGTCTCGGAATTCTGAAATCGGCTCTTGTAATTTCACATGATGAGGCACTGAAACTTCTGTCAAATGTACGTCTGGGTGTTGTTTCAAAACAAATCACCGACGTGACGACCGAAACAATCGATAAACTTATGAGCGCAGTCGAGCCCGCTACTCTTACTGTAAACATAAACAAAAATCTGTCAGCTCATGAGAGAGATATTGAAAGGGCAAAGCTTTTGAGAACGGCTCTCTCCTGATTTTTTAAATAAAAATAAGTGATAATAATATCAGTATAATAGACTTTTGAAAATTAATATGTTGCCTTAAAGAAAGAGGGGGATATTATGTATGAATTCAGAGGATTTACACAAAAGGCAAACAAAGCCCTGAATCTTGCGATTGAATGTGCGCAGGAAATGGGGCACAGCTATGTAGGTACAGAGCATATTTTACTCGGACTTCTAAAAGAAAATACAGGCGTTGCAGCAGTTTCTCTTGAACAGTGCGGAATAACCGAAGATACCCTCATAGAGAAAATAAGCGGCGTTGACGGTGAGGGCGCTCCCACTTCTCTTACTCCAAATGACTTTACTCCGCGCACAAAGCGTGTGCTCAGAGCGGCTATGCTCGCTTCTTCAAAGATGGGAAACAGCTATGTAGGCACAGAGCATTTGCTTCTTGCGGTTATTTCAGAAAGTGACAGCTATGCCGTGACATTTCTTCGTGAACTCGGTGTTAGTGAATCTGCAATTGCACAGGCAGTCGCAGGAGGACTGAGCAATGGTGCTTCCGAAAATCCGTATTCTGACGATGAGGGTGGTTTCGGAATGCCGCAGGGGCAAGCAAAAAACGGCGGCTCCGCTCTTGAAAAATTCGGCAGAGATTTGACAAAGGCAGCCAAAAACGGAGAAATCGACCCCGTTATCGGACGTGAAAAGGAAATTCAGAGGGTTATTCAGATTTTATCTCGCCGCACAAAAAACAATCCCGTACTTATCGGTGAGCCGGGAGTAGGTAAAACTGCGGTTGCAGAAGGACTTGCACTTGAAATTTCAAAGGGAGAGGTTCCTGAAATTCTTAAAGATAAAAAGGTTGTAAGCCTTGATTTGTCAGGAATGATTGCAGGAGCAAAATATCGCGGAGATTTTGAAGAGCGTATAAAATCTGCAATTGATGAGGTTAAAAAATCAAAGGATACGATTTTGTTTATAGATGAACTCCACACCATTGTCGGTGCAGGTGCAGCCGAGGGAAGTGCTGACGCCGCCAACATCTTAAAACCGTCTCTTGCAAGAGGAGATTTTCAGGTGATCGGTGCAACAACGCTTAACGAATACAGAAAGTATATTGAGAAAGACGCTGCTCTCGAACGACGTTTTCAGCCTGTAAAGGTAGGAGAACCGACACCCGAACAAGCTGTTGAAATATTAAAGGGACTGCGCGACAGCTATGAAGCTCATCACAAGGTTAAAATTACTGATTCTGCAATCAATGCGGCGGTAACTCTTTCATCAAGATATATTGCAGACAGGTATCTTCCTGACAAGGCTATTGATTTAATTGATGAGGGCGCGTCAAAGGTAAGACTTGCTTCTCTTACTTCTCCGCCTGATGTAAAGTCACTTGAAGATAAAATCAATGATTTTGAAAAGGAAAAAGCGAGCGCAATCAACGAGCAGGACTTTGAACGTGCCGCAAAATTGCGTGATGAGCAGAAAGAGGTACAGTTACAGCTTGAGAATGCCAGAAAAGAATGGCAGGAAAGCCAGAAAAACAACAGCGGTGAGGTTACTGCCGAGGATATTGCAAAAATTGTATCGGAATGGACGGGAATACCTGTAGTACAGCTTACCCGTGAGGAAAGCGAGCGTCTGCTCAATATGGAAAAGGTGCTTCATGAAAGGGTAATCGGACAGGACGAGGCTGTATCGGCAATAGCAAAGGCAATCAGACGAGGCAGAGTGGGACTGAAAGACCCAAAACGTCCGGTAGGCTCATTCATCTTTCTCGGACCAACAGGCGTAGGTAAAACCGAGTTGTGTAAAGCGCTTGCAC
>CANQMH010000029.1 GCA_947624865.1 uncultured Clostridia bacterium | reverse complement strand
GTTAAATTAAAAAAATATCTGGAAGAAGCAGGAATAGAACATATAAACTTTCACGCATTAAGGCACACGTTTGCAACCAGAGCCATAGAAAGCGGATTTGATGCAAAAACACTGAGCGAGCTTTTGGGACACACAGACATACATATATCACTGGAAAGATATGTACACAGCAGTATGGAACAAAAACGCAAACAAATGAACAAATTAAATTTATTATAATTTCAAAATTCGTCAAACAGAAAGTCAAAAAAACGCGAAAACCCGATTAAATGCGGATTTTCGCGGTGTAAAAACAGAATTAGTTTAATTAAGGAAAAATTATAGAGGGTTTTAAGTTTATTTGTTACATATACTTTTATTGTGTGATATATTGTAACATAACGTATAGCAAAAGTCAAATAATTTCTTAACCGAATACTGTGAAAGGCTTCACTTATCTTTGTCAAGCATTTTTAAATTACATAATAATTTGCTTGACAAACAATACGAACAAATGTACTATATTATATAAACAGAGCGCATTTGCTTTTTGCGTTCAAAAATCAACATTCAGAAGGTGCAGAAATGAGTACTCCGCTTGCAGACAGATTCAGACCTAAATCTCTTGATGATATTGTTGGACAGAAGCATTTGCTTGGCAACGGAAAACCGCTGAGAAAAATTATTGAGAGCGGCGAAATCGCAAACCTCATATTTTACGGCCCGTCGGGAGTGGGCAAGACTACGCTTGCAGCTTATATTGCAAATAAAACAAACAAAACTCTGAAAAAGCTCAACGGTACTACTGCTTCAACAGCTGACATAAAGGATATTGTTTCCCAGCTGAATACATTTTCGGGAATTAACGGAATTCTTCTCTATCTTGACGAAATCCAGTATTTTAATAAAAAGCAGCAGCAGACTTTGCTTGAATACATAGAAAACGGAAGTATTACACTTATCGCGTCAACGACTGAAAATCCATATTTCTATATATACAATGCCATTCTAAGCCGTTCTACGGTTTTTGAATTCAAGTCGGTTGTTCCCGAAGAGGTGGAAAAGGCTGTTTTCCGTGCGGCAAAACTGCTTGAAGAAGAACAAAATATAAAGATTGATTTGCCGAAAGAATGTGCGCGCAAAATAGCGTGCGGATGTGGCGGTGATGTAAGAAAGGCAATGAATGCGCTTGAGCTTTCCGTTATCGCGGCTGATGTCAGTGAAGGAGTAAAGAGGGTAACTCTTGAAATCGTCGAACAGCTTGTGCAGAAGAGCGCACTGCGATATGACAAGGACGGCGACGAGCACTATGACATAGTGTCTGCATACCAGAAAAGTATGCGCGGCAGCGACCCCAATGCGGCTTTGCATTATCTTGCAAGACTGCTTGAAGCAGGCGATTTGCCCAGCGCGTGCCGCAGGCTTATGGTCTGCGCCTGCGAGGATGTCGGGCTGGCATATCCTCAGATTATTCCTATTGTAAAATCGTGCGTTGATATTGCTCAGTCAGTGGGACTTCCAGAGGCGAGGATTCCGCTTGCGGACGCAGTTGTGATGGTGTGCAATGCACCTAAATCAAACTCGGTTTATATGGGAATTAATCGTGCAATTCAGGATGTTAAAAACGGTAATACGGGGCCTGTTCCCCGACAGCTTCAGAATAAGCATTTTGATGGTGAAGATAATCAAAATAAGGGACAGTTTTATCTTTATCCGCACGACTATGAAAACCACTATACTTACCAGCAGTATCTTCCCGACGCAATTAAGGACAGAGTGTATTATGAGTACGGCGACAATAAAAATGAACAGGCATTTAAAAGCTATTGGGATAAAATAAAAAATGAATAGTTTTTTAATTTGTATGGCAGAATATTTTAATTCTGCCATTGTTTTTTGCTTTATTTATTATTTATTATATAAATTTAGATTATATTGTAAATTCTGCACAATTTATCGCCCCCTTTTTTGTATAGCAAAAGAAAAAATAATTTCTTAAAAAGAAAATAATTAAAAAACATATAATGTAAAATATAAGAGTAATTGTGGAGTAGTGTTGAATGACTTTACACACAACCATATTATTAAATTTGGAGGAAATCATTATGGTAAGAAAGCAACACAAAGTATTAAGTATCATTCTCTGCTTAATACTCGCAGTTTCGGCAGTTTGTGCCGGTACTGTAGGCACCTTTGCGGCAACGGGAGATACTGTGTATGTCAGACTTAACAACGGCTGGAATACTGTTTATGCCTATATGTGGTTTAAAGGTACAGACACAAACAATCAAGTTTGGCCCGGTGTTCAGATGACAAAAGTTACTGATAACGTTTATTCGTATTCAGTTACAGACAATTTTGATATGATTGTCTTCAACAACGGCAACGGCGGCGACGGCAATCAGACAGGTGACCTTGACTATGCAGGCAATGGTAAAATCTATGATTTGGCAGCAGGCAAATGGGAATCTTATGTTACAAATCCTACTACTGCCACAACAGCTACAAGTGCTACATCTTCAACAAAGGCAACTGTTCCGAGCGGCGATGGTACAACTGTATATTTAAAGAATGAAGCAGGCTGGTCAAATGTGCATTGCTATATGTGGAACAGCGACAGTGATAAAAATGCAGAATGGCCGGGCAAACCAATGGTGAATATTGGTGATGATATTTATCAGTATACCGCTTCAAAGACTTTTGCAAATTGTATTTTTAATGTGGGCAGCAATGTAACTCAGACAGAAAACCTTACTGCAATGAACGGTTACATTTATAACAACAGTACAAAACAGTGGTCTGTTTATGATACTAGTCCGCTTCAGGTTAAGTCGTTTACAGCAGATCCTAATAAGGGTGTATATGTAGGAAGCGATATTACTCTTTCAGCTCTTGCCGTTAACAACAGCGGCGCAGCTGTAAGTTATAAGTTCTCTGCTTCAAATGCTTCAGGAAATACAGAACTTATATCAGATTTCAGCAGTGCAAATTCTGTTGTATGGACTCCTCAGGCAGCAGGCAAATATACAATTAATTTTGATTTTAAAGATACAGACAATAATATAAACAGCCGTACACTTGAAATTACGGTTGAAGATGATTCGGCTTTGGAAAATCCTGTTATCAAGAGCGTAACCCCGGTAAACAACAGCCTTGTAAAGGCTAACAGTCCGGTAACTGTTTCTGTAAAAGCAGGCGGTGCTAAAATAGGAACAGAGCTTAAGTTCTATAAGTATGTTGTAAAAGACCCCAGCGGTGCGCAGAATATTGCTTACTACACACTTAACGATACATATAATTTCACTCCTGAAAAGCTTGGTACATATACAGTAAGCGTCTATGTACAGGGTTCAGACAACAGAACAGTAAGCCAAACATATACCTACACATCTACTAATGATGGTAATGTTACCAATCCTACACCGGCTCCTACAACAGCGACTAAACCAACGACTAACCCGTCTGTGATTAAGGGTGATGCTGATGGCGACGGCGTATTAACTGTTATGGATGCTACATATATTCAGAAATCCCTTGTAGATATAGATGGATATGGTCCGGTAGACATCAAAGTAGGTGATATGGACGGTGACGGCAGAATTTCTGTAAAGGATGCTACTGATATTCAGTTGTTACTTATACAGTAATTTGTTGGTGATTTAAAGATTGGAGTTTATTATGTCAAGTATTAAAAAGCTATGTACACTTGTACTTATTTTGATGATTGTAATAACTACAGGCGTATTTACAGCAGGCGCTGTCGAGACTTCTGATAATATTGAGTCTGCGGCAGACCCGGCTGACACCGGCATTACAATTTATGTCAGAGATGACAGTGTATCACAGCCATATATATATTTATGGAATGCACTTCCTAAAAATGATGCAATGTCAAAAAGTTATCCCGGTGAAAAGATGACAAGCGCAAACGGTTGGTTTTACTATAACGTACCGGGTGTAACAAAAATTAATGCAATTGTAACTGACGCTAAAGGAAATCAGTATTCCAAAGAGCAGAAGCTTACCTCAGGCAATGAGTGGTGGTGTGACAACGGCAAGTGGTCAAGGTACAACCCTGACGAGCCGGATCCGGTCAGCAGTGTTGATATGCGTGAGGAAACTATCTATTTTGTAATTACAACTCGTTTTTATGATGGTGATTCAGGTAACAATGTTCATTGCTGGGACGACAAGACTGCAAATAACCAGGATGATGACCCGGCATGGCGCGGTGACTTTAAAGGACTTGCAGAAAAGCTTGACTACATCAAGGCGCTTGGCTTTTCAGCAATTTGGGTAACACCTGTTGTAACAAATGCGTCAGGCTATGATTATCATGGCTATCATGCTATGGATTTTTCAACCGTTGATGCACGTTACGAAAGTGACGATTTTACATACGAAGACCTTATCAGAGAAGTACATCAGAAAGGTATGAAGATTATACAGGATGTTGTGCTTCAGCATACAGGCAACTTCGGCGAAGCATTTTTCTGCAATCTCTTTACAAAAGATTTAGATGCGGATCTTTCAAACCTTAAGGAGTCAATGATTCCTACAGATTTACTTCTTAAGACTTATAATCTTAATTCTGCTGAGGAATATTGGGCGCAGCCTGATGGTACTCAGTATCAGCAAAGACTTAACCTTATGAAAAATGTTACCTATGATGGAAATAATGGTAACGGTACAAAAGGAGTTCCGGAAGCAAAGGACTATGATATAAACAAGCTTTCTGATAGTGATGTTTATAATGCTGATAACTATTATCATACCGGTTATTTCCAGAATCCTAATTACGATGACTGGACAACAAAGTTTAGCCAGATTGCAGGTGACTGCGTAGACCTAAACACAGAAAACCCTGCAGTTGCTAAATATATTGTTGATAGCTACAGCAAATATATGGAAATGGGTGTTGACGGTTTCCGTGTTGATACCGTACGCCATGTTCCAAGGCTCACACTTAATATGATGTATAACGAACAGCTTATGGACGCCGCAAAGGCGGCAGGCAAACCAAACTTCCTTATGTTTGGCGAAATTTGTACGCGTTATACTCAAATTTGGTATCGTGGTCATGCGGAAGAATCTACTCCATATTATACATGGAAAGAGTCTAACAGCAAATGGGCTGATAAGTGGTCATGGGAAACAACAAGAGAAGATATTAACAATAATATGAATCTTACTTTTGACCACTATCTTGAAGAGGATAATCCAAATAAGCAGCCGACATCTAAAAATGCATTCCTTGACGGTGTTAATTACCACACTACTGATAGATCAATGGCATCAGGTATGGAGGCCATTGACTTCCAAATGCACAGAATGTTTGGCAGCGCAAATAGTGCATTTAACTTTGCAAAGAATAACGACCAGTACTATAATGATGCAACATACAACGTAATGTATGTTGACTCACACGATTATGCTCCTGAGCAGCCTAATGAGTTCACTCGTTTCACGGGCGGCGAACAAACTTGGGCTGAAAACCTTGACCTTATGTTTACATTCCGCGGAATACCTTGCCTGTACTATGGTTCAGAGGTTGAATTTATGAAAGGCGCAACTATTGATAAGGGTACTTTAATTCCGCTTTCAGAATCAGGCCGCGCATATTACGGCGCTTATCTTGAAGGTGATGTAACTGCAACTGATTTCAGCGAATATACAGCCTCAGGCAAAGTTGCTGATACTCTTAAAAAACCTCTTTCACAGCATCTTATGAAGCTTAACGCAATCAGAAGAGCTATTCCTGCTCTCCAAAAGGGTCAGTACACAGCTTCAAGCAACAATGTCAGCGGAAGCGGTATGTCATTTATCCGCCGTTATACTGATACATCAAAAGGTATTGACAGTCTTGCTTGCGTAGCAATATCAGGCGATGCAACATTTAAGGGAATCCCTAACGGCAAATACATTGATGCTGTTACAGGTCAAACTCAGAGTGTTACAAACCACACACTTGCCGTTTCATCAACCGGTAAGGCTAATATGAGAGTATATGTATGCTGTGAGTCAGGATATACAGGAATCACTGGTAAGATTGGCGGTACATCAACATATCTCAAATAAAATAAAACATCAGGTTTATAAATCCTGTATTATTAACAGCGTTCTGAAAACAGAACGCTGTTTTTATACAGTGATAACTGGAGTTGTCTATAAGCAATTTTATATTATTTTCTTGTTGAATTATAGTGTGTAAAATGGTATAATAATTATAATTATGTGGTAATATGTAGTATTGCGATTTATTCATACGTTTATATAATTTGAAAAGAGGATATTAATATGGCAATTAAAGTTACTCTCCTCACACATACGCCAAACCCGGAACAGACAGTAGCAATGGCGGCTAAGCTCTGTTATTCCCCGTCGGGAATTGAGGACATACGCGACGGACTTACAGAGGAAAAGACAGCGTCTTTTATAAATATGCTTGCTGATTTAGGACATACAAGCCCTACGGAACACGCGTCGTTTACCTTTGGAATAGAGGGTATTTCAAGAGCCTGTTCGCATCAGCTTGTACGTCACAGAATTGCATCCTACAGCCAGCAGTCACAGCGATATGTTGACGGAACCAAATTTGATTTTGTAACTCCGCCTGAAATAAAGAATAATCCTAAGGCACTTGAGGCATATAACAAAATTCTTGATTTACAGGCAAATGCTTACAAGGAAATCAGGGACGCCCTTGTTGCGGGTTATATCAGAGATTGCTCAGAAGATTATCTTAATTTCAGCGGTACAGATGAAGAAATAATGGAGAAGTTTAAGTCGGAAAATAAGAAACAGTATTCCGCCTTTGTGAAAAAAGCAAACGAGGACGCAAGATTTATTCTTCCGAATGCTTCTACAACAAAAATAGTATGTACCTTTAATGCACGCAGCCTGCATAATTTTTTTGCACACCGATGTTGCAACCGAGCTCAGTGGGAAATCCGCGAGGTAGCCGAGCAAATGCTGCTGCAATGTCTTGAGGTTGCACCTGATTTATTTAAAAACTGCGGACCGTCCTGCCTGTTCGGGCCATGTCCTGAGGGTAATATGTGCTGCGGCAGGCAAAAGGAAATGCGGGAAAAGTACGGACGGAAATAAGATTTGTATTTTATCTGATATGCAATTAATTTTTGCTTTACAAGAGGTTGTTTATGAAAAGTAAGATTATTGTAATTGAGGGCCTTGACGGAAGCGGAAAGGCCACTCAAACCAAAATCCTTGCAGATAAACTGAAATCAAGGGAAATGAAAGTTAGAAAACTTGAATTTCCCGATTACAGTAGTTTGAGTTCCTCGCTTGTGCAAATGTATCTTAACGGGAAATTCGGTGTTAAGCCCGATGATGTAAATGCATACGCTGCTTCTGCATTTTATGCTGTTGACAGAGTAGCAAGCTATTTGCAGTTCTGGAAAAAGGATTATAACGAGGGAACAGTAATTCTCAGCGACCGATATGCAACGTCAAATATTATATATCAGATGGCAAAGATTGACAAAAATGACCGTGACAGCTTTATTGAGTGGCAAAGCGATTTTGAATATTCAAAGCTCGGTATTCCAAAACCCGACAAAGTGATTTATCTTGATGTAGACCCCGATATTTCACAAAAACTGATGGAAAAACGCTATGGCGGAGATAAATCAAAAATGGATTTGCACGAGAGAAATGTAAAATTTTTGCTTGATTGCAGGAAGAGTGCATTATATGCTGCTCAAAAATGCGGCTGGACAGTGATTAACTGCTGTGAAAACGGGGAAATTAAAACAATAGAAGCTATTGCGGAAGAGATTGAAGAGGCGATATCGGATATTTTATGCTGAATTTTAGGATAATTGAAAAATCACAAATTAACGGATTTAAAAAATATTATGACTACAGTTGTGCAAAAGAATGTGACCTTAATCTGATGAATGCCTATCTCTGGCGCAATGAATTTAATATTAAGTTTGCAATTTTTGACGATACACTGATTAAGGCGTATTTCAAAGATGACGGAAGTATCTGGGGATACTGTATGCCAACGGGGAAAAATATACGAGGTGCATTAAACAGTATAATGGAAGATGCAGGCGAACGCGGAAAAAATCCATATATGGTAATGCTTACAACAGGTCAAAGAGGAATGTTGGAGTCAATTTATCCGTCAAAATTTATCTATGAACGCTCTCCTGAAAATCAGGATTATATCTATTTTACAAAAGACCTTGTGACATTACAGGGCAAAAAATTTCATGCTAAACGTAACCATATTTCAAAATTTTATAAGACATACTCAGATACTCGACTTGAAACGCTTGACAAATCCAATAAAAATGATGCAATGCAGGTTGTTCTTGAATGGTGCAAAGAGAATAACATTAATCCCGATGAACACGAGGAAACAAAAGTAATCAAAGAAGCACTTGAAATCAGCGATGAGTTTGATATGAGAGGCGCTGTGCTTTATGTTGAAGAAAGGCCTGTTGCTATGACGCTCGGAAGCGAGATTTCTCATATTGTATTTGATATTAATTTTGAAAAGGCACTCAGAGAATACGACGGAGTTTATGCTGTAATAAACAATGAATTTGCTAAAACACTTACGAAATACGAATATATTAACAGAGAAGAAGATATGGGGATTGAGGGTCTGAGGAAATCAAAGCTTTCATATAATCCGTGTATAATCATCGACAGATTTAACGCAAGGCTGAAATAATGGAATTTACATTTATCAAGGCGGACTTTTCCGATATACCAAAACTAAAAAAGCTGTGGATTGATTGCTTTTCTGAAAACGCAAAGGCGGTTGATTTGTTTTTTGCCTCAAATTCAGAGTATCTTTCAATGTATTGCTCAAAATGGAATGAAAAAATTGTTTCTGCGCTGTATCTTGTTCACGGCAGTATAAACGGCAAAAAAGCTCACTATCTTTGCGGCGCGGCAACATTGCCTGAGTATCGCAGACGGGGAATAATGGGAAAGCTCATAGAATATGCTTTGAATGATGCGAAAAAAAACGGTGATGTTTATTCAACACTGTTTCCTGCAAATGAACAGCTTTATGAGTTTTACAGCAGATTTGGCTATATTTCTGCTTGTACCGCAAGGCGGCGTGAGTTTTTAAGAAAACAGCTTGAAAATTGCAAACGTAACAATACTCCGCTTGTTTTTCCAATCGACTGCGAACTAATGCAGAAAGAATATTTTAAAAATAATTTTTTCTTGCAGAACAATAATTTTATCAGATTTGCGGCGGAATATTATGCTGTTTATGGCGTCAAGTCGGTGCAGGGCGATGGATATTTTGCATTGATTGATGAATATGATAACCGTGCAGATGTTTTCTATGCGATATATACTGATTTTGAGGCGCTTAAAATAAACTTGCTTAAAAGCACAAGTGCCGAACGCTTTGTGTTTACAGGCAAGTCTGACAATAAATTTTTTGAAAATATAGAAAATGAAAAATACGGGATGATAAAGTCACTTGATGACAGAGAAGAAATTCCCGACGAAGTTTATATAGGAATAACACTTAACTGAAAGGAAATGCTATATGTTCTATGTTTTTCTTGCTGAAGGCTTTGAAGAAACAGAAGCGCTTGCAACGCTTGACGTTATGCGCCGTGGAAAGCTTGATGTAAAAACTGTTGGAGTTACTGGTGAATTTGTAACAAGCTCTCACAATGTTACAGTAAAGGCAGACATTCAGCCTGATATGGTCATCTTAGACGATATTGATGGCGTGGTTCTTCCGGGAGGAATGCCCGGTACGCTCAATCTTGAGAAGTCCGAGGCGGTGATTGATTGTGTAAAATACTGCTATGACAACAACAAGATTGTATCGGCAATCTGCGCTGCACCGTCAATTCTCGGCCATCTGGGAATGTTAAAGGGCAGAAAGGCAACCTGCTTTCCGGGATTTGAAAGCGAGCTTGACTGCAAGGAATACACAGCCGCACATACCGAAACAGACGGATTTGTAATTACAGGAAAAGGCGCAGGCTGTGCAATTGAATTCGGTCACGCCATTGTATCGGCAGTTTTGTCAAAGGAAGCCGCAGATAAAGTTATCGGAGATATGCAATGTCTCTGAGAAGTATCAGAGAACGCAAAGTTGAATTGAGAAATTCTTACAGAAAAATAAGAGAAGAATTTTCAGAAAAAGATAAAAAATCACTTGATGACCAACTTGCTTTAAAATTTTTAAGTCTTGAAGAATATAAATCCTGCAAAACCCTGTTTGTGTTTGTGTCATCACCTATTGAGATTGATACTGCAAAAATAATAAGAACGGCTTTTTCGGACAAAAAACAGGTTGCAGTTCCAAAATGCAGGGATAATTCGGGATTAATGGATTTTTACTATATTAATTCAACTGATTGTTTAAAAAAGGGAGCGTTTTCAATTTTAGAACCCGACCCTGAAAAATGTGAGATCGTCAGTAATTTATCAGACGGACTGTGCATTGTGCCGGGACTCTGTTATGATTTACAAGGCTACAGAATCGGATTCGGCAAGGGTTATTATGACAGATTTCTGGAAAAATTTAAGGGAACAACAGTCGGAATATGTTATTCACGGTGTGTGCGAAATGAGCTTCCAAAAGACTGCTTTGATAAATCGGTAGATATTTTGATAACCGAAAAGTATATTAATTACACATAATATTTTTGGCGAAGGAATGGTTTAAATGAGCCTCGACAATTATAATGATACTCAAAGAAATATTGAAGAGCAAAGACGCCGCAAGGCGGAAAACTTTCATTTGAATATTCAGGAAAATTTTGATGATTACGGCGAAAACAGTACATATGACGAGCCGTCCGAGATTAACTCATACAGCGGTCAGGATGTAAAAGAACAGATTGCCAAAAAATCAAAAAACGAGCTTAAAAAAAGGAAAAAAGCCGAAAAAAAAGAATCTAAGTTGAAAAACAAGCATAACCGCAGAGTATTCCGCTGGATATGGATAATATCCGTTGTAATAGTCGGCGCAATGGCTTCAATGTATATTATTACGGGAATGAATGATATGCTTGCCATAAACAGGACCGATTCAACAGTGGTAAAAATTGATATTCCCGAAAATCCTGCTCTTGATGACGTAGCGTCACTGCTTGAAAAGAACGGAGTTATTAGTGAAGCGTCATACTTTAAAATATTTGCAAATTTAACTAAAACTGCAGATGATTTCACACAGGGTACATATGAAGTAAGAAAAAATATGGATTACGAAGCCATCATCGACAATTTGTTGAGTTCCGGCAACAGAACAGATGTTATTTCGGTTACTATTATTGAGGGTCAAAATATTCTTGAAATTGCGAACACACTTAAAGAGCAAGGCGCTCTTGGTGATACGGACAAGTTCCTTGAGCTTTGCAATTCGGACAAGTTTGACGAAGATTTCAGTTTTCTCAGTGATATTAAAAACGGTGCAGACCGTTATTATAAGCTTGAGGGTTATCTGTATCCGGATAAATATGACTTTTATAAAAATGAAGATCCCGAAAGCATTATATACAAATTCCTCAATAACTATGAGGCTAAAATAAATGAAAAGCAGGATTTCAGCGGATATGATAAGCTTACGACTGTAAAGAAAATGGTTGAGAACAGCGACAGCGGATATTCGCTTGACGAGATAATGACAATTGCGTCAATCATTCAGGCTGAAGCGGCTGATACCAAAGATATGTACTATATCTCGTCAATTCTTCACAACCGACTTTCAGCAGGGGCTGATATGGGTGTGTCTAACTTAGGTCTTGATTCTACCAAGTTCTATCCTTACAGAAGCGCAAAAGATGTGCCCGACGGACTTGGCAGTGATTATAAAAGCAAGTATGACACCTATGATAAGGCAGGATTGCCGGCAGGTCCTATATGCAATCCGGGTATGGATGCAATTAAAGCGGCAATTAATCCTGCTGATACAAACTACTATTTCTTCTGCCACGACAGCGACGGAAACGCTTATTATGCGTCAACTATTTACGAACACAATGCTAATTTGGAGAATATTGAGTAATGATTAAAAAACCTGAAATTTTATCGCCTGCCGGTGATATGGAGTGTCTTAATTCAGCCATTAATTTTGGTGCAGACGCAGTTTTTCTTGCCGGAAAAATGTTTGGAATGCGCTCTGCACCGCAGAATTTTGACAATACGCAGCTTAAGCAGGCTTGCGAGCTTGCTCACGGCAGGGGAGTAAAAGTTTATGTTACCTGCAATATTCTGCCACGCAACAGAGAGCTTGATGCTTTGCCTGATTTTCTGTCATATGCGCAGGAATGCGGAGTTGACGCATTTATAATTGCCGACCTCGGCGTTCTTGAAGCGGCTGAAAGGTATGCTCCAAAGGTTGCACGTCATATTTCCACTCAGGCAGGAGTTACGAATTATGCTTCTGCAAATGTGCTTTATAATATGGGTGCGTCCAGGGTTGTGCTTGCAAGAGAAATTCCGCTTGATGAAATAGCCGAAATGCGTGCAAAAATTCCGAAAGACCTTGAAATAGAGTGTTTTGTTCACGGAGCGATGTGTGTTTCTTTTTCGGGCAGGTGTCTGATTTCAAGCTATATGACAGGCAGGGACGCCAATCACGGCGACTGCGCACAGCCCTGCCGCTGGAAATATCATCTTTTTGAAGAGAACAGAGAAGGTCAGTATTTCCCTGTTGAGGAAACTGACGAAGGAACATATCTTTATAATTCGCGCGATTTGTGTATGATTGAGCATATTCCCGAACTTGTAAAGGCAGGTATTTCAAGCTTTAAGATTGAGGGAAGGGCAAAATCCGCTTACTATACGGCTGTTACTACCAACGCCTACCGTCACGCAGTTGACGATTATTTTAATGAGGGCGAAAATTTTGTGCTCAAACCGTGGATAACAGAGGAGCTTGATAAAATAAGCCACCGAGAGTATAATACCGGATTTTATTTTAACCATGAGCCGGGACAGGTTACAGGCAACGGAGGATATATCCGTCATTATGACGCCGTTGCAGTATGCGAAAAATCAATTGACGATACTACTTCACTCATTTCACAGCGAAATAAATTTATTGTGGGAGACACGCTTGATGTTTTGCCTCCGAGCGGAATACCGTTTAATGTAAAATGTATTTCTCTTATGAATGAGGACGGAGAGTTTGTTGAGAGCGCTCCGCACCCTACGCAAAGGCTCACAATGAAGTCTGACGCTCCCATTCCGAAAGGATCGGTAATACGCAAGAAACGCCTTTAAATATTATTATCAGGGCAGAAAAGCTATTGACAAGACATTAAAACAGTTTTATAATTTATACAATATCAAAATTCGGCTGTGACGGGATAAGCTGATTTCAAACTTTTCAGAGAGAAGCCGTTTGGTGCAAGGCTTTATGGAAAGATTTCAGCAAGCTGCCCCTGAGCTCCGTGTGATTAAGCACGGCGTATGTCTGCGTTAAAGACGTGTAATCTGACGATTACTCAAAGCGGATGCAGTAATGTGCGTCAATTTGGGTGGTACCGCAGGAAATGTCCTGTCCCATTGTTTTTGGGACAGGTTTTTAATTTTGCAGCAATATATTATGTTTTATAATATAAAAACCTTCGACACGGAAATTCGCGCAATGGTTGCTAAAAAACAGTATAACCTTATATTTTAATTCAATTTATAAAGGAGAAATAAAATGGAGTGGACAGGACTTAACGAGTTGAGAGAGAAGTTTCTATCTTTCTTTGAAACAAAGGGATGTCTTAGACTTCCGAGTTTTTCACTCGTTCCTAAAGACGACAACAGCCTGCTGCTGATTAACAGCGGTATGGCGCCTATGAAAAAATATTTTACAGGTGAAATCACGCCTCCGCGCAAGCGCGTTACTACCTGCCAGAAATGTATCCGCACGCCTGATATTGAACGCGTGGGCATAACAGCACGTCACGGCACGTTCTTTGAGATGCTCGGAAATTTTTCATTCGGCGATTATTTTAAGCATGAAGCTACTGCATGGGCATGGGAATTTTTTACAGAGGTACTTAAAATGCCTGCTGAAAAGCTTTATGTGTCAATATATGAAGATGACGACGAGGCATATAAAATCTGGACGGAAGAAGTCGGCGTTGACCCCTCGCATATGGTGCGCCTTGGCAAAGAGGACAACTTCTGGGAGCACGGCTCAGGTCCGTGCGGTCCGTGTTCCGAAATTTATTTTGACCGCGGCGAGGAGAAAGGCTGCGGAAAACCCGACTGTCACGTAGGCTGTGAATGTGACAGATTTGTTGAGGTATGGAATCTTGTGTTCACTCAGTTTGAGAGTGACGGCAAGGGGAATTATACTCCTCTTGACCATCCTAACATTGATACGGGTATGGGACTTGAAAGACTTGCCTGTGTTATTCAGGGAGTTGACAATCTGTTTCTTGTTGATACCGTACAGAATATTATGAAACATATTTCAAACATCACGGGTGTTGAATACGGTAAGGACGAAAAGAGTGACGTTTCGCTCAGAGTTATTACAGACCATATACGCAGTACTACATTTATGATTGGCGACGGAGTAATGCCGTCTAACGAGGGCAAGGGATATGTTCTTCGCAGACTGCTCAGGCGTGCCGCACGTCACGGCAGACTTTTAGGATATAAAGAGCCGTTCCTTTACAAGGTTTGTGATACGGTAATTAAAGAGAACGTTACAGCTTATCCCGAGCTTAAAGAAAAGCAGGAGTTTATAACCAAGGTAATAAAGGTTGAGGAAGAGAGCTTTGCCAAGACTATTGACCAAGGCTTTAAAATGCTTCAAGGCATTATTGAGAATGATGAAATAAAAACTCTCAGCGGCGAAGATGCTTTCAAACTCAATGATACTTACGGTTTCCCGATTGATTTGACTAAGGAAATTCTTTCCGAGCAGGGAATAAAGGTAGACGTTGAGCGTTTTCAGGAGCTTTTAAAAGAGCAGAAAAAGCGTTCGCGCGACGCTCGAAAAAATGCAGGTGCCGATGCGTGGATTTCCGATTCTACAGACCTTTCCGATATTGAAAGCACTAATTTTGTCGGATACACAGATTTGGAATGTAATTCCAAGGTGCTCGCTATTGTAAGAGACGGCGTAAGAATTGACAGCATAGGAGAGGGCGAAAGCGGAATTATCATACTTGATAAAACACCGTTCTATGCAGAGAGCGGCGGACAGACTGGTGATACGGGAATTATCGAAAGCGGAAGTTTTTCTGCGGACGTTGATGATACGACAAAAGATCCGTCTGGAAGTGTATATCTGCATGCCTGCACAGTAAAAAGCGGCAGTATTTCAGTTAATGCCAAGGTTTCATCAAAGGTTGACGCGGAACGTCGTGCTGATATTGCCAGAAACCACACTGCGGCTCATCTTTTGCAGGCTGCGTTAAGAGAGGTTCTCGGCAATCATGTGCAGCAGGCAGGTCAGCTTGTAACGGATTCTTATTTCCGTTTTGACTTTACTCATTTTGAGGCAATGACCGCTAAAGAATTGATTAAGGTAGAAGAACTTGTAAATAAGAAAATACTTGAGGCTATTGCCGTTAATACCTGTGAAATGCCGATTGAAGAGGCTAAAAAGCTTGGTGCAATGGCGTTGTTCGGCGAAAAATACGGCGACATTGTACGTGTAGTAAGCGCAGGAGATTTTTCAATTGAATTCTGCGGTGGTACCCACGCAAAGAATACTTCTAACCTGGGACTTTTCAAAATCCGTCAGGAGGGTTCTGTTGCCGCAGGCGTAAGAAGAATTGAAGCCCTTACGGGATTTGGTGTTCTTAATTACATCAATGATGCAAATGCCTCTATTATCGGCGTTTGCTCGGCACTTAAAATTTCAAATCCAAAGGCGGTTGTTGACGGTGCTCAGAAAGCAGAGAGTTTAATCAAAGCTCAGCAAAAAGAGATTTCAGAGCTTAATTCAAAGCTTGCAGTGTCGCAGCTTGCAGAGCTTTTTGCAGGAGCAGAAATTGAAAACGGTGTAAGAATTGTAACCGGAAATATTGAAAATGCAAACGCTGACGTACTCAGAACAATGTGTGAGAGAGCCAGAGATACTGCTCCAAAGTGCGTAATCGTGCTTGCTTCGGTAAATGACAGCAAGGTTACGTTCGCGGCTGCGTGCGGCAAAGAGGCTCGCGAACGTGGTGCAAATGCAGGAAAAATAGTAAAAACAGTTGCACAGGCTGCGGGCGGAAACGGCGGAGGCAAGCCCGATATGGCCATGGCAGGTGCCAAAGACCCCGAAAAAGTAGAGCTTGCTCTCGGCTTGGTGAAAGAAACAGTATATGCGATACTTAAGTAAAAAATGACGATTATTTATTGTTTCGCCGAAAAAATTTAGATTATTGTGTAGATTGAACAAACAATTTATTAAAATCTTGTGCAATAAATATGGATTACAAATCCATCAAAAGTATTGAAGTTTTGTTATAATTATTGTATAATATCTTTACTGAGATATTATGCTTATATCTTAGAGAACACGAACAATTTTAGGAGGAGATTAAAATGTTCAAGAAAATAGCAAGTCTTGTTATTGCTGCTACTATGTTAGTTGGTACAGCTGCTTTCACATCCAGTGCAGCAGAAACAGATGAGTCAGCAGCAGGCGCTGAGAGTTCTTCAGAGCTTTCTGCAGCTGCAGCAGATTCAAGTTCTGAAACAGGAGCAAGCGCAAATACAGTTAGCTTCGATGTAAAGAGCGGCGGCTGGGGCAATGTTAAAAAGATTTTCTGCCATATTTGGAAAGCTGACGGTTCTAAGACATCAGAAGGCGAAGCTTGGCCGGAATGGCAGACAAAGGCTGAATTATGTGACTATGATGCAGCAAAAGGTATTGCAACATACGACCTTTCAAAAGCAGACCCCGGCATTAAAAAATCAGACGGTAAAGTTTACTGTATTATTTTCAGTGCTAACACAGGTATGCAGACATATAACGCTATTATGAGCGGTAACTGCATCGGCGACACACTTTATTGCACAGGAGATAAGATTGAAAACCCTGAAGATTCAGCAAAGACAGCAATTGTAGCAGCATGGAAAAATAATCCTGACTGCGGTCCTGAGAGAAAAATTACTTCAACAGGTAATATCGTAGGTTCTGCATTCCCTGACGGTGAATCAGACGTTACAATGCTTGCTCAGTACCTTATTGCGTACTATAATGATCCTGCTAAATTAGAGCTTACACAGAACCTTCTTGATACACTTAAAGTCAGCACTACAGATGTAATGGCTGTTGTTAAGGAAAGAGTTGGCAGCGACGATACAGATGGTAAGGTTGCAGCTATTGAAAAGGTTCTTGCTGATTGTACAGACCCAACAACAGGTAAAAAGGCAGATAAAACTGCACTTCAGAATGCCAGCACAAGTAACGGAAATTCAAGCAGCAGCTCAAATTCAGCCTCAGGCTCTGGCTCAAGCTCAAGCTCCGGTTCAGGCTCAAGCTCTGGTTCAGGCTCAAGCAGTTCTGGTTCAAACTCAGTAAAATCCGGTCAGGAAACAACAATCTTCTTTGTATTTGGCGGATTTATGGTAGCTGCTGCAGGCGCAATGTTCCTTGCAAGAAAGAAGAGAGAAGAATAATTTAAGATTATATATCTGAAATTATTTATTGAATTAACTTAAATTAAGCGTTGTCGTTTTACGACAACGCTTTTTTTCTGTACAAAATAATTGAAGTAGGACAATGAGAGATGCACGACAAACGCACACATTTTTTGGGATAGGAAGCATGAAGAGAAACGTGACGGTAATATGACAGTAACGTGGCGCTGTATACAATTTTGGGCAATAAAATATTCGCTGAAAAAAGGACTGCAAAAAAGACGCCCAATTTGGGGCGTCTTTAAAATCTGTTTAATAGATATTCATTTGCTTGTTTGCTTTATAATAAAAAAAGTTTACAAAAAAGATAGAAAACAAATAAAAGAGGACAAACAAAAGAATTATTTATTTTGCGTAGTCTGTAGCTCTGTTTTCTCGGATAATATTAACTTTAATCTGTCCGGGATACTCAAGCTCTTCCTCAATCTTTTTACATATTTCTCTTGCAAGCGGAATCATACGTTCGTCGTTTACTATTTCGGGTTTAACCATTACACGAACCTCGCGGCCTGCCTGAATAGCAAATGTTCGGTCAACTCCGTCAAATGAAGAAGCGACTTCTTCAAGCATCTGTAAACGCTTAATGTAGTTTTCAACATTTTCTCGTCTGGCTCCCGGACGTGCTGCTGAAAGTGCGTCGGCCGCCTGAACAAGACATGCAACAATTGTTTTTGCCTCAACGTCGCCGTGATGAGCCTGAATAGCGTGAATTACGGCGTCGCTTTCTTTATATTTGCGTGCAATGTCAACACCGATCTGAATGTGAGTACCTTCAACCTCGTGGTCAATTGATTTGCCTATATCGTGTAAAAGACCTGCGCGTTTTGCAATGGTTGGGTCAATTCCAAGCTCGCTTGCCATCATTCCTGCGAGGTATGAAACCTCAAGCGAATGATTAAGTACATTCTGGCCATAACTTGTACGGTAACGAAGTCTGCCCAGTAATTTGATAATTTCGGGATGAACATGGTGAACTCCTGCTTCAAGAACTACTCGTTCACCTTCCTGTTTAATTGTCGCGTCAACTTCGCGTTTTGCTTTTTCAATCATTTCCTCAATTCTTGCCGGGTGAATTCTTCCGTCGGAAATGAGTCTTTCAAGGGCAATTCTGGCGACCTCTCGTCTTACCGGTTCAAAACAGGATAATGTAATTGCCTCCGGTGTGTCGTCAATAATAAGGTCGACACCTGTAAGTGTTTCAATTGCCCTGATATTTCTTCCTTCTCGTCCGATAATCCTGCCCTTCATTTCGTCATTAGGCAGCGGTACAACAGAAATTGTAGCTTCGGCAACCTGCTCTGCGGCAAGTCGCTGAATTGCAAGTGAAATAATATTTCTAGCCTTTTCATCGGCTTCATCTTTAAGCTGCTCGGTATATTCCATAATTTTAACGGATTTTTCATGAACGAGCTCGCTTTCAAGCTGCGAAAGTAAATAGTTTTTAGCCTGTTCGGCAGTATAACCGGAAATTTTCTCAAGCATTTCGAACTGACTTTTCTTGATAGTTTCAATTTCCTCAAGCTTTTCATCGGCTTCTTTCAGCTTTTTATTAACCTTTTCTTCCTTTTGCTCCATATTGTCGAGCTTTCGGTCAAGGGTTTCCTCTTTTTGCTGAATACGGCGCTCCTGACGCTGAACCTCTTTGCGTCGGTCTGAAATTTCTTTCTCGCTTTCGGTTCTGAAACGGTGAACTTCGTCTTTTCCCTCAAGAACAGCCTCTTTTTTCTTGGCTTCGGCTGTTTTAATGGCTTCGGCGACAATTTTCTTAGCTTCTTCTTCGGCACTGCCTATCTCTTTTTCTGCAGTGTTTTTTCTTATAGAAATTCCCAGAAAAATACCGACTGCGCCGCCGATTGCTACCGCAGCAACAATGCAGATTATTGCAATCCATAACTGCATTTCTGACACCTCCTTAGTTTGATTTTTTCAGTTCATTAATTATTCCCAATCAAAAAACCTTTAAGGTGCCGTTAATTAAGATATTCAATTTTATTTTTACAAAATATTTTTTAATATGGCCCGATATTCCGCAGGGCGCTTTAATAACAATAAAGTTATAAAAATTATAAAAAAATATCTATATATAACGGCTCTGTAAAAGAGTCTGATTAAAAAAAACAGCAAAAAACAAGCACTGTTTTTCGCAGAAAACCGCAGTAACGGAATTCTATAATGATTGTATAATAATTTTTATTGATTGTCAAGAATAAGTAAGGTATTACTGCAAATAAATAATTACAATTAAGAATTATATATTGCTGTTTTATCTATAAAAAATTAAAATAAAAAGAATTTTAAACCAAAAACGCGTATGCAAAACGGGATTTTTACATAATTTGTAAAAATCGGAAAATTTTTTCGTTAAATTTTTGACAAACTATTGAAGAAATGGAAAAAATGTAATATAATAAAAACACCTTAATTTATTAGGAGGAATTTTTTTATGTCAGTAAAAGTTGCAATCAACGGTTTTGGCCGTATCGGCCGTCTTGCTTTCAGACAGATGTTCGGTGCTGAAGGCTATGAAGTAGTAGCTATCAACGATCTTACAGATCCTAAAATGCTTGCTTCTCTTCTCAAGTATGATACAGCACAGGGCGGTTACTGTGGCAAAATCGGAGAAAACCTTCATACAGTTGAAGCTGGCGAAGATTCAATCACAGTTGACGGCAAGAAAATCACAATTTATGCTAAGCCAAACGCTGCGGAGCTTCCTTGGGGCGAAATCGGCGTTGATGTAGTTCTTGAGTGTACAGGTTTCTACACATCAAAGGCTAAGAGTCAGGCTCACCTTGATGCAGGTGCTAAGAAGGTTGTTATTTCTGCTCCGGCAGGCAATGACCTCAAAACAATTGTATTCAGCGTAAACGAAGATACACTTACAGCAGACGATAAAATCATTTCTGCTGCTTCATGTACAACAAACTGCCTTGCTCCTATGGCAAATACACTTAACAAATATGCTGAAATTCAGAGCGGTATTATGTCAACAATTCACGCTTATACTGGCGACCAGATGA
Source organism: uncultured Clostridia bacterium (assembly GCA_947624865.1). GTDB lineage: Bacteria > Bacillota > Clostridia > Oscillospirales > Acutalibacteraceae > Ruminococcoides. The sequence continues at coordinate 4,122 of CANQMH010000029.1, read as the reverse complement.
TTCTTGACGGTCCTCACAGAAAGGGCGACCTCAGACGTGCAAGAGCAGGTGCTGCTAACATCGTTCCTAACTCTACAGGCGCAGCAAAGGCTATCGGTCTTGTAATTCCCGAACTCAACGGCAAGCTCATTGGTTCAGCTCAGCGTGTTCCTGTTCCTACAGGTTCAACAACAATTCTTACAGCTGTTGTTAAGGGCAGCGACGTTACAGTTGAGGGCATCAATGCTGCTATGAAGGCTGCTGCTTCAGAGTCATTCGGTTATAATGAGGATCCGATTGTTTCTTCAGACGTTATCGGTATGAAGTACGGTTCACTCTTTGACGCTACACAGACAATGGTTTCAAAGATTTCTGATGACCTTTATGAAGTACAGGTTGTTTCATGGTATGATAATGAAAACTCATACACAAGCCAGATGGTTAGAACAATCAAATACTTTGCTGAATTAGGCTAATTTGAGAATTATCTATATTAAGCATTTAGGGCTGTCTTATATGACAGCCCTTTTTATTGCAGTCTAAAACCACCGCAATAAGGTTTTTATATCAGCCGTTACGGTGGTTTTTATGTCAGTATTTTAAATTTATGCCCATTTCAGTGTGTCGTTATAGAGATTAATATAATCCTGTGCCGAGCGTTCCCAGCTGTTATCACTCATCATTGCACGCCACATAAGCTGGTGCCAGCCTGAATCATCATGAATTCCCCAGAGTGCGCGTCTTACGGCAAGCACCATATCGGAGGTTTCATAATTTTTGAATGTAAATCCGTTGCCGTAGTTATCGGCACTGTCAAATACAGAATCTTTAAGTCCGCCGACCTCTCTAACAACGGGAATTGTGCCGTAACGTAAAGCTATCATCTGAGCAAGACCGCATGGCTCCTGAGCCGACGGCATAAGGAAAATATCTGCACCCGAATAAATCTTGCGGGCAAGTTCGGGAACAAATCCGTGACAGAAGCAAAGTCTGCCGGGATATTTTGCCTGCATATAGTTAAAATAATCCTCGTATTCCTTGTCGCCTGAGCCAAGAATAACAAACTGCATATTCTCGGTATTCATAAGTTCTTCAAGTCCCATTCTTACAAGGTCAAGTCCCTTATGAGCAACCAGACGGGTAACCATACCTACAACAGGAACATTCCAGCGTTGCTCAAGGCAAAGTCTCTCCTGTAAAGCACGCTTACATTCACCCTTGCCGCTCATATCTTCTTTGGAATAATTGCGGTAAAGCTGATAATCGGTTTCGGGATTATAGCTTACGGTGTCTATTCCGTTTTTAATTCCGCAGAGTTTATAATGACGGAGATTCAACTCGTCGTGCAGACCCCAGCTGTACCACGGGTCTTTAATTTCAGCCGCATAGCTTGGAGAAACAGTCGATACTCTGGTTGATGTTTCAATTGCACCTTTCATCATATTGAGTTTTCCGTTCATTTCAAGAATTTTCGTTTCGGAAGCAGGAATACCTACGCACTCGGTGTTAACCTCCCAGCCGTACTCGCCCTGATACTGAATGTTATGGATCGTAAACAGGCTCTTGATATTGAAGTACCAAGGTCTGTGAGAATAGAACAGATAGTAATATACGGGAACAAGCGCAGTCTGCCAGTCATTGCAATGAATTATGTCGGGATGGAAATCAATATAAGGAAGCATTTCAAGAATTGCACGTGAAAAGAAAGCAAATCTTTCTGCATCGTCATAATGTCCGTAAAGAGTTCCGCGCTTAAAGTAGTATTCGTTATCAATAAAGTAGTATGTGCAGTCATTCCATCTTGCCCAAAACAAACCGCAATACTGATGACGCCATGCAACAGGTACGGTAAAGTTTGTAATAAAGTTGAGCGAATTTTTCAGCTCCTGCGGAATTGTTCCGTAAAGAGGAACTACAATTCTGCAGTCCTGCCCTTTTCTGCACAGAGTATGGGGCAGACTTCCTGCAACATCGGCAAGTCCGCCGCTTCCGCAGTATGGATTTGCCTCTGAGGCACAATATAGTATTCTCATATCTTTTTCCTCCGATTAAACAACAGATTTTTTTGCAATGTAAATGGGATATGAGTCAAATCCCATCAAAGAACGGCCGTCCTTTATTGTAACGTCCTTATCTATAATAACATAATTAAGGTTAGTATTACAACCTATTTTTGTATCCTGCATAACTATGCAATTGCTTACCTTGGCGCCCTCGCCTATATAAACTCCCTTTGAAAGCACACAATTTTCAACTTCACCCTCAATTACACAGCCCTGAGCAATTATAGAATTCTTTACATTGCTTGTAAGACCGTATTTTGACGGTGCATCATCTCTAACCTTAGTGTATATGGGATGTTTAGGATTGAACAGCTCGTCTCTTACTTCTTTCTTCATTAAATCCATATTAAACTCAAAGTAATCGTTTATTGAGCTTATAGCGGCACAGTAGCCCTTGTTTTCAAAAGCATATACATTAAACTTTTCAATAGATTTTTGAATAAGACGCTTTATATCCAGCTGATTTAAGCTGAGAGAGTTTCTTATCTCTTCCATCAGCAATGACTTCCTTATCAAAACCGTGCCGTAAACCTGATTGACTTCTTCCTGACTTGTTTCAGGTTTTATAAAAATTTGTTTTACCTTTCCGTCAGCGTCGGCCTCAAGAGTTATGGGACGTTCATATCCGGAATGTACAACGCCCTTTTTATAAATTAAAGTAATGTCTGAATTATTCTTTGAATGAAAATCAAATACTTCTGTGTAATCAATATTTGTTGCTATATTGCCGGGTGCAAGCAAAACATACTCTTCTCGGCAGCTCTCAATATATCCGTGCATATTGTAAATGGTTTCAACATAGCTGGAAAAGGTCTTTCCTCCGTATGGCGGCAGAATTGTAAGATTGCTTCTTCTCTTTGACAGGTCATATGCGCTTCCCGAACCAACGTGGTCCATTAATGAAAGATAATTGCTTTTTGCAACGACGCCAACATTGTTTATTCCTGAGTTTGACATATTTGAAAGCACGAAGTCAATAAGTCTGTATTTTCCGCCTATAGGTACGCTTGCAGTTGTACGCGAGGCAGCAAGCTCAGGTATTTTTTCACTAAGCGTATCGGCAAAAACAAAGCCGAGAACATCATTACTCCTCATTTCCTGTCACCTCCGTATCGCTGTCTATCATCACTTTTGACTTAATAACGGCATTGTCGGCAATTTTTGTATTTGCTCCTATTACCGTAATTCCCCAATTGTCACGGTTTTCAACATCTGCGGGATTTTCTCCGACCTTGGCATTTTTACCAACAACCGTGTTCTCTGCAATAATTGCAAACTGAATATTTGCACCGTCCTCAATTACCGCTCCCGGCATTATTATTGAAGAATTTACCGTAACATTTTTGCCAATTGTAACGCCTGAAAACAGAATTGAAAATTCAAGATTACCGTAAACATTGCAGCCGTCTGCCACAAGCGAATTTTGAATAAATGCCTCGCTTGAAACATAATGAGGCGGCATCATTGGATTGCGAGAATAAACGTCTTTTAAATCAAGAGTCACTTTGGGGTCAAGCAAATCCATATTTGCTTCCCAAAGGCTGTCAATTGTACCAACGTCCTTCCAATATCCCTCAAACGGATATGCGTACATTCTTTCTCCTGCCTCGAGCATTGCAGGAAGAACGTCCTTGCCGAAATCGTGATGAGAATCCTCTTTTGCGTCGTCTTCTGTCAGATATTTTTTCAGCTCCTTCCAGCTGAAAATGTAAATACCCATAGAAGCATTTGTGCTTTTGGGATGCTCGGGCTTTTCATCAAACTCATAAATTTTTCCGTCCTCATAGGTGTTGAGAATACCAAATCTTGAAGCCTCGGCAAGAGGAACATCTATGACAGCTATTGTACAGGCTGCGTCCTTTTCCTTGTGGAAGTCAAGCATCTTATTGTAGTCCATTTTATAAATATGGTCGCCTGACAAAATAACAACATATTCGGGGTCGTAGCGCTCAATGTAATTTATATTCTGATAAATTGCATTTGCAGTACCCGAATACCAGTCTGCACCTTCGACAGCCTGATAAGGACTAAGGCAGTTTACTCCCGAGTGCATACCGTCAAGGTCCCAAGGCTGACCGTT
>CANQMH010000028.1 GCA_947624865.1 uncultured Clostridia bacterium | reverse complement strand
TACAAGCTTTCGGGCGGACAGAAGCAGCGTATTGCAATTGCAATACGCTGCTTCTGTCCGCCCGAAAGCTTGTACGGCGCGTGCCTGCGGTAGTCATACATATCTACCGCTTTTAAGGCATTATCAACACGCTCTCTTATTTCATCAGGAGCTATTCCGAGATTTTCGGGGCCGAATGCTACGTCCTCCTCTACGATGCTTGCAACAAGCTGATTGTCAGGATTCTGAAGTACAAGTCCTACTTTTTTTCTGATGTCATATGTTTTTTCCTCATCAGACGTATCATCTCCGTCAACATAAACTTTTCCGCTGTCGGGAAGCAGCATTGCATTGAGATGTTTTGCTATTGTAGATTTTCCGCATCCGTTATGTCCAAGCAAAGCGACAAACTCGCCCTTTTTTATTTCAAGCGACACGCCGTTAACTGCGTTCTTTACAGGCTTTGCATCGTCGGGATTTGAATATGAAAAAAAAACATTTTGCACCGAAATAAAATTCATTAATTACTTCTCCCATATTGCTGTTGAACCGCACGGCAAAATCAGTCCCGTATCGGTTACTTTAAGACCTATTTCATTGCTTGAAACGCTTCCTCCGAATTTGTTTTTCAGAAGCAGTCCAAGCAGATATTCCATAACGGCAGGCGAAAGTCCTGTTGTGTATGAATTCAAAATAAAGAAAACAGGCTCATCAGACAAAATCTGTCTGCAAAGCATTACAAGAGGATAAAGCTGTTCTTCAAGCTTCCATATTTCTCCGTTAGGGCCTCTGCCGTAGGACGGAGGATCCATAATAATTCCGTCGTATTTGTTGCCGCGCCTGATTTCTCGCTGAACAAACTTAATGCAGTCGTCAACAAGCCATCTCACGGGTCTGTCCCCGATACCGCTTGAAACGGCGTTTTCTTTTGCCCATTGCACCATACCCTTTGACGCGTCAACATGACACACCGACGCGCCTGCGTTCATACACGCAAGAGTGGCACAGCCTGTATATCCGAAAAGATTAAGTATCTTGAGCGGTCTGTTTTCATTTTTTATTTTTTCAGCGGCAAAATCCCAGTTTACCGCCTGTTCTGGAAAAACTCCCGTATGCTTAAAGCCCATAGGCTTTATATTAAACACAAGTTTTCCGTAATTTACAGTCCATCGGTCGGGCACATTTTTGTATTTTTCCCAATATCCTCCGCCCTTATTGCTTCGGTGGTACCTTGCATGAGCAGAATTCCAAAGTGGGTTTTTCCTGCCCGTTGACCAGATAATCTGCGGGTCGGGACGAATAAGAATTATATCTCCCCAGCGTTCAAGTCTTTCGCCGTCTGATGTGTCGATAAGCTCGTAATCTTTCCAATTTTCGGATAATCGCATTATTCCAATCTTTCCCTTACAACCTGAGCGGCTTCCTCTGCCAGACTCTGAATTTCTTCAAGATTTTCACCCTCAAGCATTACTCTGACAAGCGGTTCGGTTCCGGAAACACGAATTAAAATTCTGCCTCTGTCTCCGAGAATTTCACTTATGCGCTTAATTTCAGCCTTGATTTCTTTATCTGTATAGAATGAAAGCTTGCCCTTTGCGCTCACTTTTACGTTAATAAGCACCTGAGGCAAACGCTCCATAACCTTTGCAAGCTCGCTGAGCTTTTCGCCTGTGCGCTTCATAATGCTTAAAATAATTGCGCCTGAAAGCTCGCCGTCACCAGTTGTTGCATAATCGAGGAAAATAATGTGTCCGCTCTGCTCGCCTCCGATATTATATCCCTCTCTGAGCATAGCTTCAAGGACATAACGGTCGCCTACCTTTGTTGAAACAAAGTTCATTCCGTTTTCTTTGCAGAATTTATTAAATCCCATATTTGTCATTATTGTGCCGACAACAGCGTTCTTTTTAAGAATACCCCTGTTCTTCATATCTTTTGCACAAATTGCAATAAGATAGTCGCCGTCAACAAGATTGCCGTTTTCGTCAACTGCAAGACATCTGTCAGCGTCACCGTCAAAGGCAAGACCGCAGCACAGATTATGCTTGCGTACATATTCCTGAAGCTTATTAATATGCGTTGAACCGCATTCCTTATTAATGTTTATTCCGTCAGGCTCGTCAAAAAGCATATGCACCTTTGCGCCGAGCTTTGTAAAAAGCTTTTCTGCTGTGCGTGACGAAGAACCGTTTGAACAGTCAAGGGCGATTTCCATACCCTCAAAATCGCAGTCAATTGATTTTGCAATATGCTCAATATAGTCATCTGCCGCATTTTCAGCTTTCTTTACACTGCCTATATTATCATAATCCGCAATTGCATACGGAATTACGTTGTCAAGCACTATTTCTTCTATTCTGTTTTCAAGGTCATCAGGCAGTTTACAGCCCTCTGAGCTGAAAATCTTAATTCCGTTAAATTCAAACGGATTGTGCGATGCCGAAATCATAATTCCCGCATCAGCGTTGTATTTGCCTACAAGATAAGCTACAGCCGGCGTTGGAACCACTCCCAACAGCATAACATTTGCTCCAACCGAGCAAAGTCCTGCAATTAAAGCGCCCTCAAGCATACCGCCCGAAAGACGAGTATCCTTACCGATAAGAATAGTCGGGTGTTCAACCTCCTCGCTGATAAGCACCATTGCCGCCGCTCTGCCGATATTCATTGCAAGCTCCGCTGTCAATTCAGTGTTGGCGACGCCCCTTGCACCGTCAGTTCCAAATAATCTTCCCATAATTTTCCTCCAAATTTATATTTTAGTTATACATACAATAAAAATCAAAATCGTCTTAATCTCAGATTAAAACCTTAATCGCCAAATAAATTCGGCTGAGTAGGCATTGCGTTTACTGTTCCCTTAGGAAAATCATATCCCAGATGTCTGCACGCTTCTGCCGTTATGCATCTGCCCCGCGGAGTTCTGCTCAGAAAACCTATTTGCAGCAGATACGGCTCATAGACATCCTCAATTGTCACGGCTTCCTCTCCGATTGCCGCAGCAAGCGTTTCAAGTCCCACAGGGCCTCCGTTGTAAAAACGAATGATTGCCTCAAGCATACGCCTGTCATTCTGATCAAGACCAAGCTCGTCAATTTCAAGCCTGTCGAGCGCTGTCCTCGCGCTTTCCAGCGTGATTATGCCGTCAGACATAACCTGTGCAAAATCGCGCACTCGTTTCAGCATACGGTTTGCAATACGCGGCGTTCCTCTGGAACGCGACGCAATTTCAAGCGCTCCGTCTTGTTCTATCTTTATTCCGAGTATTCCTGCGCTTCGGGTTACAATTTTTGCAAGCTCTTCGGGAGTATAAAGTTCAAGCCGTAACACCACGCCGAAACGGTCACGCAAAGGAGCAGTCAGCTGACCCGCACGGGTTGTTGCACCCACAAGCGTAAATTTAGGCAGAGGCAAATGATATGACGCCGCCATCTGCCCTTTTCCCGTTATAATATCAATTGCAAAGTCCTCCATTGACGGATAGAGGATCTCCTCTACTGCGCGGCTTAAACGGTGAATTTCATCTATAAAAAGCACATCGCCCTCATTAAGATTAGTAAGCAGCGCCGCAAGATCGCCGGGCTTTTCAATTGCAGGTCCTGAGGTAATTCTTACGGAAACGCCAAGCTCATTTGCAATAATTCCTGCAAGCGTAGTTTTTCCGAGTCCGGGAGGTCCGTAAAGAAGAACATGGTCAAGGGTTTCTCCCCTTATTTTTGCCGCCTCGATAAAAACTCTAAGATTTTCTTTAGCCTTATCCTGACCTATATACTCATCAAGATTTTTTGGACGAAGCGGATTTTCGCCGTCAGCAGTATCCTCAGGAAGCTCGGACGCGTCAAGTATTCTGTTTTCAAAATCAAATTCTTCCGAAAATTCCATTTTACTCATTTATTATTGTCTTCCCATCTGCTTTAATGTATTTGCGATAAGCTGTTCCACAGGTAATGAGCTGTCAAATGAAGCAAGCACAGGCGAGACGTCTGACGGTGCATAACCGAGCACACCGAGAGCCTCAATAGCTTTGGGTATATTGCCCGAAGCAGTATTGAACGCAGCACCTGTTACAGCAGAAATACCGTCATCGGTATTTGCCGCTTTGGCAAGCTTGTCCTTTAATTCAAGTATTATTCGCTGGGCAATTTTCTTTCCTATTCCCTGCGCCCTTGTAATTGTTTTGATGTCATCTGCTGCAATTGCCATTGCAACCTGTTCGGGGCTCAGCTCTGACAGCACTGCCAAGCCTGCCTTTGGTCCTACGCCGCTTACGCTTATCAGAGTTTTAAAAGTTTCAAGCTCGGTTTTTGTCGCAAAACCGAAGAGTTCGACTGCGTCCTCTCTGACATTCAAATATGTGTAGAGCGTTACTTCGGTATTCAGTTTTATACTGCGCAGAGTGTTTATTGTTGTCTGGCAATTATATCCTACACCGCCGCATTCAACTACTGCGCTTGATGTTGTTGTATGAATCAACTTTCCTCTTACGGAATAAAGCATATTTATAATCCTTTCCTAAACATAGCCTGCCTGAGTTGTGAACCTGCCGCCTGTATATGGCAGATTGCAATTGCAAGCGCGTCAGCGGTATCGTCAGGCTTTGGAACTTCATCAAGATTTAACAGTCTGCGGGTCATTTCCATAACCTGAGGTTTTTTTGCCTTGCCATATCCTGTTACTGCTGTTTTTACCTGAAGCGGTGTATATTCAAAAACGGGTATTTTAAGTTTTTGTGCCGCAAGGAGCGTAACTCCTCTTGCCTGAGCCACTTTAATCGCGGTTTTCTGATTTGTCTGAAAGTAAAGTCTTTCTATGGCAAGTGCGTCCGGTCTGCAGCGCTGAAGTATTGAATATAATTCGTCATAAATATATTCAAGACGTCGGTTAAAATCAGTATGAGCCTGAGTTTCAACAGAGCCATAACCTATAGCCTTATATGTGTTTGATTTATAGCTGATTGCTCCCCAGCCTACTATGGCGTAACCGGGGTCAATTCCGAACACTACCAAGACGTTACCTCCGTAATTTTATAAAAAGGGCATAATAACACAATTTAAAACATTATACCACAATCATAGATTTTTATCAACATTTACAGGCTTATAATTTTATAATCTTAATCAGCTTTCTCCCTTTCAAGCGTAACTGTCGAACCACTGTAGGTAAGTTCAAGACTTTTTCCGTTCGGAACATAGGAAAAACTGTAATTCTGCGCAGCCTCCGGCATAAAAATTACAAAGGATTTTTCATCTGCAATATATCTTCCTTTTATCTCTGCTTTTTTACCGGAGTTTTTTATTGAAAGGCAAGCTGTATTTTCATTAAATTCAAGCTTTAATTCTGCTCCTCCTTCAAATTTTGCAGACCATGAATTTGAGATGAGTTCGTGCTTATATCCTGATGTGTCGGCAGAGCATGAACAAAACAATAAACACAGCAAAAAACTCACGGCAACGACAAATTTTTTCATAATAATCCTCCCAGTCCGTATAAAATAATATTCAAGGAAACAATCTTTTATTACAAATTTACAGTTTTGTTATAATTCTTGATAAGCATAATAATATTATGATATATTATAATAGAATACTTATAAAACGGAGTGATAAAAATTGCAGCGTGAAATCACAGAAAAACATAATGTATTTGACGAAGACGGCGAGGTCGTTTGTGCCGGCTGGGCACGCAGTCCTGTTTTTGAATATAACAGCGAGCAAAGCAAAATGCACGGTAAGCACAGCGAACGTGACTGCTATTTCATTAACAACGGCGAAGTATCACTCTATTTATCAGTAGAAAACAGCGGATTTGAATTTGCAATAAAAATCGCTGTAGCCGACCTTAAAAAAGGCGGTGTAATAAGCGACTGCGTTATTAAGAAATTTATGTTCTTTAAAAACGAGCTTCCCGAAGCAGGAAATAAAGGAGAACTTCTCTATACAGACAAACGTATTCAGCTTCAGCTTACAAACACAAATGACGGAAGATTTTTAAAATGTGATTTCATTGACTTTGGCGGATTTAAAAATTTATATTTTAATATTAACCTCAAAAAAGTAAACGGAGAAAGTCTTAATGAGCTTGCACCGTTTGAACGTGACAGAAAGTATTTTTACTTAAAAAGGTTTGTTCCAAAATTTATTGCCAACGGAGTTATAAGGGTAGGCGGATTGGAATATTCTTTAAACGAAACCAACACTCGTGCATATTTTGACTGGATGCGCTTTTCAAAAACGAGAAAACATAACTATCAGCGTCTGAGTGCTGACTGCATTATTGACAACAAGCGTTTTTCGCTTTGTCTTGCAAACAGAATAGGTGATAACCGTTTTGGAAACGAAAACAGCTTTTTTATTGACGGAAAGCTTGAAAAGCTGTCAAGAATAAATGTAAAAAGTACGAATGGAAGATTTGACCGTCCTTTCTACTTTAAGGCAGGTTATTCGGCTGTTGACATCACCTTTAAACCGTTTACCGTAAAGGGAAAGCCTATGATGGCAGTTATGGACAAAACCACCATCGTTTTCGGCAGACTTTACGGAGAGATTAAACGCATAGATTATGAAAATCCTGTTGTTCTTGACAATGCGCAGGCACATATGATTTTTTCGGAATTCTAACAACAAGCAACCCCGTACATTTTGAGTTGTACGGGGTTGTATTCTGTAGAAAAACCATTTTACGCATATAATGTTTACTTTTTCAGTACGCCATAATTTTACATTTCTGATTTTGCGAGCAGTCACTGCGCACTTTTCTCTGGATTATCGGCAATTCTCGCCATCATCGCAATGGCTGTTATAAAGCTGATAAGAATATAAAACAAAAGCGAAAGCATTGAGCCGATATCCATAAAATTAAGCGTTACTATCAATAAAATTGATAATACTCCAAACAAACAGCAAAATACAGATACGATATTTTTCATATTTCGCTCCTTGTCGAGCGCACAGAAGAAAAATCCTACTATCGGTATTAACGGAAATATGAAAAAGTAAGGATAGTATGACTGAAACGCTGCGCTTGCAGGCATATCGGGAAACGTTCCCCCCAGATATCCGAGCATATCAAACACGGTTGCATAAAAATCTCTTCCGTTTGAATCGGGATTTGGTATATGTACAAATGTAAGAGTACACATAAAGATTTGAATTAAATACAGCACACACTGGGTTATTCTGAGTTTTTTTCTTGTTTTATTTTCACGAATTCTTATCATTTTTACCTCCGCACTCAAATTAGCATTAATGTCTATAAACAAGTATATTGTATCATAATTTATCAAGTTGCACAATAGACAATTAAATGATATAATTGATGGTATTGAAAAGGAGAATTTTTATGAGTTATATCAACGAATCAATCATCTACAATATCTATCCGCTCGGCTTCTGCGGAGCGCCGAAAGAAAACGACGGTAAGCTTGAATACCGACTTGATAAAATATATGATTGTATTGAACATATGAAAAAAATGTCTGTCAATGTACTTGTATTTAACCCTGTGTTTGAAAGCTCACGTCACGGATATGATACAATTGATTACAGAAAAATTGACTGCCGTTTAGGTGATAATAATTCTTTTAAGAAAATTTGCAATACTCTCCACGATAACGGAATAAAAATTATTCTTGACGGAGTTTTTAATCACGTAGGCAGAGATTTCTTTGCATTCAAGGACGTTCAGCAAAATCTTTATAATTCAAAATATTGCGGCTGGTTTCAAAATCTTAATTTCGGAGACAGAAGTCCAAAAGGCGACCCGTTTTGGTATGAGGGCTGGGCAGGACACTATGACCTTGTAAAGTTAAATTTACATAACGATGAAGTTGTAAACTATCTTCTTGATTCCGCAAAATTTTGGATTGATGAATTTGACATTGACGGTCTGAGACTTGACGCCGCTGACTGTATAGACATTGAATTTTTTAAAAAACTGAGAAACATATGTAAATCAAAAAAGCCCGATTTCTGGCTATACGGCGAAATCACTCACGGCGACTATAACCGTTGGGCAAACAATGAAACTCTTGACTCAGTTACAAACTATGAATGTTACAAGGGCATATATTCAAGCCATAACGACCACAACTACTTTGAAATAGCCCATTCGCTTAACAGACAATTTGCAAACGGCGGCATATATCAAAATATCTACACCTTCAATTTTGTTGACAACCATGATGTAAACCGCGTAGCAAGTATTCTCAAGGACAAAAATCATCTTTATAATGTATATAGCCTTATGTACACAATGCCCGGCGTTCCTTCAATTTATTACGGAAGCGAATTCGGAATTAAAGGCAAAAGAAGCTGGCACAGCGACTATGAGCTTCGCCCGTGCCTTGACCTTAACAATGTTCCCAATGCTGACTATGCTTTGTTTGAGCATATTGTAAAGCTTGGAAAAATCCGTCTCGCCCTTGAAGCATTAAAATACGGCAGGTTTGAAAATGTAAATATTATGAATGAAAAGCTTGTCTATAAAAGATGGACAGACAATCAGACGGTTTTTGTTGCTTTCAACCTAACCAACCACGATGAAAAAATCGGATTTAATACCGGATGCAATGCTAAACTTACCGATGTTATGAATAACAATGAAGTGATTGATGTGAACGGCTATTATGAAATCAGTATGAAGCCTTATTCAACCAGAATTCTTGTTGTTAACGACGGAAGCTTTAAAATTGACTTTTCTGAAACAACAAAAAGTATTAAAGATGTAAAAGAACCTAAAATTAATCATAATTCGTCTGAGGTTCCGTCTGTTATTACTCCGTTGTCTGAAGTTCATTTGGGAAAATACCGTCATTTTAAAGGCGGTGAATATGAAGTAACCGGTTTTGCTGAACACAGCGAAACCGGCGAGAAACTTGTTATTTATAAATCATTAATAAATTTCGATGATGTCTGGGCGCGTCCTTATGAAATGTTCATCGAAGTTGTTGAGCATAACGGAAAAAAGGTTCTTAGATTTACACCTATTGACTAATGTATATTTCACAGTTTTTAAGAACGTGCTCATTCCGCATTAATTTCTAAAAATAAGTTTTGAACTTTTTCCTTTGCAACCTCTAAGCTTTGCGGTGAAATCTCATCTGCCACCTTAAACTCTCGTTCATCTATGTGAACGAGAGTTTCGCATATTTTATCCTTTTCTTCGGGCTTATATGCAATAACTTTGCGGGCGCAGTCGCACACAATAGAAAATTCAGCGATCATATTTGAATTAAGTGCTTTAAAATATTTTAATCTGACATTTTCCCAAAGATTTTCCGTATCACACTCAAGAATATTTGAAATTATTTTCCATACATTCCACGAAATAAACACATTTGTTTTATCAAAAGCCTGTGCTATGTAGTTAAAATACGGATAAACAATTCGAGGATTTTTTTCACTGATTTTTTCAAGAAGATTCTCTGCCCATTGATTATTTGTATTGCTTTCAAGCATTATATCTACAAGCAAGGGTACTACAAGCACTTCCTGAGAAGCCAAATCAATGTAGTATTGATCGTCTAATCCTTTTGAAAACTCATAATATATTTTTTCTATGCTCATTTTTACCATTCCGTTTCTTTTCTTAATTACATAATACTATACACAGGAAAATAATTCAAGTAATAAACAATCTAATGTAAAAAATTTATCCCCGAACACATTTTATCGTTCGGGGATAATAATTAACTGTTTGCTGTTGCATGACCATCATAATATTATATTAAAGATGTTTTTGTACATCTGAAGCTTTTTACTTTTCACAAAAAAACAGCCTCACAATTGTGAGGCTGTCATATTAATTATTGTGTTGCAATTACCATGTTCCGTATTGGTTATGATTGCTTTCATCAAGATCCGGTTTCGCATAGAAAGCAAGTACAGAACCATCAAATGGAATATTTACTGTTTGACTGCTGCCATTATTGAAAATAACATAATTTGCAGTGCTTGGCACTTGAACCGTGTAAACGTCCTCGTTATAGCCATTTTTTTCAAGAAAAGTCATTTCAGTGCCCGGCCATTTAATCGGTCCTTCTTGTCCTTCTGACCAATAATAACAGTAAATTTTACCTGACCAGTGCTGGGAATTACTGAATTTAACCGTATATGTTGACGGTGTAGGCTTAACTGTTGTTGGCTGTTCCGTAGGCTTAACGGTTGTTGGCTGTTCCGTAGGCTTAACGGTTGTTGGCTGCACTGTTGGTTTAGCTGTTGTAGGCTCTTCTTTCGTAGGTTCTGCTGATGTCGGATCAGCGCTTGTAGCAGCAGTTGAAGGTGCCGGAGAGTTATAAACCTGTCCTGTAATTCCGGTATCCGGTAATGAAACAACATACTTTTGAATTAAAGTAGCATCCATTACGGTTATTCTGCCGTCCTGATCAACATCTGCAAGTACCTTATCCGTTTCCGAAATAAACTCAATCTCGACTACATGTTTTTGAATAAGAGTTGCGTCAAGTACGCTTACTCTTCCGTCTCCATCAACATCACCGTATAATCTTTCGCCTACAGGAGTTTTTGTTGGCTCCGGAGTAGTAGGTTTAACTGTTGTTGGTTCTGGTGTAGTAGGTTTAACTGTTGTTGTAGGTTCTTCTGTAGTAGTGTCTACAGTACCCTTTGTAACATCTGTAGCAGGCTGATTGCCGCCTGATGACGGAACAAGATCTGTACTTTCCCAAGATGATTGATTCGGATATCCCAATATTTTTGAAGATCCGCCTATTTTAAGCTTTAATCTTGCGTCTTGTCCAGGATATTGACGAGGAGATGAACTTACATTTCCGCTGTCACTGATAATTACGCATGAATTTTGAGAATGTGCAAGGTCAAATGATGTTTCGTATGGGTTTCCAATTGGGTTTCCCTTTTCATCTTTGTCAGTACCAAGGCAAGTTTTTGAAGGAACCTCATAATACCAATATCCGGTAGCTTCATCATACTGCATTGGCTGTCCGGGCCATGAAGCGTTTGCAAAAGTCATGTTAGATGCAGTATCTTCATCATAAATATAAACGTTAAAGGGGGACTGCCAATTACTTCTTGTTTTAGGGTCAAAGAAAATATAAACGCCCGAAGAAGCAGCCATGTTCTTAGTATATTTGTAAACAGTTGATGTTTCTTTCTTACCGTCGGTAGCAGTAAGTGTAAGAGTGATTGTATCGTCATAGTCATAGTCAGAACCTATGCGAATAGTTGTTGTGCCTGTATAAGTAACAGGAGTAGAATTATCCAAGCAATATGTACCTGAAGTTGCATTTTCAAGTCCAAGTGTTAATGTCAATGTTTCGCCCTTGAAATTACCGCTCTCAACTGAGTTGGTATTTCTGGGAGTTGTTGTGCCGTTATAAACAACTGCAACACCTGTTGAACCGATTGAACCTGAAAGAACACCGTTTGATACTGTAAATGTACTTCCTGTAACTGTATCTGTGTAAGTACCGTTTTCAAGACCTGTACCTGAAATACTTACAGTTTTATTTGTGCCTGAGCAGTTTGAAAGAACAATACCGCTTGTTCCTCTTGCAACGTATGCAACGCCGTCTGATGAACCAAGTTTTTCAGGCTGACCTACAAACAAGTTGTGGAACTTATTAATTTCAGAAACGGCTGTGCTCTTGTATGTGGTGTCTGTACCAGCCTCACCCATAAGAGCAGTACCGGGACGAACAAAATAAAGCGCTGTAGAGTCTTCTCTTGAAGCTACAATTGCCCATGCCTTTACAATATTTTCATCTGAAATTTTTGATGTATTGCCTGAAGAACCTAAGTAAGTATCGTGTGATTCAGCCCATAATACTGCTTTTGAAGCGCTTACGCCTGACTTATATTTTGAACTTGCAGCTTCTGAAGCGTTACCGTTTTTTACATTAGTAAGAACAGAGTCTCCAGTTGTGTTATCGGTAACACTGATGTAGTTTGTATATGCGCTGTACTGTCTGTTTGCACCACAGGTATTAAGAATTTCGCCGTAAATATAAAGGTTGCCGCCTGTTTTTTGATTATAATAATCTCCGGCAGCGCGTGTTATATTCGGCCAGTAATTAGACTTGTAATCGCCGTCATCAGGAGTTTCGATATGCTTTGCAGCGTCAAAACGGAAACCGTCAACACCACAGTCAATACAATCCTTAAGAAGTGAGATTACTGCATTCTGAACATTTTCATTTCCTGTGTTCAAATCAGGACAGGCTGAAACATGACCCTGAACAACACCTTCAATAGAGCTATCGTTTGCAGCAATGCCGTTTGAACGGAAATATGTATTCTTGTTGGTGTAGAAATCTGGCTGATATGTCTGTACCTGAGAGCTTAATGAGTTAGGATTGCTTTCTGTCTCATTGCCCATATGGTTGGAAACAATATCACAGATAATCTTTACTCCGTACTTGTCTGCTTCAGCGCAAAGTGATCTGAGATCCTCTTTAGTACCGAGCCATGATTTCTCTGCAATTTGCATACTTACAGGCTGATACAGTTTCCACCACTGACCAACGACATCGTTTGAAGCACTGTAGTCCTTTGGCTGCTGAACAGGAGATGTCTGAACAGTTGTGTAACCTGCCGCTGCAATTGCAGGGAGATTTTGCTTAATTGAATTGTAAGACCAGTTAAATGCGTGCAATATAACACCGTCTTTTACTTCCTTCTGCAGCGAAGCATCATTCGCTACCTGAGCTGCGTCCGCAGTTGCTGCTGCATTAGCAGATATTGCAAACGCCGTAGATGAGGTTATCATAGTTGCCGCAATAACAAGACTTGCAAGCTTTCTGAAGATTTTCATCAAAAAACATCCTTTCATAAAATTTCATTATCATTATAACAAATATAGCAGAAAAAGTATATATTTTATCTTACAAATTAATAACTTTTATTTTGTGCATAATATACATTTATTGCATTTACCGTAGATAAAAATTTTTTGTTTTTAAGTTTTTAAATTTAAATGAATTTTATTAATATTATGTATATTTATTTTATACTTATTTTTTATAATACAATTGACTTTTCGCCTATATTAGAATATAATTTTATTGTTATAAACTACTCAATTAATCATAGTTATGTCTTTACAAAGAAGTAAATTTGTAGGGGCGGACTGTGTTCGCCTGCAAATATCTGTTTATACTTGCAGACTCAGCACAATCCGCCCTGTTTTTAATTAAGCAATAAGAACAGGGGTGCATAAATGGAGCAGTTATCAAAAAAGGTTATTGTATCGTTAAAGGATATTTTTGTGAGCTTTGACGGAGAAGTAATTCTTAACCACATTAATCTTGATATATGTGAAAAGGAATTTGTTACCATTTTAGGTCCGAGCGGCTGCGGCAAAACCACAACCCTGAGGATAATCGGCGGTTTTGTTGAACCTGACAGCGGCGACGTTATTTTTGACGGAACCCGCATTAACAATACTCCTCCAAACAAAAGAAACGTAAATACCGTTTTTCAGAAATATTCGCTGTTCCCCCATCTTAATGTATTTGACAATGTAGCCTTTGGTCTTAAACTGAAAAAAATACCCAAGGATGAAATAAAAAAAAGGGTTTCCAAAATGCTTGCCACCGTTGACCTCAAGGGTTATGAGAAGCGTTCTGTTTCAAAGCTCTCGGGAGGTCAGCAGCAGCGTGTTGCAATTGCAAGAGCACTTGTCTGCGATCCGGATATAATTTTGTTGGACGAACCTCTCGGCGCTCTTGATTTAAAGCTCAGAAAGAGTATGCAGATTGAATTAAAGGAAATTCAACAAAAAACTCAGAAAACTTTTATTTATGTTACTCACGACCAGGAGGAAGCTCTTACAATGAGCGACCGCGTTGTAGTTATGAACAACGGAGTAATTGAGCAAATCGGCACTCCTGAAGATATATACAACGAACCTGTCAACGCATTCGTAGCTGATTTTATCGGCGAAGCAAATATACTCAACGGTACAATGATAGATGACTGCCGTATAAAAGTTTTAGGCAATGAGCTTGAATGTGTTGATAAGGGATTTGGTAAAAATACTCCTGTAGATGTAGTCATTCGCCCTGAAGACATTGAAATAACTTCTCCCGAAAACGGACAGCTTGTGGGAACGGTTGTAAACTCAACCTTTAAGGGCGTTCACTATGAAATGAGCGTTATGTGCGGAAAGTGCGAAATACTCATTCACTCTACGCAGACTGCCGAAATAGGAAGTCTTATAGGTATGCGCATAATTCCGTTTAATATCCAGATTATGAACAAGCTGCTTCCGTTTTATGACAATATTATTGAAACCAAAGTATCTTACGGAAACAAGGAAGAAAATTATTTTGAGTTCGTCCTTGAAGGTGAAACCGTTAAAGTTGACGGTCATTTCTTTGAAACAGGCACTAAAGTAAAAATAACGCTTCCTCCTGATGCGCTTTCTCTTGCAGGCAACGGAATAGGTGATTTAAAAGATTTATATATAGAGTCTGTTGTCTATAAGGGAGAGCAAAATGAAATCATACTTGAGTCGGACGAAAGAAAATGGCTTATGCTGAGCGATACCGACGAACAGGTTGCTACATACGTTCCCCTCGCATTTGATTTTTCAAAGGCTTCGTTTGAAGTAGTTGAAAATATTAAGGAGGGTTAAAAATGAAATCCCGCAAACCCTCTATTCCCTATATCATATGGATGCTTGTATTTACAATGATACCCATTATAATGATAGGATTTACTGCTTTTACCGACAAACAGGGAAATTTTTCGCTTGAACCGTTTACAAAAGCATTTAATTATTCAGAGGTATTTTTAAAATCGCTTTGGATTGCGCTTTTATCCACGGCTATTTGTCTTGTTCTTGCATATCCTCTTGCTTATCTTATTGCAGGAATGAAACATTCGACGCAAAATACCGTTATAATGCTTTTGATGATTCCGATGTGGATGAATTTTCTTCTGAGAATCTATGCCTGGATAACCCTGCTTCAGGATAACGGACCGATAGATATGGCATTATCTCTGCTGGGTATTAATGCCACATACATAGGAAATACCGGAGCAGTGATTCTCGGTATGGTTTATGAATATCTGCCGTTTATGGTGCTTCCTATTTATACTGTTATGAGCAAAATAGACCCCGGTCTTATCGAGGCGGCACAGGATCTCGGCTCAAACCGCTTCTCGGTATTCAGAAGAGTAATTGCTCCGTTGAGCGTTCCGGGAATTATTTCGGGAATTACCATGGTTTTTGTTCCGAGTGCAAGTACATTCCTTGTATCTCAGTATCTCGGAGGAACCGATGACATTATGATTGGCGACGTAATTGATAAAATATTCTGGACAGACCAGAACACAGGATCGGCAATTTCGCTTATCCTTATGATTTTGATTTTTGTATTCCTCATAATTATGAATTTATTCGGTGATGAGGAGGCGATAGCATGAAAAATACAAAACAGAAAAGCGGCATTTTATCTAAAGTATACATAGCAATCATAATGCTGTTTCTCTATGCGCCGATCGCCGTTCTGATTTTTTATTCGTTCAATGTCGGCAAAACTACTGTTTGGAAAGGCTTTTCGCTTAAATGGTACGAACAGCTTTTTAAAGATGATAATATTATGAATGCACTCGGCAATACTCTGATCATCGCCGTGCTGGCTTCGATATTTGCAACAATTCTCGGTACAGCCGCCGCCATAGGCATAAGCAACTTTAGGGGCAAAAAACGTCTTATTATACAGAACGTTTCAAACATACCCATTATTAGTCCCGATATTGTAACAGGTGTTTCGCTTATGCTTTTGTTTACCTTCCTCGGAGTTATGTTCAACTTTGAGATGGGATTTTTCACGGTCCTGCTTTCACACATATGCTTTTGTGTACCGTTTGTAGTGCTCAGCGTAATGCCGCGTATAACGAGAATGGACCAAAGCATTTACGATGCCGCTCTTGATTTGGGATGTAATCAGTGGCAGGCATTTTACAAGGTGGTTATTCACGAGCTTATGCCCGGGATTTTCTCGGGACTTCTTATGAGCTTTACTTACTCGCTTGACGACTTTATCATCACGTATTTTACTCGCGGCGCAAAATTCCAGAATCTGTCCATTGAAATTTATTCAATGACACACAGAAAAATTTCACCGAAAATCAATGCTCTGTCCGCTCTGCTTTTCCTTGCGGTGCTTGTAATAATGATTATCATTAATCTGCACGACAGACACGAAGAAAAGATCAAAGCACAAAAGACATGATTAATAAATTTATTTTAGGGAGATTGAGAAATGAAAAAAATCATCAGTATTATCCTTGCCGCAACTCTTGCGGCAGCAAGCGCTGCCGGGCTTTCGGGCTGCGGCGGCAACCGCGGCGGTAATGAGGGCGAAGTTAACGTCTACAACTGGGGCGAATACATTGCTAACGGCGAAGACGACCTTATGGACGTTATCGATGAGTTTGAAAATGAAACCAACATCAAAGTTAACTACACCACATATGAAACAAACGAAGAGCTTTATAATATGCTTAAAAACAGCAACGTAAGCTATGATGTTATCATACCGTCAGACTATATGATAAGTAAGCTGATTGAAGAGGATATGCTGCTTGAACTTAATTATGACAACATACCTAATTATAAATATATTATGGACCGTTTCAAAAAACTTGACTGCGACCCAGAAAGTAAATATACGGTTTGCTACAGTTGGGGAGTAACAGCAATGATATATGACAAAACTAAGGTCAGCAAAAAACCGACGTCTTGGGAAGCATTGTGGGACAAAAATCTGCGCGGCCAAATTTTGATGTTTAACAACAATCGGGACGCTATGGCTATAGCAATGCAGCTTTGCGGAATCAACCCCTCAAACTGTACAAAAGAAGATGTTGACAAGGCGGCCGCAAAGCTCCGTGAGCAAAAGCCGTTGCTTAAAAAATATGTAATGGATCAGGTATTTAACGAAATGGAAAACGGACAGTCGGCTATTGCGCCGTACTACGCAGGCGATATTGTTACAATGATGGACGTAAATGAAAATCTTGATTACGCTATGCCTGTTGACGGAGCAAACCTGTTTTATGACGCAATGTGTATTCCTGCTTGCAGCAAAAACAAGGAAAATGCAGAGAAGTTTATTAATTTTATGCAAAAGCCGGAGATTGCCGCTGAGAATTTTAAATATCTATGCTATGCAACGCCGAATAAGGAAGCTTATGATAATTATATTGACGACGAATATAAAAACAATGAGCTGATTTTCCCGAGTGATGAATATCTTGATAAATGTTATGTTTTTACAAATGTTTCGGATGAAGTTTATTCTTATATGCAGGAACAGTTTGTAAACATTCAGGCTGAATAAGCTTAAAACAGCTTTATTAAATAACTAAACATTGATAAAATGCAGCAGCCTTTGCTGCATTTTTCGCCTTACTGCACACCCTGTTCCCGTAAACCTTCTGCTTTTCGAGAATAGGGTGTTTTCCTGTCATAAAATATTCTCAAAATCTGTTTCACCATTTAATAAGAAATCAGTATTAGTAAATTCTGTTGATGATTACATAATTTTGGTGTACAATAATTATGATTAAATTTATCAACAGGTATTAATAATGTTTAAATTAAGAAGATTTTTAAAGGATTATAAAAAAGAATGTATCATTGGCCCGCTGTGCAAACTGTTTGAGGCAATTCTTGAACTTTTAGTGCCTCTTGTAATGGCAAGCATAATTGATGTGGGCATAAATAATAACGACTATGACTACGTTCTCAAAATGGGCGGTGTAATGGTTCTGCTCAGTGTAGTCGGGCTTATGAGCGCACTTGTGTGTCAGTATCTTGCGTCCAAAGCATCTCAGGGCATTGGTACAAAAATCAGACGCGAGCTTTTTGCTCATATCAACTCTTTGTCCCATGCCGAGCTTGACAAACTCGGTACTCCGTCGCTTATTACAAGAATTACAAATGACGTAAATCAGGTTCAGCAAAGCGTTGCTATGGGAATACGCCTGCTGACCCGTTCCCCGTTTATAGTTGCAGGCGCATTGGTTATGTCTATGACAATCGACCTTGAAATGTCAGTTATTTTCTTCATTGCCGCATTGATTATAGGAATTACTCTTTATATCGTAATGAGCAAAAGCGTTCCGATTTTTTCAGCTATGCAGAAAAAGCTTGATAAAATCGGACTTATATCACGTGAAAATCTATCTGGGAACCGTGTTATAAGAGCGTTTTCAAAGCAGAACAGCGAGAAAGAACGAGTTGACAGCGCAACCGAGGAGCTGGCAAGAACTTCAATCAGAGTAAGCCGTCTGTCTGCCCTGCTCAGTCCTGTCACCTACACGGTAACAAACCTTGCAATTATTGTGATTGTATGGTTCGGTGCAATCAATGTAAACAGCGGAAGCGGTATGTTATCGGGCGACATAATCGCTCTTGTTAACTATATGACGCAGATTTTGCTTGCAATGATAGTCGTTGCAAACCTCGTCGTGCTTCTTACAAAGGCAAGCGCAAGTGCGGCAAGAATTAACGAGGTTTTTGAAACAGAACCGAGTGTGGTTGAAAAAAATCATAATAATATAAAAGTCTTTGCGGAAAAATCAACTCCAAAAATTGAATTTGACAATGTTACTTTTACTTACGGCGACGGTGACGATGAACTGAGCGACATCAGCTTTAAAATTATGAGAGGTCAGACCGTCGGCATTATCGGCGGTACGGGAAGCGGTAAAAGTACGCTTATAAATCTTATCCCCCGTTTTTATGATGTAAAATCAGGCTCTGTGAGAGTTGACGGAGTAAATGTAATGGATTATCCGTTTATTCAGCTGCGCTCTCAGATTGGAATAGTGCCGCAAAGCTCGGTGCTGTTCAGCGGAACAATAAGAGAAAATATGAAATGGCAGAATAACAACGTAACAGATGATGATATTATAAAAGCGCTTAAAATTGCACAAGCCTATGATTTTGTTTCAAAGCTTCCAAACGGTCTTGACAGCCGTGTTGAACAAGGCGGAAAAAACTTCAGCGGAGGTCAGAGGCAAAGACTTTGCATAGCACGTGCAATTACAGGCAATCCAAAATTGCTTATACTTGACGACAGCTTTTCCGCGCTTGACTTTGCGACAGACGCGGCTTTAAGAAGAGCATTAAAAGAAAGGACCGCCGATATGACAGTAATAATTGTCACTCAGCGCTGTTCAACCATACGAAATGCAGATTTAATACTTGTACTTGACGACGGACGCATTGCAGGTAAGGGTACGCACGAAACATTATTTAATGAATGTGAAACCTATCGGGAGAGCTGCCTTTCTCAGCTTAACGAAACGGAGGCTAAAAAATGAAAAACAAATCTTCCGTTTTTAAAATTCTCAGAAAAATCAGACCGTATTCCGCATATCTGGTTATGGCATTGCTGAGTGCCGTTATAAGCGTTTCGCTTACTCTGTATATTCCGGTACTGGTCGGACAGGCAATTGACAATATTATCGGCAAAGGAAACGTAAACTTTGCAAATATTCTGCAAATTCTTATTTATATTGCAGTCGGAATAATAGGCATTTTAATTTTTCAATGGATAATGAACTATTTTGCAAATGTCATAAGTTATAAGACTGTGCGTGATTTGCGGCGGGAAATATTCAGAAAATTTAACAACGTACCTCTGTCATATATTGACACCCATTCACACGGTGATTTAATCAGCCGAGTAATAAATGATGTTGACGCAGTAGGAGACGGATTTACACAGTTGTTTTTACAGCTTTTTTCAGGAATAGTAACAATTGTGGGCACTCTGATTTTTATGCTTATAATTGACTGGAGAATTGCGATAGCAGTTGTTGTGCTGACTCCGCTTTCACTTTTTGTAGCGGCTTTTATCGGAAAACTGTCGCACAAACGATTCAGTCAACAGCAGATTTTACAGGGAGAAATTTCCTCCTATGTGGAAGAGCACGTCGGAAATCAGCGCATTGTAAAGTCATTCTCATTTGAACAGCGCGCCTTCGAAGAATTTGAAAAATACAATACAGAGCTTTATGACGTAGGCTTTAAGGCTCAGTTTGCAGGTGCTCTTGCAAATCCGAGTACACGTTTTGTAAATGCAATGGTGTATGCCGCTGTGGGGATCCTCGGCGCACTTATTGCAATTTCGGGAACGCTTTCCGTAGGTCAGCTTTCGTGTTTTCTGACATATGCAAACCAATATACAAAACCGTTTAATGAAATAACAGGCGTGCTTACTCAAATTCAGACTGCTCTTGCCGCCGCAGGCAGAATTTTTGAGGTGCTTGAAGCAAAAGATGAAGCCCCTGACCTTGTTCCCTGCAAAAAAATTGATGACTGCAAAGGTAATGTAAAAATTGATAATATCAGCTTTTCATATACAAAAGAAAAACCGCTTATAACAAACTTTTCACTCAATGTTACAAGCGGAAGCCACGTTGCAATTGTAGGTCCTACAGGCTGCGGAAAAACTACCTTTATTAATCTGCTAATGAGATTTTACGAAACCGACAGCGGCACAATCAGCATTGACGGTATTGATATTAAATCATTATCGCGCGACAATTTAAGAAAACAATACGGAATGGTTTTGCAGGACAGTTGGCTGTTCTGCGGAACAATAATGGAAAATCTGCGTTACGGAAATGAAAATGCAACCGATGAAGAAGTTATTGCCGCCGCTAAATCTGCATATGCACACGGCTTTATCAGACGTATGCCAAACGGCTACAACACATTAATCAGCGAGGGCGGTGGAAATCTGAGTCAGGGACAAAAACAGCTTTTGTGTATTGCAAGAGCTATGCTTACCGATCCTGCAATTCTGATACTTGATGAAGCCACGTCTTCAATTGATACACTGACAGAAATTCGTGTTCAAAAAGCCTTTGCAAAAATGATGAAGGGCAGAACAAGTTTTGTCGTTGCACACAGACTTTCTACAATTAAGGAAAGCGACGTAATTCTTGTTATGAAAGACGGAAATATTATTGAGCAGGGGAATCACGAAGAACTGCTGGCTAAAAACGGTTTTTACAGCACGCTTTACAACAGTCAATTTGCAAAAAGCAGTTGACTATAATACCGTCAGCGTTTTATAAAAGAGATTATTCTCACTGCAATTAAATTAATATTATCAGATAAAAAATACAGTTATTGAAAAAATATTTGATTTTAGCTTGGTGTTATATTCAATCCCATGCAAATCTAAAATTGATTTTACTATTGATAGGCCTAAACCATTGCCATCCTGGCGATGGTTTTTGTCTTTACGGACGTAGGGCTGCCAGATTTGCTTCAGGTCGGATTTTGTGATGCTTTCGCAATTGTTTGATATGGTAAGCACTCTATCATAAACCTCAATTTTAATTTCACTGTTTTTAGCAGAATATTTTACGGAATTATCAATCAAATTTTCAATTGCGCTCTTAATCAGCTCTCTGTCAGCGTTTATAATATTATTACCCATATGTGCAACGGTAATATCCTTATTGTCAGGGAGCAAAACATAATTTATACAGATTTCTTCAATCAACTCAAACAAGTCAAAATCAGTACGGTTCAGTTTTATATTACAGGAATCCAATTTGCCGAGATTAAGCATATTATGAACCAACGTGTTCACCTCGTTAGTCTGCTCAATAATTTTATCCGCAAAGTAGTATTTCTTTTCATTATTAATGTTTTCCTTAAGACTTTGAGCATAGCCGCCGATTATAAACAGCGGTGTTTTAATATCGTGCGCCATTGCATTGGTAACGTCGATTCTTTTTTGTTCGAAAATCAGTTGATTCTTCAGCATTTTACGCATCATCACAAAAATTATCGCTGCAATAACCGAAAAAAATCCTAACAATACAGCAAAGCCTATTAATAAATCGTTTATACAGCTTTCAAGGATATTTACTCGTTTTGCGTATTGCAGTTGTAACGGTATATCTGTTATTGTATATAAGCTTACATTATCATCAGTCAAATCTCCGTCACTGAATGTGTAAACATTATAGTTCAAGACTTCCCCTGCTAAAAAAACATAGTTAAATAAATCAAGCTGAATTATGTTATTGTTTGACGTCTGATTAATCTGTTCTTTTGTCAGACTGCCAATAATATCGTCATTTATTTTATTTAAAAAGAACTCTGTCGGTATAACATTGCGAGTCATTTTATTGCAGGAATACGGCCCTTTGCTTAAATTAAAATCACCAATTTCATGCTTCATCGTTGTTTCCGGGTTGAGTTCAAAGGTTTCGACAGGCTGGTCATCAATATACCATGTGTTATCTTGTTCGGTCAGAACAATTTGAAGTTCTTTGGGAATAAAACTAGAGTCCATGCTCATATAAAATTTCGTACAAATTATTTCATAATATTTTTCATCATTTCGCTTTGTATTTAAGTATTCCGAAATTTTCTGATATTGCTCTTTATCAATCAATTTTTCAAGTACATTCCTGTCTATATAACCATAATCCATATCTGAAGAATCGGGATTGTCTGTGGTGTAACCGAACTTTGCATAAATTTTGCCTGTGGTATCTACCAATTTTAAATTATAATTTTCATTGTTCGATACATCACGTATGATTATCTGACTGTTATAATCCTTATGTTCACCGTCATTAACCACATTAAGACACCCGGTCATTGCCATGCTCAGTTCTCGAACATCCATATTGGCATCTGAGTTAAAATTTACTTCATAAACGATTTTTGACAAAGTACGAAGTCCGTTTTTCTCTATATTAACTTTTTCGCTGTTCAGTCGGATAATAGCATATGCCGCTGAAGCAACAAGCCAAGCCGACACAGTAATTGCTAAAATTTGTATAAATAATTTTTTGCTTTGTTTTTTAAGTCGTTTATCCATTACTTATCCTCAATTTTGTATCCACGCCTTACGGCAGTTTTTATCAGTTTTGAATTATCCTTTAACGCTTTTCTAAGGTTTCTGATATGTGTATCAAGAATACGTTCGTCTGCTCCGCTGTTATAGCCCCGTATCATATTCAATATTTTTTCACGGCTTATTATTTTTCCTTTGTTTTCAAGCAATATTTTTAATATTGTGTATTCGGTTGGAGTGAGATTAATTTCCTCGCCGTCACATATCACTATTCCGTTATTTGGATTCAGCGAAAGCGTTTGAACCGATAAAATCGGCGAGCGCACAAGTCCTTTTGAACGCTTAATCAATGCCTTGACCTTTTCATACAACACAGGCAATGGAAACGGCTTTACTACATAATCATCACATCCGAGTGCATAACCGCTCAAAATGTCCGTCTCGTTTGCCCTTGCGGTAATAAAAATTATAGGTACATCACTCTCATGCCGAATTTCCTTGCAAATTTCAAAGCCGTCAAGCTCAGGCAGCATAACATCAAGCAAAAGCAAATCATAATTATTTTCATATGACTTTTCCAGTCCGATTTGTCCGTCTGCCGCAATGTCAACCTGAAAAACATTTTTAATTTTATTGGTAAAATATTCAAATATCAGTTCCTGAATATTTTCATCGTCCTCGACAAGTAGGATTTTATACATATCATCATCCCCTGAATATATTGTAGCAAACAAATCTGAAGAAAGTCTGAAGATTGTACAATGAAAAAACTCCTATAACAGTTATTTTTACTATAAATAAACTTTTATTATAAAAGCCTGTCGGAAATCAACACCGACAGGCTTAAAATATTTATTCAATTATACTGTTATTCGGTCATTTCTGCCTTTGCTTTTTCAATTATTTTCTGAGCAATATTGGCAGGTGCATCCTCATAACGTGCAAACTCAAATTCAAATGAGCCTCTGCCCTGTGTTATCTGTCTGATAAATGTTGAAAAATCTGACATCTCAGCCATAGGCACTTCGGCTTCTACTACCTGAACGCCGTTATCAGCAGGCGACATTCCGAGAACTCTTCCTCTGCGCTTGTTTACCTCGCCCATAACATCGCCCATATTTGAATCGGGTACATATGCTTTCAGACTTCCGATTGGTTCAAGCAGGGTCGGAGCAGCGTTCGGTATTCCGTTTTTGTACGCAAGGCTTGCCGCAGTTTTAAACGACATTTCCGAAGAGTCGACAGGATGATAAGAACCGTCATAAAGAGTTGCCTTAATTCCTACGGTCGGATAACCTGCAAGCACACCCTTTTTAATGGATTCTCTTAATCCCTTTTCAACTGCCGGGAAGAAGTTTTTGGGAACCGCGCCTCCTACAACGCGCTCTGCAAATTCAAGGCTGTCGGTTTCATACGGTTCAAACTCAATCCATACGTCGCCGAACTGACCGTGACCACCCGACTGCTTTTTATATCTGCCCTGTGCAGTAACCTTTTTACGGATCGTTTCCCTATATGCAATTTTCTGCGGCTGCAAAGAAGCGTCAACATTGTATTTTGTTTTTAGCCTTGAAACTACAACATCCAGATGCTGTTCGCCAAGTCCCGAAATCAGCATTTCGTGTGTTTCGTGGTTAGTTTCAAATTTAATTGTGGGGTCTTCGTCAGAAAGCTTTGAAAGCGCCTGCGCAACTTTATCTTCATCACCCTTTTTGGCAGGATAAATTGCCATTGTATAGGATGATACAGGATAGTCAATTCCGTCAAGCACTACTTTTCTCAGCGGAGAACAAAGAGTATCTCCCGTTTTTGTCGAAACAAGCTTAGGTATTGCACCAATATCACCTGCACCGATATAATCGGCGTCAGTCTGCTTTTTACCGCATACTGTCATAACCTTAGCAATTCTCTCCTGAGAGCCTGTTCTCATATTTATGAGAGGAGTATCGGGGGCAACTTTGCCTGAAATTA
>CANQMH010000027.1 GCA_947624865.1 uncultured Clostridia bacterium | reverse complement strand
GGACAACCCTCGAAGCCGTACTCTTCAAGAAGCTCTGTGATCTCCATTTCAACAAGGTCAAGCAATTCCTCATCGTCAACCATATCACACTTGTTCATGAATACAACGATGTAAGGAACGCCAACCTGTCTTGAAAGAAGGATGTGCTCTCTTGTCTGAGCCATAGGACCGTCTGTTGCAGCAACAACGAGGATAGCGCCGTCCATCTGAGCAGCACCTGTGATCATGTTCTTTACATAGTCAGCATGACCTGGGCAGTCAACGTGAGCATAGTGGCGCTTAGCTGTCTCATACTCAACGTGAGCTGTGTTGATTGTGATACCACGCTCTCTCTCTTCAGGAGCCTTATCGATGTTTGCATAATCAACGAAATCAGCGTCGCCTTCAAGGTTGAGAACCTTTGTGATAGCAGCAGTAAGTGTTGTTTTACCATGGTCAACGTGGCCGATTGTACCAATGTTAACATGGGGTTTATTTCTTTCAAATTTTTCTCTTGCCATTGGAAATTTCCTCCTTATTGTTGTAAAAAATAATTTACAATATATTTATAGATATTGTACCAAAATTTTTCAAAAAAATCAATACTTTTTTTAAATGCGTTTTTAAGCTAAATCAGTCTTTTTTAGCTCTTTCGCTCATAATCTTTTCGGCAATATTCTTCGGAACCTCTGCATATGTGTCTGGCTCCATTACATACTGACCGCGACCCTGAGTCTTTGAACGCATATCTGTGGCATAACCGAACATTTCAGAAAGCGGAACGTGTGCAATAACTCTCTGCACGCCGTTGTCGGCTTCCATGCTCTGAATCATACCGCGGCGTGAGTTAAGGTCGCCGATAACATCACCCAGATACTCCTCGGGAGTAACAACAGAAACCTTCATAATAGGCTCAAGAAGTACAGGGTCTGCCTTCTTCATTGCGCTCTTGAATGCCATTGAACCGGCAATCTTAAACGCCATTTCAGAAGAGTCAACCTCGTGATAAGAACCATCATAAAGCTCAACCTTAACATCAACTACATTGTAGCCGGCTACAACACCTGAAAGCATTGCTCCCTGAATACCCTGGTCAACAGCAGGAATGTATTCTTTAGGAATAGCACCGCCGACAATGTTATTAACAAATTCGTATCCCTTGTCTTTGTTGGGGAATACATTAATCTTAACGTGGCCGTACTGACCCTTACCGCCTGACTGACGAGCATATTTCTCATCAACAGAAGCTTCCTTGCGGATAGTTTCTTTATATGCAACCTGCGGAGCGCCGATATTAGCCTCTACTTTAAATTCACGGAGAAGACGGTCAACAATGATTTCAAGGTGAAGCTCACCCATACCTGCGATAATTGTCTGACCTGTTTCTTCATCTGTATAAGCCTTGAAAGTCGGGTCTTCTTCAGCGAGCTTTGCAAGAGCAATACCCATTTTTTCCTGACCTGCTTTTGTCTTTGGCTCAATAGCAACACGGATAACAGGCTCGGGGAATTCCATTGATTCAAGAATTACGGGAGCTTTCTCATCGCAGAGAGTGTCACCTGTTGTTGTATTTTTAAGACCAACGGCAGCAGCAATATCTCCTGCGTAGCAGCAGTCAATATCTTTTCTGTCGTTAGCGTGCATCTGTAAAATTCTGCCCAAACGCTCGTTGCTGTCTTTAACAGAGTTATAAACAGTTGTACCTGTTTTTATCATACCTGAATATACGCGGAAGAAGCAGAGCTTACCAACATACGGATCGGTTGCAATCTTGAATGCAAGAGCTGCAAACGGCTCTGTATCTGATGAATGTCTTTCAACCTCTTCGCCTGTTTCGGGGTCTGTACCCTTAATGGCAGGTACGTCTGTAGGAGCAGGCATATAGTCAACAACAGCGTCAAGAAGCATCTGAACGCCCTTGTTGCGGTAAGAAGAACCGCAGCATACAGGAACCATGCTGTTGTCTATAGTAGCTTTTCTGATGACCTTTTTAATTTCGTCAACAGTTATTTCTTCACCGCCAAAGTATTTTTCCATAAGCTCTTCGTCAAGTTCTGCAACTGACTCAATGAGTTTTTCGTGGTATTCTTCAGCAATGTCTTTCATATTTTCAGGAATATCTTCCTCGCTGTAATCCGTACCGTCCTCATTATGATAGATTTCGGCTTTCATTCTTACGAGGTCAATAATGCCTGAAAATTCACTCTCAGCTCCGATTGGAAGCTGTATCGGAACAGCGTTACATTTAAGTCTGTCCTTCATCATCTGAACAACATGGAAGAAGTTTGCGCCCATGATGTCCAT
The DNA here is from genome assembly GCA_947624865.1 of uncultured Clostridia bacterium. Classification (GTDB taxonomy): domain Bacteria; phylum Bacillota; class Clostridia; order Oscillospirales; family Acutalibacteraceae; genus Ruminococcoides. The sequence continues at coordinate 22,574 of CANQMH010000027.1, read as the reverse complement.
TTTATTAACATAAACCATTCTCGGTACGCCGTAGTTGTCAGCCTGACGCCAAACGGTTTCAGACTGAGGCTCAACGCCGCCCTTAGCGCACAATACGGTTACAGAACCGTCAAGTACACGAAGTGAACGCTCAACCTCAACAGTAAAGTCAACGTGACCGGGTGTATCAATAATATTGATTCTGTGCGGCTGATACTGCTGTTTGCTTCCTCTCCAGAAAGCAGTTGTAGCTGCTGAGGTAATTGTGATACCGCGTTCCTGCTCCTGAACCATCCAGTCCATGGTAGCGGCACCGTCATGTACCTCACCGATTTTATGGTTTACGCCGGTATAATACAGGATACGCTCAGTTGTAGTAGTCTTACCGGCATCAATGTGAGCCATAATACCGATATTTCTTGTCTGTTCAAGTGAAACCTGTCTTGGCATAAAATCCTCCTAATAAAATTACAAGAGTAATACGGGTAATTAAAATTACCATCTGTAATGAGCGAAAGCCTTGTTTGCTTCTGCCATTTTGTGTGTATCTTCGCGCTTTTTGAATGCGCCGCCTGCACTGTTTGTGGCGTCAAGGATCTCTCCGGCAAGTCTTTCTTTCATTGTTCTTTCACTGCGGGTTCTTGCGTAAGTTGAAATCCAGCGAAGACCCAGTGTCTGGCGTCTTTCCGGACGAACTTCCATAGGAACCTGATATGTTGCGCCGCCGACACGGCGAGCCTTAACTTCAAGAACGGGCATTACATTTTCCATAGCCTGTTCGAAAACCTCAAGCGGGTTGTTTCCTGTCTTTTCAGCAATAATTTCAAATGCACCGTAAACAATTTTCTGAGCAACGCCCTTTTTGCCGTCGTACATAATATTATTGATAAGACGTGTTACAAGTTTAGAATTATAAAGCGGATCGGGTAATACGTCACGCTTCGCAATAGAACCTCTTCTTGGCACTTTGCTTCCCTCCTTCACAATAATTGAGATATCATAGGTACTCGAAAGCGACAAACTCCCGTATGCCAACAAGAACTTCTGCAATATATATAGTATATATAGTAAAATTCCTGCCGCATAGCAGAACTTAAATTATTTAAGTCAAGAGAGCTTTGTCAATTCCTAATTATTTACCTTTCTTTGGACGCTTAGCACCGTACTTTGAACGAGCCTGCATACGTCCTGTAACACCCTGTGCGTCAAGCGTACCACGAACAATGTGATAACGAACACCAGGCAAGTCCTTTACACGGCCGCCACGAATAAGAACAACGCTGTGTTCCTGAAGATTGTGACCTACGCCGGGAATATAGGAACTGACTTCAATACCGTTAGAAAGTCTTACTCTGGCAATCTTTCTGAGTGCTGAGTTAGGCTTTTTAGGTGTAGCGGTCTTTACTGCAGTACAAACACCTCTCTTTTGTGGGGAGCTCTGGTCGATAGCAACGCGCTTCTTTGAGTTCCAGCCCTTTAAGAGTGCAGGTGCCTTTGCTTTCTTTTCAGAAACCTCTCTGCCCTTGCGCACCAACTGGTTAAATGTAGGCATATTTTTCCTCCTTTCAAAAAGTATTTAAGAATTGAAAAACTGCTTTGCTTTCGCAAAGACTTTTTGCGTATGACGCTCTTTGATCATAGCCTGTTTTATAAACGGGCGCAATTATAGAGTGTCCCACGATTTACAATTATAAACCAAATAATTGCAGTTTGTCAAGCATTTTATTTGTATTTTATAAGTATATTACTAATCTCTGATTAAACAGTCTCCATTTGTGCCTATTCAAATTTTATTTTAGTACTATTGATTATGCTGTAATATGAAAATCGGCAGGAGATTTTACACTCCTGCCGATTTGAATATAAATTTTATTTTGCTTATTCAGCCGATTTAAGAATGACCGTTGACTGAGGCGGAAGCGTAAGCTTGCCGTCTTTTAATTCTATATGCTTACTCAAACTTTCCGGCACTAAATCTGCACGAACCTCAGCATTTTTAATCATATCATCTGTAATTGTCAGTTCTTTGCTGTCTTTAGCATTAAAATTGTGAATGATAAGAAGTTTCGAACCCTCATATTCAGTGTAGAAAGCGCCTACGTTTTTATCGTCAAATCCCTGTATACCGGTTATCGTTCCTCTTGCAATCTCGGGATTCTGGTTTTTAATCTTTATAATTCTGCGATAGAAATTCAAAAGTGAGTCTTTATCCTCAAGCTGCTGTTTAACTCCGCCGTATGTAGGCTCATCCGGCTCATCTCCAATACCATTTACAAATATATCAGGCAGATTTTCGCTGTCGAATATCATAGGTGTTCTGTAGGCAGCGTCATTTGTGGTATTCGGAGCTTTAATTCCGATTTCCTCGCCGTAATAGATATATGGATTTCCAGGAAACAGCATATAAACCGAGGCGGCAAATTTTTGATAGTTCAAACCTTTCGCTTCAAGCGAATTTGCAATTCTTACCTGATCGTGGTTTGAAAGAAATAATGCGTTGATCTCTTTCAAATTACTTTCTCTCATTTTATCATCATAATTCATAATCTTTTTTACAATACCCGCACCGTTTTGTGTATATATGTTTTCAACAAGCGCACCTGATGATTGTGAAAACTTAAATGCAAAAAGGCTGTCAATTCCTGATTTATATAATTCCTGAATATCGGAGTCGTCAGTCCAATCTTCTCCAACCATATACACATCGGGGTTAATTTTCTGACAAGTCGAATAAAACCATTTTAGAAACTCCGTACCGTCCGTACCCTTGTTCGTGTAATATTTGCAGGCGTCCAGTCTGAATCCGTCAACACCTCTGCCGAGCCAGAATTCTGCAATTTTAGTGAATTCTTCACGTGTTTTTTCAGAGCTTAAATTCCACTCGGGCATTTCGGATGAAAAATTAGCTTCGCAGGCATAACCGTTTGAAAGCTGATTGACTTTGGTATCACTGTCAAAGTATGATGTTTCGTGTATTTCAAAATATTCTGCATTTCCGTCAAGCTTGTTCTGGGCAACCTCTTCCACTGCTTTTGTGTACAGAGGATTATCTGACGAGATATGGTTTAAAACAAGGTCTATTATCAGCTTTATTCCGCGATTGTGACACTCTTTAACAAGCGTATCAAAATCTTCAAGCGTTCCAAAATCGGGGTCAATATCATAATAGTTCTCAACATCATACTTGTGGTAGGATTTTGAGGGCATTATAGGAGTAAGCCATATGCCGTCAATTCCAAGGTCATCTCCAGTATTCGGGTCGCCGTCATTCAGATAATCAAGCTGAGAAATAATTCCCTGCAAGTCACCTGTCTGGTCGCCGTTTGAATCACAGAACGAGTGTACGAAAATCTGATAGAAATTTCTGTATTTATCCGCAGAAGCCTCTGCTTTTACATTTTCAATCGGATCTGCAACATTTTCCTCCGCCTTAGATGACGAGCCGTTAGAAGACGATGAATTATCGTTGTTACAGCCGGCAAGCACACAGCTTCCCAAAAGTGCAGCACAAAGCAGTAAAGAAATAATTTTTTTCATAGGAACATCCTTTCTGTCCGCAAACGCAAATAAATATTATACGTCATATAACTGCGAAAAAACATAATTAATCTTATTATTTATTTAAAACGGGCGGCAGCCAAAGACTGCCGCCCAACAGAGCTTAATATTAAATTAACCCTTAACGCCGCCGGCTGTAACACCTTCAACGTAGTACTTCTGCATCTTCAGGAAGAGAAGTGTAATCGGAACAGCAACTACTACAGAACCGGCAAGGAACTGCTTGTAGTATGTATTTATAAAATCACTTTGCTGCATCAACTGCAGACCGATTGCAACCGTATAGTATTCACGGTTGTCACCCATGATGATTTTAGCAAGAATAAAGTCTGTCCATGGTCCGATAAACGATGTTAGAACCGTATAAACAACAATCGGTTTTGACATAGGAAGTATGATCTTCCAGAAAATCTGATTTTTCGTTGCGCCGTCAATTGTAGCCGCTTCGTCGAGAGCTCTCGGAATCGTATCAAAGAATCCTTTAGAAATCTGGAAGCCAAGACCTGCACCGCAGCTGTAGCAAATTACAAGTGCTACAAGAGTCTGAGTAAGGCCCATAGCCTTTAACAGATAGTAAATAGCAATCATTGTCATAAATCCGGGGAACATACCCAGAATCATACCAACGTTCATGAACTTTTTACGTGCCTTGAATCTCAGACGGCTGAAAGCGTAACTTACCATAAGTACTGATATGGTAGAAATTACACAGCTGAAGCAGGCAACTATAAATGTATTGAGAAACCATCTTGGAAAATTAAGAGCAGCATTACCGCCTGCGCCGGTGAACAAATCAATATAGTTCTGCAAGGTCCATTGTTTAGGTATGAGATAGTCAACAGCAATAAGACCTTCACCGCGGAATGAATGCATTACAAGATATACAAACGGAGAAACCCATATGATACCCATAACTATAAGAAAAAGATAAATAAAGCCGTTCGCAAGATGTCTTCTGAATTTATAACTTTTTATCATGAGAACGCCTCCTCATCCTTCATTGATTTGGAACTATTATATACGATAAGCGACAATGTCGCGCATACAATAAATACCAGAATACCTATTGCTGCGGCAAGACCATAGTCCTGAGAATTCATAGTCAGATTAAACAGCCACGTTACAAGAATATCGGTTTGACCCGCCTGATAATATTGCTCAGTTGTCGGACCGCCGCCTGTCAGCAGAAAGATTACGTTAAAGTTGTTGATATTACCTACAAACTGCGTAATAAGCTGAGGGGTTGTAACGAATATCATATACGGCAGCGTAATCTTCGTAAACGTCTTAACCGGACCTGCACCGTCAATACGTGCCGATTCGTACAAGTCCTCAGGAATATTCATAAGAATACCCGACATAGAAAGAATGGTATATGGAATACCTACCCAACAGTTGACTATAATTACCGTCATTCTTGCCATAAAAGCAGACGTGTTAAAGAATTGTATTTGAACGTTCTGACCCGTTATTTCAGAAAGCAATACATTAACTGCGCCGTTTGTCTGAAGCATTTGATTCATAAGAAGAAGCGATACGAACTGAGGAACAGCAATTGTTATAACAAAAAGTGTTCTCCATAACGCCTTGAGCTTAATACCCTTTTTGTTAATCATTAGTGCAAAAATCATACCGAGTATGTAGTTTGAAAATGTTGCAACAACTGCCCAGATAAGAGTCCACTGTGTAAGGTCAATGAATGTTCTTGCTCTTCTTGCGCTGTGTACAACGTCAAAAAGTGACGCAAAGTTGTCAAGTCCAACCCATGTAAAGAGCGTGCCCGGAGGCATATGTGTCTTATCATAGCTTGTGAATGCAATCAAAATCATAAATATGAGAGGCAAAATATTGAAAATGCCAATCATAAGTACGGGAAACGAAAGAAGTGTTATGTGATACTTACCGTCAAGAAAATCTCTGACATCCTGTTTAAGAGAGGTTGGTTTGCCGCCTTCTGCTCTCATAACCTGATGACGGTATGCATCTTTGATATTCGCAATATAAACTGCAAATACTACTATTGTAATTACAATAGACAATACCGAATACAACAAAATCAGCATTGAGTTGTCACCGTACACTTTTTTCGGAATAATTCCGTTAACAAATTCCATGTGTGTTTCAACCGTGCCGAGTGTTGTAAAATCACGCAAATATGTCCAACCGAAGAAAACCATATAAAGCACATAAAGCACTTCGGTGAGGAAAAAGAGAATTCCCTTGTAATATTTGCCTTTATGTATGTCGCCAATACCAAAAATCAAATATGAAAGTTTTGTAGCCCAATCACCTTTAACAAAGGTTGTGCCGTAATTTTTAAATCCTTTGCCTATTCCTGTAAAAAATTTAACTATCGCCCTGCCGACTGCCTTAAAGAAATTGGCAACTGCTCGCGGAGCGTTTACAATAAGCTTTTTAAAATTGTGGGCAAACCTTTGAAACGGATTGAGCTGTTTATATTCAACGTATGTCATATATGCTCTCCTTAAAGTAAGTCTGCAAATCTCTCTAATAATACACCAAACTAATAACATCTTTTACGTTATCCGCTTATAATGTAAAAAACATTATTCGTTTGGTGTATGAACCGCCGATAAGGAACTTTGGCGTCAGTATATTAGCGGGAAACGTAAATTTGCTTTTTTTGGGGCACTTTGTCTTCACAAAGCGCCCCGAATCTAATCGTTTGTCGTTTTATCAACAGATTAGCCTTCATCACGAATGTTAGCAATTGTATCCTGAAGAAGTTTCTTCATAGTTGCTGCATCTGTAGGATCACAGTCATCAGCAACGAGCTTGTTGCCGAGGTTACCCATAGGAGTCCAGAATGTTGATGAAATATTAACCTGTACGCAAGCATTCTTGCCCTGTTCAGCAATAGCCTGAAGAACTTTACTTTCAGTTACAACAGGATCATTCTGAACATTTTTGTTTGAAGGACCCCAGCCGAGTTCTTCAGCTCTCTGCTTCTGGCACTCTTCTCCTGCGAGATAGTAAGCAAGAATCTGAGCAGAAGCCGGGAATTTTGAAGAACCGTTAACGCCGATATATTTATAACCGAACATTGAAACAAGCTGTTTGTCTTTGCCGTCTACTTTAATTGTAGGAAGTTTAGCAGCGCCAAATTTCTCGCCAAGAGATTTTTCGTTAACAGCTGTATCCCATGATCCGTCTATACCTGCGCCGCATGTACCGTTTGCGAAACCGGAAGCTACGTTTTTAACATTCAATGACTGGAATGTACCCTTGTAATCTTTGATTAACTGAGCAAAAGCCTGGAGAGTTTTAACAGCCTCGTTTTCATCGTATTTAACGAACTTCTGAGTAAGACCGTCTTCCTCAAGACCGTCGATCTTAGCGCCTGCTGTAAAAGCAAAAGTACAAGCATAGAAACCGTCGCCTGCATCAAAGATAAACTTCTTGCCGGCAGCCTTACAAGCCTCAAGAACACCTTCAAACGTCTGAGCCTGTTCCGGAGTTACTACTGTGTTATCATATACAAGATAATAACCGTTATCGTTTGTTTCAGGATAAGCATAAAGTGTATCTTTAATTGTACCGGCTTTAATGGTATCTTCTGAGTTTGCTTCAACTACCTGATCTTTAAATGCTACAGGAGCAATAACGCCGGCGTCAACAAGAGAATTGAGCTGGTCACTCGGAAGACTGAATACGTCAGCGGCTACAGAAGCGTCATTCTGCATCTGTGTAGCAGCGTCAGATTCGCCCTGAGCAACTACTGAAATATCAAATTTTTTCTCCGAATAAACCTTTTTGAATTCTTCAATCTGCTTTTTTACAAGACTTACTGTTGCGTCAGGAGCCCAGACTTTAAGTTTAATGTTGTCCTCATCACCAAAGTACGAATAATCAACAACAGATCCCTCTATTTTAGCTGCGTCTCCGCTTGAAGAAGAGCCTGAATTAGATGAACCTGCGTCTGATGATGAACCTTCGCCGCCACCACAGCCGACAAGGGCTGTAGCAGTCATCATACCTGCCAAAAGAATGGCAATAATTTTTTTCATTGGAATGTCCCTCTTTCAAAAAAATTTTTTAATTCTTTCCGAATTACCTATGGAGCAAATTGCACAAATACATCTTTGTTCCACTACATAAATAATATCAAAAAATCAATTAAATTTCAACTACCTTTGTACTTTTTATCTATAATGTTAAATTATAAATAATTTTTTGTATAATATTACCTCAATAAATTTTACATTTGATTTATCTCACAAAACTGTTTGTAATTTTTTATGCAATTTATCCTATATGTCATTATGCAAATTATCCAATCGAGAGTTAAATTAATTAAAAGATTGGCCATTTGTATTGACTGCCTCATATATATTTCGTTTACGAAAAGAAATTTTTTAATTATTTTTCGTATATTTTCAACAATTATTACTTAATCAGCACTTTTATACTTTTTCTTTTATTATTAAGTTGTAATAACCGTAAATAATTGGTATAATTAAATATAATCGATTTAAAAATAAATATTCTTAATTAGGGTGTATCTTATAAGTATTTGAAGAGCCTTAATCAAAACTGCTGACTGAATGGAGTGTAGTTATGAAGCTAAAAGACTTACTTATTAATATTGAATATAGCGTAATAAATGATGGGAATCCCGAAATTTCCGATATTATTTACGACTCAAGAAAAGTTATCAAGAACACCGTGTTTGTCTGCCTCAAAGGTTACAATTCTGACGGTCACAAATTTGCAGAGTCTGCTGTAGAAAAAGGTGCTTCTGCACTTATAATCAGTGATGAGCTTGATTTTGAAGTACCCTCAAATATCGCGGTAATCAAAACAAATGACACGCGCCTCGCACTTGCTTTGATGAGTGTTGAGTTATTCGGACGTCCTGCTCAGGAACTTAGGACAATTGCAGTCACAGGCACAAAGGGTAAAACTACGACAACTGCAATGATTGCAGAAATATTCGAGCAGTCGGGAATTAAAACGGGAACAATAGGAACTCTCGGAATTGTTTATGACGGAAAAACCGTAAAAACCGAAAACACAACGCCGGAATCCTATGAAATACAGAAAGCAATGCGCGATATGATTAACTCAGGCTGCAAGGCTATGGTAATTGAAGCCTCATCAATCGGACTTAAACACAGCAGGCTTGCAGGAATTACTTTTGACGCAGGAATTTTCACAAATTTCTCCGATGACCACATCGGCGGAGTTGAACACAAGGATTTAAACGAATATCTGTTTTGCAAAAGCCTTTTGTTCCGTCAATGCAAATTTGCCGCTGCAAACATTGATGATGAAAAATGGAGTGAAGTTACAAAAGATGCAAAATCGCCCGTACTGACCTTTGGTTTTTCGGATAATGCAGACTTGCGCGCTGAAAATGACCATCTTATTTCCGACAAAGGATTTATCGGAGTTCATTTTGAAACAGAAGGAATTAAAAAACTATCTCTCGACGTTGGCATTCCCGGAAAATTCAATGTATATAACGCTCTCGCCGCAATCTGTGCAGTATCATTCTTCGACATATCCGAAAATGCTATAATAAACGGTCTTAAAGCTGCCAAAGTAAAAGGCAGAGTCGAACCTGTAAAAGTTCCCGGCAACTACACCCTGCTTATTGACTATGCGCACAATGCGCTGTCAATGGAGAATGTCCTCACAACGCTTCGTCAATACAATCCTAACAGATTAATCACTATGTTCGGCGCAGGCGGAAACCGCCCCAAGGTTCGCCGCTATGAAATGGGGGAAACTTCGGGCAGACTGTCGGACTTATCGGTAATAACAGAGGATAATTCACGTTTTGAAGATGTTATGAACATAATCGAGGACATCAAGACCGGAATTAATAAAACAGACGGAAAATATGTTGTAGTGCCTAACAGAAAAGACGCTATAAGATATTGTATGGAAAATGCGCAGGACGGTGATATTATTGTTCTTGCAGGAAAAGGCCACGAGGACTATCAGGAAATTAAGGGTATCAAATATCATATGGACGAGCGCGAGCTGATTGCCGACATAATCAAAGAGTCGTTTTAGCAATAGGATAGTTTTTCATATCTAATGCTTTATAACCATTGAAATAATTGAAATATTGATTTTCACACTATTATAATAAAAGGTCAGTTCACATTGAACTGACCTTTTATACTACACACCATATACATTCAGAAGAATATTCTTTATTTCATAAAGTTTTTTAGATAAATCAACATAATAAGTATGCGGATTTTCAAATCTTTTTACCTCGTCCCATAAAAGCTCAATTTGACCTTTGCAATACTCGGCAATTTCCTGTATTGACGGCGATTCATAAACACATTCACCGTTTTTAAACACCGTTACAAGCAATTCCTTTGCTGTAAAATCCGTAATTGTCTTGGTTTTCCACGTTGCATTCGGGTCAAAAATCGTATGCGGAACAGAATTGTCAATAGTTTCATCATAAACGCACAGTTCGTCGGCAATTGCCTTGCCGCTTTCATTGTCAAAATAACGGTAAACCTTTTTAAAGTGAGGATTTGTAATCTTAGTTGTATTTTCACTCACCTTAATTTTCGGCACAATTTCACCGATTTCATTTTCAACCGCAACCAGCTTATACACTCCTCCCAACACGGGCGAACTTGCTGATGTTATAAGTCTCTCACCCACTCCGAATGTATCAATCTTTGCGCCCTGCATCATAAGGTCGCGGATAAGATATTCGTCAAGCGCGTTTGACGCCGTGATTTTACAGCTTTTCAGTCCTGCGTCGTCAAGCATCTTCCTCGCCTTTTTGGAAAGATACGAAATATCTCCCGAATCAAGCCTTATTGAAAACTCGTTCTTTCCCTGAGGTACAAGCACTTCTTTAAATACCTTTATAGCATTCGGAATACCGCTTTTCAGTGTATTGTAGGTATCAACAAGCAAAGTCGGATTATCCGGATACAGCTCGCAGTAAGCTTTAAACGCGTCGTATTCGCTTTCAAACATCTGTATCCATGAGTGCGCCATTGTGCCTCCGGCAGGCACTCCGTAAAGCTCATCCGTCAGCGTGCATGCTGTTCCAGCACATCCGCCGATATACGCCGCTCTCGCTCCGTCAACTGCTCCGCTTATGCCCTGAGCACGGCGCGAACCGAATTCAATAACCGCTCTTCCCTGAGCCGCACGCACAATTCTGTTCGCCTTGGTTGCAATTAGAGTCTGATGATTAAGCGTAAGCAAAATGAATGTTTCTATTAACTGTGCTTCAATCGCCGGTGCCCTGATCGTCATAACCGGCTCGTTTGGGAAAATGGGAGTTCCCTCAGGCACCGCATAAATATCTCCGCTGAATTTAAAATTTTTGAGATAATCTAAAAATCTTTCATCAAAAATCTCTTTGCTCCTTAAAAACTCAATATCTTCTTCATTAAAATGAAGATCCTTAATATATTCAATAACCTGTTCAAGTCCTGCCGAAATGGCAAAGCCTCCGTTATCGGGAACCTTGCGGAAAAATACATCAAAATAAACATTCTTTTTATAAAAATCGTTTTTAAAGTAACCGTTTGACATTGTAAATTCGTAAAAATCACAGAGCATTGATAAATTATCATTTTTCATCTGTCGCTTCTCCCCCGATAAATTATTGACAGTTTATTATCTGTTATTATAGTTTAGTCTTTTTTACATATTTTGTAAAGAAAATAATTTACTTTTTAATGCTTTAAGTAGTATAATAACAAAGCAGAGGTGTATCTGATGAATTCTGATATCGTAAATAGCCTAAAACTTTGTCCGTTCTGTGAAAGCCGGATGATAATTTGTCAGGATGACAATATTAATAATAATGAACCGTATCTTGAATGTTCAACCTGCGGTCTGAGGTTTAAAATTGAGGGATTTGAGAAAAATCCCGTAGAAATCAGGGGAAATTAATATGAAAAAATGCTTAATTGTAGTTGATTACCAAGTAGATTTTGTTACAGGCTCTCTCGGCTTCGCAAAAGCAAAAGAGCTCGATGAGAAAATCGCCGGTAAAATCAGTGAGTACCGCGAAAACGGTGATGAAATAATTTTTACATTTGATACGCATAAAGAAAATTATCTGTCAACCCTTGAGGGTAAAAATTTGCCTGTTGAGCATTGCATTGAGGGTACTGACGGCCACCGCCTGTACGGCAAAACCGCATCTATGAAAGATGATAATGACAAGTGCTTTTTCAAACCGTCTTTTGGTTCGTCAGAGCTTTTTGAATATTTAAAAAACAAAGAATATGAAAGCATAGAATTGTGCGGTGTCGTAACGAACATATGCGTAATTTCAAATGCTGTTCTTGCAAAAACAGCTCAGCCCGAAACCGAAGTTATTGTTGACTCAAATTGCATAGCATCAAATGACGAAAATCTTAATGATGCTGCCATTTCGGTTATGAAAAGTTTACAGATAAAAATAATCTGAGCTTCTATAGTTTAACTTTACCTTTTTAAATTATTAGTTACTGCAGATAATGACGAGAAAAACTGTACAACCGTGTTTAATGACAGTGAAATTGGTTTTAAAGTGTAAAATTATTTTCGCTGATTATACGATAAATAATTTAAAGATAAAATAACAGGAATCAGCTGTCCGCTGCAAGTTGAATACTATCTGCCTAATTTCACCTTACTCGCCTAAGAAAAACAGACCATTGGCATTTTGGGGGACAGCGGAACCTGTGTGGTATATACGTCAACATAAACAACCTCTCTAAACCAATCTGCTTACCAACTACAAGATTAAGTCACCTTGCTGATATTGACGTCAGACAGAAAAAAAGTTTTCTTGGCTGATCAATTATGAGGATGTAACTCTTAATAGCTTAAATCAGATAATCAAATACTGTGGGTAAGATGCATGTATAATTTTCGAAATCAAGCCACAGATAAGCTAATCGTCGAATTAATATATATATAATATAACTCCGACTAACCTCAATTTTTGGATTGGTCGGAGTTTCCATTTTGTAAAAAAATTAATTTACTTAGAACATAGTTAATAATAATCACTATAATGTTTGAAATCAATTTCCAAATTGTCGAATTCATTGCAAACATATCTACCGCAAAATACATAATAACAACATCAATGATTCCTGTAGTCAGACGTGCTACAATAAAAGTCCATAGTTCGTGAATGAATACATTCTTATTTAATGCCTTGCTATTGAAAACCCAAAATTTATTGGTAATAAATGCAAATGAAACCGCTAAAATCCACGCAATAACTGTAGAAGCAATGTTGGGTATTGTTACAATACTATAGCATAAATAATATGCACCCCAATTTATTAATGTTGTAAATATACCAAAAACCAGATAAGATATTATTGGCTTATATTTTATCAGTAAATTCTTCATATTGTTTTTCTCAAAGTCCGTGCACAGTTGATTATTTTTTTTGATACAGTCGCTTTAATCACAGGAAAAAGAATAATATTAATAACATAAACAACAGTAAACCGAATCACCCAATTAAATTACTGCAAGGCAATAATTTGGTGATACACAGGTATTAACTACGTAAATAATAATTTTATAAATAATTTAAAAGAAAACTCATTACGAATAATATACAATTGAAATAAAAACACATATTATAGAATTATATAGTATTGTAATATTATCCCATGGATACGCTTTACCTCTTTTTCATTTCATATCCTTTATTGTAGTTTTCGAATTTTTTGTCTATTAACTAAAAATGCACTTGTCGAAATCTCTGCTAACGGATAATCTACTTTTGAATCCGTATAAAACTCATCAATTTTTTCGCCAGGAAACTTCTCTCTAAATCTCCGTACTTTTTCTTGTCCGTGACAGTTTTTACCTGTGAATATGCCCGTCGAGGAATCCACCCTGGATGCAATCAACGAAACGTCCAATCTTTTGCAAATCGGTTTTAATAAGAATTCAGGTGAGGCAGAAATAATCACATCACGATTTTGCTTTTGAGCCAAATACCATTGTTTGATTCTATTTGATTTTTCATTCCAAAAGCGGTTTAATAGTTCATCATCTACTGATATATATTTTAAAAATGAAAAGTACTTTTCCTTATATCTTTCTTTTGAAATCCGTCTAAAAGCATATAAAATTATACCAGATAATTGAATAATAATACTTTTAAAAAATATAGACGGCTTCTTTTGTATACAATACAAATAGAAATCAATAGAACTATCACCGTCATATATTGTTCTGTCAAAATCATAAACATTCATCAACTCACCTAATTACATAAAGAAGGACAAACATAAGTATTAGATACAAAACACATAAGCCGACTAAAACTTTATCGTGAATCAACACTTCGACAGGATCGCCGTCAGAATTACCTTCTATCGTCAGGCTATATTTCATAAAAATTAACATAACGAGAGGAACAGTCCAAATAAGTACATCGCTATTATACATCGTTACTGTTTTCTCGTCTACTGTCCAAAGTGCGTAAAACACGAAAATCAATGCCATACATATATGCATATTGCTGTCAAGGAATGAGAATGGATACTTTTTAATTACCTTCCTTGTTTCATCTCCGACTTGTTTTTTTAGTTCATTTCTTCTCTTGCCAAAACCGAGATGGAAGGCTACTGAAATAACAACAAGATAAAGCCAATTAGAAATCTGTATATCAGTTACAATGGAACCATATAGCACACGGATGATAAATCCCGAAACTAAAATCGCTATATCTAACAAGGGAATATTTTTTAAACCAAAACTGTAGCCAAGGTTAATTATTAAATACAAAAGCAAAAGAAGTAAGGAAGGAACACTAAAACATAAAACATTAAACAGAATTGCGATAGCAATTAAACATACAGTATAAATAATTGCATATTTAATCTTAATATGTCCTGCTGCTATTGGCCGATTACATTTGGTTGGATGGTTTCTGTCCTTTTCAATATCACGTATATCATTGATGAAGTATATGGCTGAAGATATAAAACAAAATGATAAAAAAGCATATAAAGAAGCAATCAACTTTTCGTAATTGAAAATTTGTCCGCTACACGCTAAAGGAACAAAAACCAAAAGATTCTTTATGTAATGATGCACACGCATTTCTTTTAGATAATACTTAAATTTCATAATACACCGTTAAATGGATAATAAGTAAAGGCAAAATTCAATAAATCTCTAATACCCTGATAATTTAATAAGCCTAATACAACAACTATGATACAACTTACAATTGGAGTAAACAACTTAAAATTGAGCTTTTTTGAAACCCATTCTATAAGCTGGAATAATAAAATAAGAAAAGCCCATACGAAATAGAGAGAGTAAAGAATCATTCCGTTTTCTGGAGAACCCCATCCAACTATACATAATAAAAGCATTGAAAAGCAGACCCAAAAAGCAGAAATTTTAGTAAGTATATTATCTCTATTAACTATGAAACTCACTATGCATAATAATACTAGAACAACTCCCAATATATTTATGTGAGATATATTATCTCTACTTAGTTGCCAGGAAATATGTTCATAATTTTCAGCATCAATAGTCGCATTCGGTGCTATAAAACAAGAAGAAACAAAAGACGAATATTGATTAATACGTCCTGCAATTCCTTCACCTCCCGTAAAAACAAATAACAGATTTGTCCTTTCAAAAAAATTTAAAAAAACATCTAATCTGCCAAATGAAAACAACAGAACAATAAATCCTAATACGCTTTTCTCAATAGCAGATATAAATGGCCTTAAATTGTCTCTGCTATTTGTTTTTGCTCTATATGAGAGAGGAAGAAACACCAAACTTGTCAATAGCGTGCCTCCTGCCGCTGATAAAGAAATCTCTGATGCTCTTTTATATTCAATATAAGAATAGATCGCGAATATTAGCCAAAAATATCCAACTATATACTGTTCCATCATCACGGAGAACAACAATGTGGTATATAATACAGTATAAATTAGCATAAAGCAAATTCTACTACATTTACTTAAATTAAGTATTTTTGTTAACATCAAATTTGTTACCACCAACATTATTACTTGAACAAAATTCATAAACATTGGAGTAAAAACAGTGCTAAAATGTGATAGTGGAACAGAGAGTGCATAGCCTAATCCGATAAACGGAGCTGAAAATACAGCAAAGAGTGGTTGCCTTAAATCGTTTTGATCGTGATATAATCGCAAATACACATTGCTTTCCACCAAACTTGCAGAATCACTTGTATATACAATATCATGCTTTAAATCTGTTCCCCAAAATGCGTTGCTTCCTGAAAAAGCAAAACCCACAAACATGAATAACATTACAGTTATCAACAAATATACAATAATTTCAGCTTTTGACAGAGATTGAAAAAGGGGGGTTAGCTTATTTTTAACATAATCTAAAAGTAATAATACGAGAATAAAAATAATAACGCAGGAAATCAATGCCGCTACAGCAGAAAACCAACGTAAAAACACAGTATGATTAATTCTTATTTTTTCACAAATTTCTCTTAAAAAAGAAGATGAAGAAATATTACTTACAAATATTTGTCTAGAATAATAGCAAATACCTACCGTAGAAATTAATGAGTATATTTTGACTATCAAAGAGGAATTTTTGATTTTTCCAATAACGCCCGCAGTTTGTGAAAATATCAAAATAATCAGTAAATAGGAAAGTAATAGAGCAATAATTCCATTTTTACTTATTTGAATATTCAATCCCATAAAAGCAAACGACGAAATAATCAGTAACATATTATTCTTTATGTTTGCAAATATTAATTTGGGTTTAGTGAACTGGATAGTTATATTTAATATTGTTTTTATCTCAACGAATACAAGATTGAAAACCATAGCAAGAAAGAATAAGGACAACAAAGCTAAAACGCTCGCTATAATCGCTAACATTACAGTATTTGATAAATGAATTTTAGAAGCCATTCTCTCTATCATGCCTGAAGACAGCCAAGTAGAAATAAAATTTTGGACACAAATATACGAAAGATATATAGCAGACACACTGGAAAGTATTTTTGTTATTAATTTAGATTGCCTGAATTGCATATATAAATTTCTAATAAAAATAGAAAGAAAGCCAGCAGTTACCAAAACAACAACTGAAATAACTAACCAGATTTTTTCAAATTTAAAAATCATCAGAAAAAAACAGAGGCCCGATAGAAAAAAACAAATATTACTTTTAAGATATTTTATACTAATCTTGTCTTTTATTTCTTGTATCATTAATTACTCCTTTAAGTCATAGATTAACAATATAATGACAATTATACTGTAATATATTTAATATTATACTTTAAAATAATTTATTAGTCAACATATTACTTAAAGTTGGGTTAGTATTTAATAAAATACTAACCTGTAGGTTTGTCAATGATGTGTTACAAAATTAGAAAACTTGGCGGGTTGATAAAAAAGCATTGATATAGTCGGCAGGAGAGTTCCAATTTAAAGGACGAATAGGAAATTTATTGTATTCTCTGTTTCTAACAGCAAGTTGCTTTTTGAAATCCTCAAAAGATTAGAATTTATGAGAGGCATAAAAATATTCATTATCTTTTCTATGACTTCTCTCAACCTTACCATTATGACGAGGAGTGTAAGGTTTAATCAGTTTATGCTGTATGTTCAACTCACTAAGACGCTTTTCAAATAAAGTTTGGGTGGGTTTTTGTGAAGAACCAAGACGCTTAGTAAATTCCTGACCATTGTCAGTTTGTACACAGTATATTGGAAATTTAAACACTTTAACAAGCTGATTAAGGAATTGTTGAGAAGAATATGAGCTTTGTTCTTTGAAGGCAGCGATATATCTGAAACGAGAATATTCGTCAATGGCGGTATATTGATAAAACTTTTCCCCTTTAGCATCACCAACAATACAAGAAGTCGGAACAACCTTAACATCGATTTGAACTCGTTGTCCGGGGAAACGCATTTGTTCGTATTTTTTGGGGATATATTTAGGATTTTTGAGTTTTACAGCCATTCCACCAATTCTCTTAAGTACACGATAAAGACCCGTAATGGAACGAGTATATCCCCGTTTTCTAAGTTTCACCCAGAATACAACTAAACCTGCATTAGGGTTTCTTCTTCGCATACCCTTAATTAATTTAATCTCATTTTCTGTATGCTGATTCGGATGATGATGTGGTCTGTGGGATTTATCTGCTAAAGATTGAATAGTACCATCATATCTTTTTAGCCATCGGTAAATGTATTGGCGGTTTGTTTTATACCTTATTGCGGCTTTAGTTACACCATATTTCTGAGAATATTTAATTAATGCTTGCCTAAACAACATGTTTTGACAGTATTCATAGCGGATAGCTTCCTCCTGTTGCTTTTATTTCTAGCAACTTAACTGTAACACAGAGGTTTGCTATTCGCTATTCTTTTTTTGAATTAAATCTACGCTTCTGTTATATGCAGTAGTAGTCATAGTTCTGTGGGATTGTGTGTAAACTGCTTGCAGTTTTCCTCAATTCCACGGTTCACTCTCATTTTTTGTAACACATCTATTGTAATCCTACAGGTTAGTATTTAATAAAATACTAACCCAACTATTGACAAAGTAAAATTTTAATGGTAGAATAATATTCACGTTGAAAATTAAATATACAGGGGTATAGCTCAGTTGGTAGAGCAGCGGTCTCCAAAACCGCGTGCCGAGGGTTCAAGTCCTTCTGCCCCTGCCACAAACAAGTCCTTGAAAATGGCTTAAACAAGCCGTTTTTGAGGATTTTTTATTTTTGCAGAAACAGCTATCATCTACACTTTTTAAGCATTTCATCTACAGTTATCTAACACTTTTATTTTGAAATGCAGACTCAAGAGCATTTGCAATATCAATCTTTGAGCGTTTTTCAGCGTGAGCATAAAAATTTAATGTTGTTGCTGAACTGCTATGACCGAGCCAATCCGCAACCTGAACAACAGAAAATCCCATATCTAATAGATTACTTGCCGCACTGTGTCTCAAATCGTGTAACCTGATTTGCGGTAAATTGCTTTTGCTTATAATACTCTTAAAAGTTCGTGTTAGGTAGTTTGGAGATATTACATTTCCATTCTGCCAAGTACAAACATAATCACTTTGTACATAGTAGTTGCCCATCAACTGCTTTCTTTCGTCTTGAAGGCTTTTTGTTGCTAATAAGGCATCATAGACTTTATTAGTCATAGGTAAAGTTCTGTAACTGTTTTCCGTCTTTGGCGTATCTGTATAATTTCCACCTGTGCCTTGCTGTAATGTTTCGGCTATGGTTATTGATTTATTTTCAAAATCTATATTATGCCATTTCAAACCTAATACCTCACTTCTACGCAAGCCATATACGGAACACAAAAATACGGGTAATTCAATTACTGAACCCTTAAATAAAGCAAGCAATTCACTTAATTGTTTTTGATTTAGAAAATCACCTTTAAATTTCTCGGCTTTTGGAGTTTTGGCACTTGCAGCAGGATTTGCCATTAGCAAGCCTTTTCTGACCGCATCTGATAATGCTTTGCTTATGTTTTGATGATGATGTTTGATTGTGGTTGCAGACAATGCCTCACCTGATTTGATTTTGCTGTTTTGCTGCAATTTTAATTTATAGTATTCCTCCAAATCAAAAGGTGTCAATTCCTGCAACTGTATTTTATTTTGTTTGAAATACGGTATTATGTGATTCTTCATATTTCCATAATAAGAACGATATGTATTCGCTTTTACTTCGGATTGAATAGCTTTTAACCATTGACTGAAATAGTCAGCAACAGTCAGTTTTGAATACGGAATATTCAACTTATTGTATTCAGCTAAATAATCATTTAAGATTTTCTCTGCCTTGCGTTTATTTCCTCGTTCTTGCAGAGATGTATCAATCCATTTTGGCTTTCGTATTCCATTCTCATCATAAAGATTGATGACAGCCCACCATTTACCATTTTTAATTTGAACGCTGCCTGTTATGTTTCTTTTCTTTCTCAAAGATTTGATTGCTCCTTTCTTCAACAGCCAGCTATATCCAATGACATTATATCAAATATAGCTTGCTATTAACAGATTTAATTTTAGCTATTTGCAGCGGCAAGAAAACTAATTACATTTACTTTTGGGATAATGTACTTCTTGCCAATTCTTATGGTTTTAATAAGTCCTTTTTTCAATATATCGTAAACAGCATTTCTACCTATTTTTAACATTGATTGTAACTCCTCCGGAGTTACCACATCCGGATAGTTGTTAAACATTTCATTTGACAAATTACTAAATCTCCTTATCCAAAAATGAAGCTGCCCTACATACAGATAGAACAGCTTCTATTTTATTATTATTTCTGTTTTTTAATACGCTGTAATTGTGTTTCCATTTCTTTCTCATATTTTGCTTTAATCTCATTTACACCATTTACAGCATCTATATATTTTTGCTTCAATTCTTTTACTTTTAAAATTAGTTCTCGATATTATTGCATTGTTTCATCGAGTTGTTTTTCTTTTTCACGTAATAAAATTCTATTTTTAACATAACTAACTTATTTCCTAAACAATCCGTAAAAGATTGTTTAGGGGGGATGAAGTTTATTTGAGACGATTAAATATAAAAAGCACTCACAACCCAGATAGGGAAGTGGGTGCTAAAATAATGTTTTATTCATTCAGTGTTGTTATTATTTATGTGAACTGAATGATTTAATGACTTAACAAAACAAATAAATTTTTGAAAATCCTTTTCTTCAATTAAATCATTATGATTATAAAAAATAAGAAAATCATATTTTTTATTTTTGTTTTGACTATATAAAATATAAAAAAATAACCAAAATATAAAAATAATAAAAAGAACTAAAAAAATAAACATAAATATAATCATAACAAACACTTCTCAATAAATCTTAATATAATTATTACAATTACATTTAATTATTATTCACGTTCTAATTATTAAGAACAATTTTTAAAAATAATTTTGTTATATTCTTCTATTTGAAACAATACAGTAGCATACATAAAATAGTCAAAAGAACGTCCTTTCACATCTCTCTTAAAGAAATCTAAAATTACACTATTTTTAAATGATTCATGCCTTTTTATAACTTCATTGTTTGAATGTTCTTTGTATAGAGACAATCCTCTTTGAGTCTGTATTTTGCGTGCTAATTCTTCGTCACCATTATTTGTTGCATCAAATAACATCTTATAGTATATAAAAGCAATACTAAAATTAAAAGCCAATTTATAATTTACTAACACATTGTCAATAATCCAATCAGTTTTAAGAGTTGTATCGCCAGATAAACTATTAAGATGTTCATTAACTTTATCACTATCAAAGGCAAAAACCTTATATTTAATCAATGAATAACAAATAATTGAAGCGATTTTATGTAAATCTAAACAATATTTTTTATCTTCAGCGTGCTCTTTAGTGTATTTGTTGCCATAAAATAATTTCTTTAAATCCTCTCTTTTTTCTTGATAGAAATTTTCGCATCTATCACGTATAAGTTCTAAATCATTTCGGCGGAAGACAAATTTCTTTTTAAAATCAACATCAACAGTTGATTCTATCTCATCTATAACTGGTTCGACTATATAAGTAAATATAAATTGGAAGTTTGTTAAATTATCACTCATGAAAATCTCCATTAATAGAATACGAAACAGGTTTGTAATTCTTAATAAAGTCTGTAAACTCTTTCATCGTTGGAGAGCTATTGCTTGCTTCCAAGCTATCTGCTATTTTTTCACTTGATGTTTTTTCTTGTGATTTCTTATGTATAACTAAAAGCAATATTATTAAAGCACCAATTAATAAAATAATATAAGATATAAAAATTGCTATTAGTAAACCTACATTTGCCATTAAAAATTCATCCTTTCAATTTTATTAAGTAGATTTAACCGCTAATATTGTTTTTGTTTTTTTTATTTCCATAGACCTCAAGAAATGAGAATATAGAAATTAAAAAGACAAAAGCTGAAAAAACGATAAAAGTGATTCCTAATATTATTGATATAAACAGTAAATAAATATTATAAAACAACATATAAATAATTAATGTTATCAATAAAATAATATTAAAAACTATTTTAGGTTTTTTTATATCATTCTTATCTCTGAATATGTATTCACAAAAGTTTTGTACTAGTGTCGTAGAACAGAAAGTTACAACTGTTGAAAAAACTGAAATACAAAATACATTCATACCTGCACAATCTTGCGGAATATGATTACCATTAGTTACAAGTACGGATATTATGGAACACGAAACAGATACAGCAAGCGAAATTACTAAAGAAAAAATAAAAGGATAAGTTATCTTTTTATCAATATCTTTAAATAAAGTAAACCCTATTTTATTATTTAGCTCCATACTTAAATCCCATTTTGTTATACTTTAATAATAAGTTACTAATTGAAATTAACTTGTGAGTAGTGTTCATTATCTAAGTTTTTTAAAAGCTTTTTTAGTGCTACCATCCTTCCTTTACCCAACTTTTGTTTAAAAGCACTTGAAAATTCATTCTCAGAAATTACCTTTCCCCAACAATTAACATCCATAAATATATCGGATAGACTTTTTACAACTTCTTGTTTTTTGCTTGGAAATTGTCTATAAATATCAACTTGTTTTTTTGTGTAATCGGCAATCTTTGCCACAGTATTAAATGCATTATTTATTTGCATCAAATTACCTCCATAATATTTGATATAATACATACAATGTGACATATGTTAACAATCTAATATTATTTTATAGTATTTATTTATAATTGTCAAGTTATTATTTATATAAATATAATTAAACTTTAAGTTATAACTTGAAATATATTAATAATTTAAATTATTTAAACTATTATTTAGTCTGCGCGAGTAATAACTATAGGATATTTTCCTGCATTATCTAAATAACAGTTGCTAAACATAACTAAACACCACATTAATAATAAAGCACCCATAACCTAGATAGTGGAGTGCCCCAAATTGTGTGGACAGCACAAAAAGCCCCCTAAGGTATAAATATTAAATTTAGAAAACAAACTGAT
>CANQMH010000026.1 GCA_947624865.1 uncultured Clostridia bacterium | reverse complement strand
CTCAGCGAATTCTTTTCCTTTGACAAGATCTTGCTCGACGCGCCGACAGCAGGACTCCACTTCACGAACGAGCTTATGGATAAAATAAAAGCCAAGGGTGTAAACATTGCATATGTTACCTTGCACGTGGGATTAGGCACATTCCGTCCCGTAAAGGTTGATGATGTAACAAAACATAAAATGCACAGCGAGCACTACGAAATACCTCCCGAAACTGCCGAACTCATTAAACAGACAAAGAAAAACGGCAAAAGAGTTATTGCAGTAGGCACAACATCATGCAGAACGCTTGAAAGTGTGGCAAGCTTTTACGGAGATATAAAACCATGCAGCGGATTTACGGATATATTTATTTATCCAGGCTATGAATTCAAGGTTCTTGACGGGCTTATCACCAACTTTCATTTGCCGGAAAGCACATTGATTATGCTTGTTTCTGCTTTTGCAGGATATAACAATATTATGAACGCATATAAAACCGCAGTTGACGAAAAATACAGATTTTTCTCTTTTGGCGACGCTATGCTTATTTCTTAGGAGGAAATATGTTCAAAGTTATCAAAAATGAACTTAATGCACGCAGAGGCGAGTTTGTCACACCTCACGGCACTATTCAGACACCTGCATTTATGAACGTTGCCACCTGCGGAGCAATAAAGGGAGGAATATCTGCTCTTGACTTAAAAGACATAAAATGTCAGGTTCAGCTTTGCAATACATATCATCTTCATCTCAGACCCGGGGACACAAAAGTGAAAATGATGGGAGGACTGCACAAATTCACACGGTGGGACGGTCCTATTCTTACCGACAGCGGAGGATTTCAGGTTTTTTCACTTGCAAAACTTAGGAACATAAAAGAAGAAGGCGTTTATTTTAATTCACACATAGACGGACGAAAAATTTTTATGGGGCCTGAGGAAAGTATGCAAATCCAGTCAAATCTCGCTTCTACAATTGCTATGGCTTTTGACGAGTGTGTGGAAAATCCCTCTCCTTACGATTATACTAAAGAAAGCGTACAAAGAACCACAAGATGGCTTAGAAGATGTATTGCAGAGATGAACAGGCTTAACTCGCTGGAAGATACGATTAACAAAAAACAAATGCTTTTTGCAATTAATCAGGGCGGTATCTATAAGGATTTGCGTACTGAGCATATGAAAGAAATTGCCGCGCTTGATCTTGACGGCTATGCTATCGGTGGACTTGCTGTAGGCGAGCCTGCCGAAACAATGTATGAAATTATTGAAACGGTTGAACCTTATGCTCCAAAAGACAAAATACGATATCTTATGGGTGTGGGAACCCCTGTCAACATTCTTGAAAGCGTCGCAAGAGGAGTTGATTTGTTTGACTGTGTAATGCCGAGCCGCAACGCACGTCACGGACAGCTTTTCACTTGGGCCGGCGTAAGAAATTTAAACAACGCAAAATATGAAACAGACGAAAGTCCGATTGATAATCAGTGCGAATGCCCCGTTTGCAAAAACTTTTCAAGAGCATATGTCAGACATCTTCTTAAAAGCGGTGAAATGCTTGGTATGCGCCTTGCAGTTATACACAATCTGTATTTTTACAATAATTTTATGGAAATTATCAGACAACAGCTTGATAACGAAACTTTTACCGAATTTTATAACAAATACCGCAATATTCTCGGAGTAAGAATTTAGTGCGTATTTGCAAAGAGCAAATATCCGTAAAAATACGTATTTCATCGCAATAAAAGGGTAATTTTGAAGTAATAATGAAAATTTTATAAAATGCCTTGCAAGATTAATTTAAAACTGATATAATCAGTATATTGTATGAAAGGAATGAAAAATATGACAAACTTTATACCAAAACTTGCCGCAAACGCCAATCAGGGAATGAACGGTTTATGGCCAATGATTTTACTTTATGTCGCAATTTTCGCCGCTCTCTATTTCTTTTTAATCAGACCTAACTCAAAAAAGAAAAAAGAAGAGGCTGAACTGCGCAATTCACTTGAAATCGGTGATGAAATTACTACAATCGGCGGTATTATGGGAAGAGTAGTTGCTATAAAAGATGATGAGGACTCTATTATCGTTGAAACAGGCTCTGACAGAGTAAAAATGAAATTTAAAAAATGGTGCATTTCAACCGTTGATACTGTTAAAGAACAGCCTGCAACATCTCAACACGAAAAGAAAAGCTTTTTCAGCCGCAAAAAAAATGATGATGTTGAGCCATCTGCTTCTACAAAAGAATAATAAGAGAATTTATCTTCAACTCCCCGAATATAATTTTAACAGATTATATTCGGGGGTATTTTTATGACTGACAAAAAACTTCTTGCAAAAGCCGTAATTTTCGGTACTGTATGCGGAATGCTGATTACCGTTATACTTACCTGCATTTTTTCAATCATAATACTGACGTCGGGGCTGCTTCCTACAGATTTAACTAATTATATTATGATTGCTATGCTTGCTATAGGTACTTTCTTCGGAGGTATAATTACTACAAAAATCACAAAATCCGCCGGACTTATTGCAGGATTGATAACAGGATTTGCAATCTTTTTGCTTGTTACGATCATCGGACTTATTAGAAGCAATGACTCTGTTACCGTTTTCACTCTGATAAAGCTTATTGCAACACTTATTTTCGGAGGAGTCGGAGGAATTGCAGGTTTGAAAAGAAAAGAAAGAATACATATAAAGTAAATATAACTATAACTGAACCCGTATTTTCTACTTAGAAAATACGGGTTCTAAATATAAACATATTTTTTAAAATTATTTGTATTTCTTAATTATGGCAACAATGAATAATTATTGGAACTCTCTTTAATACAGATTTTATCTATATCTTTTACACTCGATTTATCAACAACAATAAACTGATTCCAGTAAGCAAGCATATCTTCCTGCAAATCACTTTCCCATTTTGTCCCTTTAAGATAAAGTACATTATCATTTACATAGACATTATCAACAGTATATTTCGTTGACACATTTAAATAACTTCTGTAAATAAAAATCAATGCGTTTTTTTCAAAAAAAGCTTCATTATATTCGTCAAATTTCTCATCAAAAAATCTGTTGTAATCGTCAAAAGTTTTAAATACAGTTGTTAAACTGCCTTGCAACTCTCCAACATACAATTTGGGATTAGAATTAAGAACAGTTTCATTTTTATCAACTGTATATTTTATCGGATTAAGATTATCACTCAAAAAATCAGAATATTCTGTTTCATATAGCTCGTGAGCATATTTGTAGTCTTGACTTGCAAGCATTTTCTGAATGTCTGTAGAATCTTTTATATCAATTATTCTGTCCCCGTTAAAATCTGCAACAGCACACTGCTCCTCGGCAAAAACAGCAATATCAACTAAATATTTGTTTATTTCGGTAGCGTCTGTTACATTAACTTCCCCGTCAGAATTTACATCACCATACATAGGCAAGGTTTCTGCATTAGCGGATATTACCGTACTGAAAGTCAACATTACAATAAGCAATAAACTTATAATTGATTTAAAATATCTTTTCATATAAAATCCTCCTCAAAAAATAGTAAATATATTTTATTTGACATTAATATACATTATTTTATTTAAAAATGCAACATAAAAATCAAAATTTTAATAAATATTTCAAAAATAAGTAAAATCCAATTAACTAATATTGCGCAAACCATTTTTAAAAATTAGTATTTATTAATTTTATTTTTTCAAGATATTATATTTAATAAAGTCGAAAAAAATATAGAAATACAAATGATATTGTGGTACAATAAGTAAAATAAGACAGATATTAACAATATTTTTTATATAATTAAAATTTTTATAAAGGAGATGCTATAATGCCCAGACATATTAAAATGCCCGAAAATCTTAAATTATGGAAAATTACTTCATTAGTATCGGAAGAAAACGGCAATGAAGTATATAAAGTAAGCAAAAAAGAATATGACGGCACCGTTGTGTCGGCAAATCTCAGATATATCTGCATAAGCGGTAATACATATAACAGCGAAAATGTTGATTTTATTAATCAAGAATCATCTTTCCTTAAAAATATATCTCAGTCGGGAAACTCTTTTAACTACATTGATGTTTCAGTAAAAAATAATCCTGCTAAGGAAAAAATTGAATTATATATAATTACTGAAGATTCAAAGTCAGTTTCTGATGTAATGAAAGAAAAGACTTTTACCGAATCCGAAATTATAGACTTCGGCATACAAATGTCTTCGATTCTCGAAAAGCTCGAATCAAATAATATTTTCCACGGCAACATAAATCCCGATAATATCTTTGTTACAAATGACGGAAAATATAAAATAGGCGGATTTTCTGATTTTGAAAGTAAAATCTCAGATATGTCTTTTGTTGCACCCGAAATAGCTAAAAAACAAAATGCGGACCTTACTACTGATATATATTCTCTTGGCCTTATTATGTATTGTATGTGCAGTAATAACCGTCTGCCGTTTGAATCTGATACCGTGAGCAAGGAAGATGCAATTAAAACCCGCTTTGACGGAAAGTCGGTTTCTGCACCGAAAAACGGCGGAGAAAAACTAAAAAGCGTAATTGTGATTGCCTGTCAGCCCGATAATGCTAACAGATGGAAAAATGCAGCCAACATAAAAAATGCTCTTACTTCCATTAGAGATGAAAATACAGTGTCTCAGCAAAATCCAAAAGTAATTGTTCCTGAAACAACTGACTTTGACAATAATGTGTTTGAGGAATATGAATATGAAGAACCTGAATATTCAAATTCTGAGGAAATTGCAGAAAGCGATGACAACAATGATTCTCAAACAGATAATTTAACTGCGCCTGCTGCATTAGCTGCTTCGGAAATTGCAAGTGAAGCTGTACAAACTTCAAATCAAGAAACGGTTTCGGAGTTTCCTGAAAATAAGGCTGATTCCAATGAAGATGAACAAAGCGATTCAGAGGATATAAGCTCATTCTCTGAACCTCCCCAAAAAACTGAAGATAATTCATCAAACACTATTTCAGCCGATAATAATGAAGATGAGTTTGAAATTGATAACAGAGTTTTTGATAATTACGAGATAAAAAATAAAGTTATAAACTTAAATAAGACGGCCTCCGAAAAGGACTACGGAGCTTATTTTGACGACCCCGAACCTTTAGTTAACGATAACAACAATAAACCAGAGGACATAAAATCTGATATTAAAGAAAATGAAGATGCTGATTCATTTGGTGTTTTCAGTACCGATGATGATACTACATCATCTGAAAAAAGCAAGAAAAATATTGTTATCATAATAATTAGCGTAATTGTAATGTTTGCCGCTCTCGCTTTTATTGCTTACTGCATTATAAGCGGAATTTCAGGCAACAATGATAATACTGCAACTACCTCTGCACAACCTACAACAGTCGAAACAACTGCAAAGTCAACTACTCAGCCAACCACCGCTGCGCCTACAACGCAGCCTACTACCGCAGCAGTCAAAAAGGCGGTTATTCCTGTTGTCGGATACGGTTACAGCTATGCAAAGGAATTGCTTGAAGCAGATGGTTTTGTAGTAGAAATAGGAGAATACAGATACAGCAATGATTACGACGAGGGATATGTTATTTCTCAGTCTCCGCAGGGTGATTCTGAGGCAGATAAAGGTTCGGTTGTAACGCTTGACATCTCTCTTGGCGCTGAAGAGCCTGAAACAACAGAAGCTCCTGCTACAGAAGCTCCTGCTACAGAGGCCCCTACCGAACAGGAAAATTCAGCTGTTGACAACAGTTATCTGTTTGCAAACAGCGATTCGGCATATCTGAGCAAGTCTGATGTTTCATCATTAAGCAGAGAAGAATTAAATCTTGCAATTAACGAAATATACGCAAGAAGAGGCAGAATTTTCAGCGACCCTGCCCTTTCTTCATACTTTAAATCTAAATCGTGGTATGATCCTAAATATAACGCAGAGGAATTTTCTGCTAATGTAACGTTTAACAGCTACGAGCAGGCAAATCTTCAGCTTATGGTTAATGAACAGTCGGAAAAAGGATACAGATAAGACGAAAGAATAATTGACGTTAGGAGTAAGTAATTCATGAAAGAAAAAATATTGAATTTACTTAAAAGCAATTTGTTTTTCTCTGTTGTCATCAACCTTGTTATAATGTTTTTCTGTATTCAGGTTACATCCTTTTCATATGACGACAGCAAGGATTTTTACAGCTCGCTTTATATCGGTCAGTATCATTATTACTACAGCTACGGTCTTAATTATATATTGACCACTATAATCGGCTCTGTACAATTTATTCTTCCCGGATTTAACAGCTTTGTTCTCGCACAGATTTTGTTATCATATCTTTCATTTACATCTATTACTTTTGTTTTTGCCGATAAATTCAACAAGAAAAAATCTTTTATTTTTACTCTTTTGCTCAATATTTTATTTTCACTAAATCATTATGCTGATATTCAAAGCAGTAAAACCGCAGCTATTCTTTTGGCGGCAGGATTTTTGCTTGTACTCAATGCAATCCACAATAAAAAATACAGTCTTTCATGTTGGGTTGGCGTTGTTTTAATTGCATTCGGCTCTTTTTTCGATTACAAATACTTTTTTATTGCTCTCGGTTTTGCAGTTACATTCTTCTTTGCGGATATGATTGCAAAACGCAAATACAAAATAGCATTCCGTAAGTTTTTTTGGTATTTCAGACCCTTTTTGCTTCTGTTTATTTTTATATCTTTAGTTGCCGTAGGATTAAATCAATATTCATATTCAGTAAATAATTCTTCGGAAGAAGCAAGCGACTATTACAAGTATTCACAGCTTACCGATTCAATAAATAATCTTCCCTATCCTAACTACGGAGATTACAAAGAACAGTTCAATGAAATCGGTATATCATCTGAAAGCGACTATGAGCTTTTAAAAAACGGATATTATGATGATGAACATTATTTGAATAACAATGCACTTTCGCTTGTATCACAAATTCAAAATCAGGAAAACAGCAAAAATGTTTTTTACGAACTCGGCATTATTTTTATTGACATATTTAATCATATTGCCGTATTTGACTGTTTTGCAATTATTATCCTATGTTTTTTGGCAATCGGAATTGTTTATATTGTACTGCATAAACGGAGGTTTGCTTTCTTCCCTGTGTTTTATCTTATTGCGGCAATAGTTTCAAGCGTTTTAATAAGATACTTTTACTCAGGAGCAACATATCTTATATACGGAATATGGCTTTTTCTCTTTGTATTTCTGCTGTATTCATTTAATTTTGAACAATTTAAGCCTAAAAAATCACCTTCTCAATTACGAATGAGAAAAGGCTCTATGTTCATTTCAGGTGTTTTCATATTATGCTTGTTTATGTGCTACTGCACAGTATATCAGACCAACGCTAACCCGATTAAAGAAAGCGAAAAACCGAGTCGTCTTCTTTCTGAAATTGACCGGCATCCCGACCGTTATTATGTGCTTGACCCTATAACCGCAAATGAATGCATTAAATACACAGATAATTATATCCATCCGCTGTGGGGATTTAAACGCAATTTTCTCGACAATGTTGACGGATTTCAATATTTTCATAAAAATTCAGTGTTAAGAAAACGTAATATGTCAGAAAATATTTACGAGGCTGTGTTAAACAGCAAAAAAATTTATGTAATTGATAAATATATCACTTTCAAAAAAGAGCGTTATTTTACAGAGTATTACGCACATGACAGTAAATCTGCTGTTTATCAACAGGTAAACGAATTTAACGGTTATAAAATATATGAGGTAAACGAGCAATAAATAATTTCTAAAAATAAAAGGATTGACATTTGATGTAAATCAGTGTCGATCCTTTTTTTTATAATTAAATATTATTTTCATCATATCATCAGGTATTTGTGCTGTTATTGTTATTTGCTTTCCTGTTACGGGATGCCTGAAACTTATTTTACCGCAGTGCAATGTCTGACGTGAAATTTTGTCAAGACTTCCCCCGTACAGGTCATCACCCAAAAGCGGATGTCCCAGAAAAGCCATATGACATCTAATCTGATGAGTTTTCCCTGTTTCAAGCAATAATTCTATAAAAGAAATTTCATTATTGCTTGAAATTACTTTATAATGAGTGACCGCATCAGTACCTTCCGATTTTACGCATCTGACCATTTTTGAATTTTCTCGCAGACCTATCGGAGCGCGCACGGTGCCGTCTTTTTCAATTTTGCCGTGACACAAAGCATAATATGTCTTTTTAACAGAATTTTTCATAACATCTGTTTTTAGCAATCACAACAAGTCCCGATGTGTCTTTATCAAGCCTGTTAAGCGCTCTGAAAACATAGCTTTCGCCTTTGCTTTTTGCATAAAAAGACACTATATTGGCAAGCGTATCAGTCTGATGCTGTTTTACGGGATGAACCGGCATTGACGGCGGTTTGTTGACAATAAGCAAATGCTCGTCCTCATAGGCAATGTCAAGTGTTCCCTCAATCGGCTGTATTTCTGAATTTTCTTCAGGTAAATTGATTATTACATCTGCCCCGCTTTTTACAAAATCAACTGTTCTTAAAATTTTTCCGTCCATCAAAATACCATCTTTTTCTCGTTTCAAGCGTGTTATCATTCTTGATGAAAGACGACATCTATCTTTTAAAAAGGTCAGGGCTTTCATATTATCACATTCGTCAGGTATTTTAAAAATAAGTTGTTCAGCCATTTATTGCGCTCCAAATAAAATAGAAAATAATTAGTTGTGTAATAATAATTATCGGGATTCCGAGCATAAATTTTAAGTGTCTTGTTTTATGTCTGATAAGTAACATCGCAAGATACATTCCTATGCTTCCGCCGACTGCACTAATCAGCAAAAGTGTACGCTCTTTTACGCGCCGTCGCCTGTTAACTGCGCTTAGTTTATCGTATATGGTTACAAAAGTTGCAATAATGTTTATGATGATCAAATAAATAATGAAAAAATAAATTGCTGTGTTCATAATTACTCCAAAGGATGATATGCTTGAATTTTAAAAAACTCATACCGATAACTCTGTCAATGATAATTTTAATAG
Source organism: uncultured Clostridia bacterium (assembly GCA_947624865.1). GTDB lineage: Bacteria > Bacillota > Clostridia > Oscillospirales > Acutalibacteraceae > Ruminococcoides. The sequence continues at coordinate 15,891 of CANQMH010000026.1, read as the reverse complement.
CAGTTATTGCTGTAAGTGCAGGAAATAACACGAGCACTCCGACTGTTAAAACTCAAAGCAACAAAAATGTCTCTTCAGATAAAACTGAAAATTCTGATTCAGAAATACAGTCAGATGACGGCGAAATGCGCGGAATATGGGTTTCATATATGGAACTGAGTATGGAAAATGAATCGGATAAAAGTGAAAACAGTTTCAGAAATAAATTTGAAAAAATCGCAGAAAATTGCAGAGGATTTGGTCTGAATACGCTGATTGTACAGGTTAGACCTTTCGGGGACGCGCTGTACAAATCAAATTATTACCCAATGTCGCATATTCTTACAGGTACGCAGGGGAAAAATCCTGGTTATGATCCCCTTAAAATAATATGTGAAATTTGCAAATCAAAGAGTCTAAAAATCCATGCATGGATAAATCCTTACAGAGTGACAACAAATAAAACTCCGTCAAAGCTTTCGGACAGCAATCCATACATAAAAGATAAATCGCTCGGCATAGAAACCGATAGCGGCATTTATCTTGACCCGTCTAATGAAAATGCAAGAAAACTTATAGTAAACGGCGTCGAAGAAATTATAAAAAATTATGATGTTGACGGAATACAGTTTGACGATTATTTTTATCCGACTGATATTGAAAACAAAGATAAACCTCAGTATGAAAGTTATCTTGAATCTGTCGGGAACGGCAACAGTATGAGCATTGATAATTGGAGAAAAGCAAACGTAAATATGCTGATTTGCGAAGTGTACAGAAAAGTACACGATTTAAAAAATAATGTAGTTTTCGGCATTTCACCGCAGGGAAATATTAATAATAATGATGAGATTTACGCAGATGTAAAATCATGGTGTACTTGCAGAGGATTTGTAGATTATATATGTCCGCAGATTTATTTCAGCCTTGAAAACCCCCGACTGACGTTTGAAGATTCTCTTGCAAGCTGGAGTGAGCTTGATTTTGCGGATAACGTAAATCTGTATGTCGGTCTTGCAGGATACAAAGCAGGAACTGACGATGACGAAGGTACATGGCTTGACAGTGATAACATTCTTGCTGAGGAATATGAAATTTTAAATGATAACGACAAAACAAACGGTTTTATGATTTACAGTTATGCAAGCCTTATTGACAGTATAAGCAGAAAAGAAATGCAAAATTTAAAAAATAAATTACACTAATTCACCCGTACAATAGTCCTCAGAAGAACTAACTATTTTTACTTCTCTTATTGTTCCGCAAAGCGTGATGTCATCGGAAGCTATACGAACAGGCGTGTAGTTTTTAGTGTATCCCTCAAGATAACCATGGCGCAAACGCTCAAAAAGCACCTGTTCAACAAGTCCTACCTGCGAACAGAGAAACTCCGCGCGTGATTTTTCAACAAGCTCCCCCATAATCTTTGCACGTTTTTCTTTTTCTTCGGGTGAAATCTGATTGGGAGCCGACGCAGCAACCGTGCCTCTGCGCTGAGAATAAGGAAAAACGTGTACTTTTGCAAAACCTATGCTTTTTACAAACTGCAGAGACTTTTCAAAATCCTCCTCACTCTCTCCTGCAAAGCCAACCATTACATCGGTTGTCATTGCGGAGTTTTTAAAGGAATTCCTGAGTTTTTTTACTATGTCTCTATATTCTGAGCTGTTGTAATGTCTGTTCATTGCTTTTAATGTGGCGTCACATCCGCTTTGTAACGATAAATGAAACTGCGGACAGAACTTGCTTTGAGCGGCAAGCCTTGAAATAAGCCTGTCATCCATTTGTTCAGGCTCAATTGAGCCGAGCCTTACACGCTCAATACCGTCAACCGAGCAGGCACATTCAACTGCGTCGGCAAGGTCAAAATCTTCGCCAAGACCATAAGCAGATAGATTAATCCCTACAAGAACGACCTCTTTATAACCGTTAAGCGCAACATTCTTGATCTCATTCTTTAAATCGTCAAGTTTTTTTGACCTTACCCTTCCTCTTGCATACGGTATAATGCAATAAGAGCAAAATCTGTTACAGCCGTCCTCTATTTTTATAAAAGCTCTTGTATGCTCTCCCAGAGATGAAACAGAAAGGTTTTCAAACTTTTCATTTTTCTTTAAATGTTCTGTTATATGTACAAATTTATTTCTTTCAAATAAATATTTTTTCAATGCAGGAATCAGTTCGGTGCGTTTGGTGTTTCCCAAAACTATGTCGCAGTTTTTAAAATTATTGCTGTCCTCGGGAAAAGCCTGCGGCATACATCCTGTAAGAATAATAATTCCATCGGGATTTTCACGGCGTACCTTGTTTATTATTTTTCGGTTTTTTGCGTCACTTACGGAAGTTACCGTACAGCTGTTAATTATTGTAATATCTGCTTTATTTTTATCCGCTGACAAAATGTATCCGTTTTTTATCATATCCTCACGCATTGCCTGAGATTCATATTGATTAACTTTACAGCCGAGTGTAACTATATTAAAATTCATTAATAACTCTTCCTTTTTTATCTAAATAGTTGAAATTCAAAAAATTTATCAATTTTCGTTGATTATCGCAAAAAATAATGATATTATATAGTTAGAAAATTAAATATTAGAGGTGAGTTCTTTGTTTTCTATGCCAATTTCCCCGAAAAACAAAAACGGATTAATGGAAATTTTTGAAACCCTTGCTCATTTTCCTAATCTTATGATAATGATTAAAAGCGGAGACTATACTGTTGACGCCCATTCACTGATTGGTGTTTACTCACTCGATGTAAGCAAACCGATTGAATTGCTTTTTGAATCTGAACCTGATGATAATTTTAAACAGGCAATTTCCAAATTCACTTCTACTTGTGCTTAAAATACATATAAATTCTTTTTTAAAGCCCTATGACGATGTCATAGGGCTTTTATGTCTCATAATACTGCGGGAAAATCAGGTATTTTTGTCTACTACGTGAAATTGTTTAAGATTACCTGTTTTTTCGCTTCGCTTTTCAAGCTCTGCAAGAACATCTTCAAGCGGGATTCCCTGCTGCACCATCATAACGGTAAGGTGATAAATCAAATCTGCAATTTCATATACTGTTTCACTGTTATCGCCGTTTTTTGCCGCAATGATTGTTTCACTGCATTCCTCGCCGACCTTTTTTAATATCTTGTCAAGCCCTTTGTCAAGAAGATAACAAGTATATGACCCCTCTTTAGGATTATCTCTTCTGTTCTCTACTGTAGCATACAATGCTGCAAGTACTTCTCTGTCATTCATAATTTATACCTCTATTTAATTCAATTTCTTATAAAAGCAGGAATGATTGCCTGTATGACAGGCGGCTCCCATCTGTTCAACGGTAATCAGCAGGGTATCGTCATCACAGTCTGAAAATATTTCAACTACCTTTTGAAGATGCCCCGACGTCGCTCCCTTATTCCAAAGCTCCTGCCTGCTTCGCGACCAAAACCAAGTGTATCCCGTTTCAAAGGTTTTTTGCATACTTTCCCTGTTCATATAGGCGAGCATTAACACCTCGCCCGTTGATTTCTCCTGTATAACGGCAGGAATAAGCTCTGATTTTACAAAATATTTATCTAAATCCATACAGCACCCTAAATTTTACTTGTAATTTCAATTGCCTGTTTTAAGTCAAGTTTTCCTGAGTAAATTGCTTTGCCGCAAATCGCACCGTAAATGTCAAGCTCTGAAAGATTAATAATATCTTTCAGCACGGCAACACCGCCGCTTGCAATTATGTTGCAGTTTACCTCGTGAACAAGGTCGTCAAGCTGCTTTAAATTAGGTCCTGCAAGCGTGCCATCCTGCTCAATGTCGGTAAATACTATTGTCTGAACCCCTACGGCTTCCATACGCTTTGCAAGCTCAATATAATTTATATCTGAATTGTCAAGCCAGCCCTCTGCTCTTACCATACCGTCTTTTGCATCAATTCCAACAACAATTCTGTCACCGTAATGTCTGACGGCGTCAATAACAAACTGCTGATCTTTAACGGCAGCCGAGCCGAGTATGACTCTGTTGATACCTCTTGAAAGATAATATTCAACTGCGTTCATATCACGTATTCCTCCGCCTACCTCAACGGATAAGCCTGAGGTCTTGGCTACATCGGCAATTAAATCAGCGTTTACAAGCTTAGCGTCCTTTGCTCCGTCAAGATCAACCATATGTATCCAGCTTGCTCCTGCGTCAGCAAATCGCTGTGCTGCGATGTATGGGGATTCTGCAACTTTTTCAACTGTTGAATAGTCGCCTTTAAAAAGACGTACGCAGTTTCCGTCCTTTATATCAATTGCAGGTAAAATAATCATATTTATAACACTCCCTTTGTAGAAAGAGGCTTGTTAGACGTGTTCTGCTTCACGGCAAGTTTCAACGCGTGAGCCAAAGCTTTGTACAAAGACTCGGTAATGTGGTGTGAATTATCACCGTAAAGAGATCTTAGGTGCAGTGTAATACCTGCATTATATGCAAATGCGCGCATAAATTCCACTGTCATTGAACAGTCGTATTCGCCGCATTTTGCCTGCGGAAAATCTGCGTCAAACACTAAAAACGGCCGTCCGCTTATATCTACCGAAGCAAATGCAAGCGCTTCGTCCATCGGAACATAAAAGCTTCCGAATCTGTCTATAGAAGATTTGTCTCCCAACGCCTGACTGAATGCTTTTCCGAGAACGATTCCTGTATCTTCAATTGTATGATGTTCATCAACCTCAAGATCACCCTTGACGGAAAGCTCAAGTCCGAAGCCTCCGTGGGTTGCGAACGAATTTAGCATATGGTCAAAAAAACCGATGCCCGTATCTATTGAAACATTGCCTCCGTCAAGATTTAAAATAAGCTTGATGTCGGTTTCTTTTGTTTTTCTCTCTACAATTGTACAGCGCATAAACTCACCTCGAAAAAAAGTCATTAATACACTTAACTGTTTCGTCAATCTCGTTTTCTGTGCCTACGGAAATTCTTATATATTCGCCCATATACCTTATGACAATGGAATTATCTTTTAGATATTCCCATAAATCCTTACCATACGGAGTTTTAACCAAAATAAAGTTGGCACAGCTACTGAAAACTTTAAAATTCTTTTTATTTCCCGCAATCTTTACCAGCTCATTATACAGCTTTTCTCTGTTTCTGACAATTGTTTTTTGTCGGTTTAATAAATATTCTTTGTTTTTATAAATTATACTGCCTATTGCCTGGGAAATACTGTTTACATTATACGGGGATTTTACAGCCTTTATCGCTTTGGATATTGCTTCGTTTGCAACTGCAAATCCAAGCCTCAAGGCGGCAGAACCAACTGCTTTTGAAGCGGTTCTGAAAACTATGAGATTAGAATAATTTTCAACTTCACCAATTAAGCTCTGATTCCAAAAATCCATATATGCCTCGTCAAGAATAACAAGAGCATTTACCGAATTAACAAGTTTTCTTGCATCTTCAGCTACCATTCCCTGTCCTGTAGGATTACAGGGATTTGAAAATATAACGAGCTTTATGTTATCTTCATTTATCTTTTTTATGAGCAAATCGACGTCAATGTTTAGAGTGTCATCTTTAATAAACGAGTCACATTCAACCTCGCAGATTGAAGAATAAAACTTATACATTGAAAAATCAGGAGAAACAACAAGCATTTTGTCGCCTTTATCCATAAAAGCGGATTCAATCAAGAAAATGAGTTCATCAGAGCCGTTGCCCGCCGTGACAAGCTTTGGATCTATGTTGTAATACTCAGCAAAAGAATTAACTACTTCAGAAGCCATTGGGTCAGGGTAACGGTTAAAATTAATATTTTGAATCGCCTTTGCTATTTGTTCTTTAATCTCCGCAGGATAATTGTACGGACATTCGTTTGCATCAAGCCTTATTTTATATGTACCGCTTATAGGCTCATAAGGTTCAAGTTCACGGATTTTTTGGTTAAGTTCGTAATTCATATATAAGTCTCCTGTATCAGTCAATATTAAATCTTACTTTAATTGAATTTGCGTGCGCAGTAAGACCTTCGGTATCTGCAAATCTTATTACATCCTCTGAGTCGGCTCTTAATGCGTCTTCAGTATAGTAAATAAAGCTTGATTTCTTAACAAAACTGTCAACAGACAGAGGTGAGAAAAATCTTGCAGTACCGCTGGTGGGCAGAACATGATTCGGCCCTGCAAAATAATCGCCGAGTGGTTCGGGACTGTAGTTGCCGAGAAACACCGAGCCGGCATTATCAAGCTTTCCTATATACTCCATAGGGTTGTTGCAGCATACCTCAAGGTGCTCTGGTGCAAGCTCGTTGGCAAAATCCACAGCCTGCGACATATCAGCGCAAACAATAATTGCTCCGAAATTATCAATTGACGATTTGATAATTTCATTTCTTGACAATTCTGTCATCTGAATTTCAAGCTCCTGCTGTGTTTTTTCAGCAATATCCTTTGAATCTGTCAGCAAAATTGCCGAAGCAAGCTTATCATGCTCTGCCTGGCTCATTAGGTCAGCCGCAAGAAATTTCGGATTTGCCGAGCTGTCGGCTATAATAAGAATTTCACTGGGACCTGCAATCATATCAATGTCAACAGTTCCGTAAAGAAGTTTTTTTGCCGTAGCAACAAAAATATTTCCGGGACCTACAATTTTATCAACCTTTGGCACGCTTTCGGTTCCGTATGCGAGGGCTGCAACAGCCTGAGCGCCTCCCATAAGGAAAATTCTGTCAACGCCTGCAATTTTTGCGGCGGCAATTATATTTGGATTAGGCGTACCGTCCTTTTGAGGAGGAGTACACATTATTATTTCTTCAACACCTGCAATTTTTGCAGGAATGGCGTTCATAAGAACTGATGACGGATACGCGGCTGTACCGCCCGGAACATAAATTCCCACGCGCTTTAATCCTCGTATTCTCTGTCCCATTATTACACCGTTATTCTTGGTGGTTAGCCAGCTTTGCTGAAGCTGTCTTTTATGAAAATCAGAAATATTTTCCGAGGCTCTTTTAAGAGTTTCGATATATTTTTCATCACATTTTGAAATAATGCCGTCTATTACATCTGCAGAAATCTCGGTTTGCTCGGGTGCCTTTCCGTCAAATTTAATTGTATAGTCCTTTACTGCTTTATCTCCGTTTTCTCGAACATTATCTATAATTTCAGACACTATGGGAATAACGTTTTTATCTGAATTTTGCGCTCTTTTCTTGAGCACCTCAATAAACTCGTATTCTCTCTTTCCGTCTGCTGTTACTGTTGTAATCATTGCGTTACAGCCTCCAATTTTTTCTGAAGTTCCTCAATTTCATTTTTTCTGAGTTTAAGGCTTGCAGTATTTGCAATAAGTCTTGCTGATATATCAGTTACCCATTCGATTACTTCAAGTCCGTTCGCCTTGAGCGTTGAACCTGTTTCAACAATATCTACTATTCCGTCTGCAAGGCCTACAAGCGGAGCAAGCTCGACTGAACCTTCAATTTTGATAATTCTTACATCCATATTTTTGTCGTCAAAAAATGCTCGTGTAACATTTGGATATTTTGTAGCAATTGTCTTTGTCTTGTAACCGCTGTAAAAATTATAATCCTTTTTTGTCGCCAGAGCAAATCTGCATTTTCCGAATCCGAGGTCAAGCAGCTCATAAAAAGAACTGCCGTTTTCAAGTATTGTATCCTTTCCTACAACTCCCAAATCGCATACTCCGTGCTCAACATATGTAATTACGTCAGCTGCCTTTGCAAGAACAACCTCAAATTTATTATCGCCTACGGGAAGAATAAGACGTCTTCCTTTATCTTTAACTTCACTGCAATCATATCCGATTTTTTCAAAAAGATCAATCGTTGTTTTTTCAAGTCTGCCCTTTGTAAGAGCAATTCTAAGTGGTTTCATATATGAAATTTCCTTTCAGGCATTGATTATCCTACTACTCTGACTTCTGCAATTTTGCGCTTTGCAGCAAATTGCTTTGTTTCTTCAAGCGTCGGCAATACGCTGAACTGCGCCTTAACTCCTTTGCTGTTAAGCTCTGAAACAATATTAATAGCTTCGACCTCATGTCCATCCTCTGCAAAAACAAGAACATCGGGATTATCAGAATAGCTTACTCCGTCGTCTGACAGGTGCTTGATTGTAATTGCATCAGTATCTACGGCAAATCCTGCCGCACCCATAGGTGCGTCAAATGCTGAAAGAAGCTCGTCATATCTTCCGCCTGAAATTACTGCGTCGCCAATTCCATTAATATAGCCGGTAAAAACAATTCCTGTATAATAATCGTTTCTCTGAACAATCCCCAAATCAATAATCAGCTTGTCGCCAAGTCCGAGAGGTTCAAGATTACTGTAGATTTTATGCAGATATTCAAGTGCCGCAACTGCTTTTGTACCTTCGCAGATTTCAGCCGCTTTTTTAAATACCTCTTCTCCGCCGAAAAGCGACGGCAAACTGCGTATGGCAGATACAGCTTTGCAGGGTTTTAGCTTGTCAAGGAGATTATTAAGTGCAGAATAATTTTTACCCTCAATTGAAACTCTGATTTTTTCTTTGTAGCTTTCGTCAATATTAAGCTCCTGTGACAAGGCATTAAACACCTGTGCATGACCAAGCTCTATTCTGAAATCTTCTGCAACGGAAGATATACAATTTACCGCTGTAGTAAGAATTTCAAGGTCTGCCCTTATTCCCTTTACTCCCAAAAGCTCAATGCCCATCTGCATAAGCTCGTTGCGTCTTCCAGTAAGAGTGGGATTATTGCGGTAAACAGCTTGTTTATAATACAAGCGTACAGGCATAATGCTGTTTTTCAGACGAGATGAAACCATTCTGGCTATAGGAAGAGTTGAATCGGGACGCGCAACAAGCAATCTGCCCTTATTGTCAACCATTTTGAACATTGATTCCTGTAAAATTCCGCTGCATGGAACCGAAAACACATCGTAAAACTCGATTCCCGGAGTTATAACGCGTTTAAAACCACGGGATACAAAGACTTTTTCAATTTTTCCGCAAATGCTGTCCATTGCCGAACATTCAGCAAATAAAAAGTCTTTTGTTCCCTCAGGAGTAATCTTTAAATATTTTTTCATAATTACCTCTTGTATACTTTAGCGTGCTAATGTGCTAATATACTACCACAATAAATCGTTTTTGTCAAACATAATTTTATATTTATTTTTATTGGAATTTTAGCTTTCAGATTCATCATTATTTTTTATTGCATTTTTATCATTGTTTAAATCAGCCTCTTCATCATCGGATTTGTTAAGCCTTATGAGCTTTTTAATCTTTTCCTTTTGCTGGTTTTCTTTCTCTTCTCTTATTTTTTTCTGCTCCTCGGCTATTTTAGCGTAGTTGAGAACTTCAAAATCAAGGGCCTCCTGGGCAATTTTACCTTTATCATTAATTGAATTTCTGACTTTCTTTCCGACAAGAGAATAAATTACCGCATAAATCGGCGTTCCGAGAATAAGTCCCACAACTCCGAAAAGCGCTCCGCCGACCATAACGCTGAAAAGCACCCAAAAGCTTGAAAGACCAACCTGGCTTCCGATAATCTTCGGCTTGAACAGATTGCCGTCAAGCTGCTGAATTATGAAAATTATTATGATAAACCAAATCATATCCCACGGGTCAACAAGGAAAAGTATAAAAGCACTTGGTATGGCACCTATAAAGGGGCCGAAAAAAGGAATTATATTTGTTACTCCTATTAAAACAGCTATTAACGGCGCATAAGGAAGCTGGAAAATAGACATTGTAATAAAAGTTAAAATACCTATAAAACCAGCGTCAAGTATATCTCCAACAAGAAAACGTCCGCATTTTGTATCTGTTATATCAACGATTTCATATATCTTGGGCAGGTATCTTATCGGAATAAATGCAACTGCAAGACGTTTTACCAGACGACAAAGTGACTCCTTAGCCGCAAGGAAGTAAACCGAAAGAACAATACCCATAATAAAGTTGTAAAAACCATTAGCTGTATTAGTTGCCATATTGAATATTACTTCTGTGGTTTGTCCTGCAAGCTTAGTAATGTTGTCGATTGAGAAATAATGCAATATATTATTTATATTATCAAGTAAATTCTTATCGTTAATATCTATCTTTATGCCTGCATGAAACGTAGTATTAATCCAATCAACAAAGTAATTTACATTGGTCATAAAAGAATTGAAGTATTTTGGCATCGACTCAACAAGACTTGCAATGTTAACTACAATCTGAGGAACAACTATTAAAATTAATACAATAAAAATGGCCGCTAAAATTGTGTATGTGCAGATTATCGACAAAGGCTTTCGTACTTTGGCAAAAATCTTTCGTTTAGTACCCATTTTCCCAAAGGCTTTGCTATAAAAGAACTTATACGGAAAATTAAGTATATAAGCAATAAGGAACCCGATTACGAAAGGTGTAAGGATCTCCATAATTTTTGACAGTATGAGCCAAACAATAACCATATTGTCTTTAATAAATAACAGAAATACAGTAAACGCTATACCTATAAGCACCGTTTTCATTGAAAGCAATTTTTTCAAATAAATCACTCCTTAAAATAATGACATCTGAGAGCTCTCAGGCATATCTTTTAACACGCCAACCTCTTTGAGAGTTTCTATAACAGCTTTTGTTACTTTTGTTTTCACCTGCATATCTTCTATTGAAAGATATTCGTACTTTTTGCCTGAGTCAGCAAGAGAAATTGCCGCTGCCTCGCCTACACCCGGAAGTGAAGAAAACGGAAGTCTTATTTTTCCGTCTTCTACTATAAACATAGAAGCTTCAGATTTATAAACGTCAATCGGCAGAACTTCTATGCCTCTTGCCATCATCTCATTGACGATTTGAAGCGTTGAAAATTCAGCCTCTTCCTTTGCAGAAGCCTCATGTGCGCTCTGCTTTTGTTTTATCTGATTCATTCTGTCGCGGACAGCTTTGTGACCTTTCATTACAATGCCGCCGTCAAGATTTTCACTTCGAACGGTAAAGTAGGCCGCATAATATTCGGCAGGCTTATGAACCTTGTACCAACCAAGCCTGAGTGTTGAAATCATATATGCCGCCGCGTGAGCTTTCGGGAACATATATTTGATTTTCATACACGAGTCAATATACCATTCGGGCACACCGTGCTCCCTCATAGCCTTAAAATGTTCTTCGGTAAGAAGTTTTGTTGCGTTGCCCTTTCTTACGATCTCCATTATTTTAAATGCCATTCCCGGTTCAAGACCTTTGTGCATAAGATATGTCATTATGGAGTCACGCGTACCGATAACTTCAGAAATAGTACAGGTGCCGTTATGAATTAACTCCTGAGCATTGCCGAGCCATACGTCTGTACCGTGTGAAAGTCCTGCAATCTGTAAAAGGTCGGTGAATGTTTTTGGTTTTGCTTCAATTAACATTCCTCGTACAAATCCTGTGCCGCATTCTGGCAAACTGAAAGTACCTGTCTTGGAGTCAATATCTTCCTCTGTAACACCCAGAGCCTTCGGAGATGTAAACAGCGACATAACCTCGGGGTCGCTCATTGAAACATTCATTACGGGAATGCCCGTGAACTTTTCAAGATAATGATATATAGTAGGAACATCGTGTCCGAGTTCGTCGAGTTTTGTAATGGTGTCGTGTATTGAATGGAAATCAAAGTGAGTAGTTATATTATCGGATTTAACATCATTTGCAGGGTGCTGAACAGGACAAAAATCATATACGTCATTTGTTCGGGGAACTACTACCATTCCTCCGGGATGCTGCCCTGTGGTGCGCTTTACGCCAGTACAGCCGATTGCAAGCCGCTTTTCCTCCGCTTTGTGCATTGGAATTCCGCGTTCCTGCGCGTATTTTTTTACAAATCCAATCGCGGTCTTTTCAGCTACGGTAGCGATCGTTCCCGCCTTAAACACATTGTCTTTGCCGAATAGCTCCTCGGTGTATCTGTGCGACTTCGACTGGTATTCGCCGCTGAAGTTAAGGTCAATATCAGGTACTTTATCACCCTTAAATCCCAAGAATGTTTCAAACGGAATTTCATGTCCGTCCCTGTCCATAGGTGTTCCGCATTCCTGACAATCTTTAGGGGGCAAATCAAAACCTGAACCGACACTTCCGTCGGTTATAAACTCACTGTGTTTGCACTTTGGACAAATATAATGGGGACAAAGCGGGTTTACTTCGGAAATTCCTGACATTGTAGCTACAAATGACGAACCTACAGAACCTCGAGAGCCTACAAGATATCCGTGAGCCTCACTGTCGGCTACAAGCTTCTGTGCAGTCATATAAAGCACTGAAAATCCGTAGGTAGTTATTGAGTTCAGTTCTTTGTCAAGACGCTCCTTTACAATGTCAGGCAGAGGATCGCCGTATTTCTCCTTTGCCCTTTTCCATGTAATATCAATGAGCTGTTCCTGCGCTCCCTCAATGTTAGGAGGAAAAGTTCCCTTTGGAATAGGGCGTATGCTTTCGCACATATCTGCAATTTTATTTGTATTTTCTACGACAACCTCATATGCCTTATCCTTGCCGAGCCACTCAAACTCTTTTAGCATCTCGGCTGTAGTGCGAAAGTATAAAGGCGCCTGGTCTTCTGCATCTTTATAACCCTGTCCTGCCATAAGAATTTTTCTGAAATCAGCGTCGGTCGGGTCCATAAAATGAACGTCGCAGGTGGCACAAACAGGTTTTCCAAGCTCTTTTGCAAGTTTTATTATGGTTCTGTCAATTTCGTGAAGCTCATCTTCGGTGTCAAATTTTCCGTCTCTGATTAAAAAAGCGTTATTACCCGTAGGCTGAATTTCAAGATAATCATAGAATGACGCAATCTGCTTTAGCTCAGCATACGGCTTGCCTGCAAGGATGCTTTCATAAAGCTGTCCGGCACAGCACGCAGAACCTATGATAAGTCCATCTCTGTATTTTACAAGCTCGCTTTTAGGGATTCGAGGTTTTTTATAAAAATAATCAAGATGACTGTAGGAAATAAGTCTGTAAAGATTTTTCAGTCCCGTCTTGTTTTTGACAAGAATTATCATATGATATGTAGGCAGTTTTTTGAAATCTCCGCCTGCAATTTTTGTATTAATATCGCTTGTCTTTGTAATTGCATAGTCTTCTTTAAGACGTGAACAAAGACATATGAAAATGCGTGCAAGCATTTCAGCGTCATCGGTTGCCCTGTGATGATTAAAATCGCCGAGTCTGAGATATTTTGCCACTGTATCAAGCTTGCAGTTTTTTATATCACTGAGAATCGCGCGTGATATGGCAACCGTGTCAATTGAGGTATAGCTGTATTCTCTGCCCATATTTTCGCACGCCTTGCGAATAAACGAGGTATCAAACGGGGCGTTGTGGGCAACAAGCACGTTATCGCCTGCGAACTCAAGAAACGCAGATACTGCCTCGCTCTGCGAAGGCGCATTCTTAACCATTTCATCGGTAATTCCCGTAAGGTCTGTGATCTTTTTAGGAATGGGCATTTCGGGATTTGCAAAAGTTGAAAACGTTTCGGTTATCTCTCCGTTTACAACCTTTACCGCACCTATTTCGGTTATTTTGTCACGGGCGGCGGAAAGACCGGTAGTTTCTATGTCAAAACAAATAAAAGTTCCGTCAAATTGGGTATTGGCGGCACCTCTTACAGATTCTACAAGGTCATCCATAAAATATGCTTCCATACCGTAAATTACTTTTATTTTTTCTTCGTCTTTATTTATTTTTTCAGCAGCTTTCATCGCGTCAGGAAATGCCTGCGCAACGCCGTGGTCGGTTATTGCAATTGCCTTATGTCCCCACTTATATGCTCTGTTTACAAGATCTCCTGCCGACGTAACAGCATCCATCTGAGACATATTTGTATGAAGATGAAGCTCTACACGTTTCTTTTCAGCATTATCGACTACTTTAACCTTTTGCGCAGTTCCTATTGACCTTGCATTAACTACAAGCTCGCCTACATATTTATCATACTCAACATCACCCATAACGACGATAGTATCGCCTTTTTTTACCGAGTCAACAGCCGCAGAGTCTTTGATCGTGTTAAAGACCTTTACAGTTGTAGAGCCTGTGTAATCGGTGATGTCAATGGTGAAAATATTTTTGTCGCCTGATTTTGTAATTCTTTTTTCAAGGTCAAAAACCTCGCCCCAGACAACAACTTTTCCCGAATCTTCTGCAATCGAGCTGATTGAAATCATTTTTCCGCGTATTGAACGTCCGTACAGCGGGCGGATTGAGGACTCAATTATCTGAGGCGTCGCAAATTTTCCCTCTCTAATTTCTATTTCTACGGCAGTATTTTCCTCGTGTTTTTCTTTAATATTTTTAACATTCTCTTCGTCCTCTTTATAGAACTCAGCGGCTTTTTCAAGCTGTTCTCTGTGCATTTGTTTTTCCGCACTTTTAATGGTTTCTATGTATTCGGTGCTTTCAGCTTCAACTTCAAAAGTACCTGTATATTTTACGCCTGCATTAATTCCAAACTCCCGAGCAATAATCTTTGTGAGCGCTTTATCAAATTCTTTTGCATCAAGCAGTCCTTTGCCTCCGTTTAAGAGATTGATCGTAATGTCTTTTCCGTCAAAAGTTACTTCGGCATTGTTTAGAGTACCGTTAATGCTCGGAATATCACGCTTTATCGCAAGATAAAGCTGGGGAAAATAATCAGCGGAAAACATCTCTTTCGGAAAATGAGGCATTATAAGCACCGACGAAGCATTTAGTGCATCTGATATTTTCTTTTCTGCATCAAAGAGCGCTTTACGCTCAACAAGCCCGTCGAAATTTACACAAATGGTAACCGAACGGGCTTCTTTGCCGATATTAAGTTTTGTTATCTCTCCGTCTGAAACTTCATCTGCAAATTCTGTGATTCCAAACAAAGAATTAAAAACCTCGCCTAACTTCTTCATATATTACCTTCTGATACCAACACTATTAAGTATGCGGCAAAGATACCGTATAAATTATTTTAAATCTATATAAACGGTTAGTATAAATTATAATTTTTCTACTTCTTCCAAAAGAGCATCAACAAGTTTATCCTCAGGCACTTTGTAGAGAATTTCGCCTTTTTTGAACACCAGACCGCATCCGTTTCCTCCTGCAATGCCGATGTCAGCCTCACGTGCTTCTCCCGGTCCGTTTACAGCACAGCCCATAACTGCTACTTTTATATTCTTTTTGCAGTTTCTAAGCCTGTTCTCAACTTCATCTGCAATTTTCACAAGGTCAATTCTCGTTCTGCCGCAGGTTGGACAGGAAACAAACTGCACGCCGTTCAGCTCAATATCAAGCGCTTTGAGTATATCATATGCGGCGTAAACCTCCTTAACGGGGTCGGCAGTAAGTGAAACTCTGATTGTATCGCCTATGCCGTGCAGCAAAAGCGAGCCTATGCCTGCTGATGATTTAATTATGCCCATTCGCTCTGTTCCTGCCTCTGTAACTCCGAGATGAAGCGGATAATCGCATTGCTGAGAAGCAAGCTCATAAGCCATGATCATTGTTGGTACTGTTGAACTTTTCATAGAAAGTACAATATCATTAAAATCAAATTTTTCAAGCAGTGACGCATGGTATAGTGCGCTGTCACAGAGAGCCTGAGGTGTTGGATGACCGTATTTTGCAAGAATATCCTTTTCAAGCGAACCCGAATTAACTCCGATTCTTATTGGGATATTCCTTAATTTACAGGCATTTGCAACTGCCTTTACTCTGTCGTCAGAGCCGATATTCCCGGGATTTATTCGTATTTTATCAACTCCGGCGGCACACGCCTCAAGCGCGAGTTTATAATCAAAATGAATGTCTGCGACAATCGGAGTATTGACCGCCTCTTTTAATGCGGGGATAAGTCTGACTGCATCCATATTCGGAATTGCCGCACGGATAATCATACACC